>NZ_JBWXMQ010000003.1:0-393834 GCF_056626735.1 Pseudomonas sp. 1 | reverse complement strand
GTTGACGTCGAGGCCATTGATGATCACCGGATCGTCGTTGTTGTGGATCTGCAAGACGAGGTTCGCAGTACTGGTATCGCCGTCGGCATCGGTCAGGGTGTAAGTGAAAGTCTCGGTGCCATTGCCACCGCCGTGCAGGTTTTTGAAGTCCGCATCGTTGGTGTTGAGGGTGTAGGTGTAGGTCCCGTTGGCGTTCAGCACCAATGTGCCGTAAGTCCCGATGAATGTACCGGGGGTGATCGGACCGGCGTTCTCGCCGACTGGTACGCGGTCGGCACCTTGCACGTCGTTGGTCAGCACATTGCCGGTCAGCGTCAGTTGAGTCTCTGTTGCCGTGCCATTTTGGTCATCGAACGCTTTCGGCACGTCATCGGTGATGTTGACGTCCAGCGTGCCGGTCGCGGTGTCGCCATTGCTGTCGCCGGCGATCACGGTGAATTGTTCGCTGAGGTTATTGGCACCGTCGCCCGCCGCGTGGGTTTCGTTGCCGTTGAGGGTGTAGCTGTAGCTGACCGTGCCGGTGGCCGGATTGTAGCCGGTGATGGTCAGGGTGTTGCCCAGTTGCGTGGTGATCGATTGCGGGAAACCGATCGGCACGCCACCGACAATCACGTTGATGCCACCGATGCTCAGGCTGCTCAGGCCATCCGGCGCCGACACCGTGAAGCTGCCGGTCTGGGTCAGCGCGCCAGGGTTGGCAGCGGAACCGTCGGGCAGATTGGCTTCGTTGAGGGTCAATTCGCCGCCGGGTACGGACAGGCCGCCGAGGGTCACCGGGTTGTTGACCGGCGGTGGTGGCGAAACAATCGGGGCGGCCTGGCCGTCACCATTGTCGATCACCGCGTTATGCCGCTCTTCGGGAAACTCCGGAATGCCGTTGAACCCGGCCGTCGGGAAACCGATGACCGGATCGACCCGGCCCGCCACTTCGGTCAGCAACACAAAACTGTGGCCGCCGCCCAGCGCACCCGGCACGCCACCGGTGGCTCCGGGGCCGGCCGCCGTCGCTTCGGCGGTTTGAGTCGGGTCATCGCCGGCGGCAATGGCTTTCTGAATCTGTTCGACGTCGGTCAGTTGCGACTCGCTCGGGGTCACCGCTTCCGGGGCATTGACGTGGGCGGCCTGATCGGCCAGCAACTGGCCGCTCATGGTCAGGCTGCTGTCGCGACCGAGGGTCAGTTCCTGGCCATTTTGCAGATGGACGGCAACCGCCCCTTCTGCTCCGGTGATCAATTGATCGCCTGCAAACAGACGATCACCTTCGACCAATGGGCGCCGACTGCCGTCTGCCGATTGAGCGAAAACCTGACCAATGACTTTAGTGACGATCCCGATGAGCGTTGCCATGTGCATTCCTCCGCTGCCGACCACCGTCGGCGCTGGTTCGCGAAGCAGCCCATGGCTCAAGCGGGTTGTCGGGGCGACGCTCGCACCTCGACAGTTCGTTTCGCAGGTTGCACAAATCCAGAAACGCCAATGCCATCAAGCAGTTGGAGTCTCTGTTCAATGCTGCATTCCCACTAGCGCTACGTAACGGTGGTGAATCACCCGAGTGACAAAAAACTGTCGCTCATCAGCCGCTACGCGTCCCTCCCCTTTAGCAGTACTTCGCCGTATGTCGCAAAGTGAGTGGAACTTTCCTCAAGCCTTTCTGTGCTCCCTAACGCGCATAAAACAAAGGCTTTCGAGTGGAACAATGTGCTGGATTTGGCGAACCGCATAAGTTTTTTTTGGCATAACCCATATGAAAATTTTTTCTTAGCTACGCTTCAGGATGTTCTTAGCTCTGTTGTTACAGGCATGAAACGCTTTTTACTAAAAATATCGTCAATAAATTGGCGACAGCGAAACACCATCAGGACTCAGGGAGATGCACCCATGCGCGTACTAACCCCCCTCTGCAGCGCGGTTTTGCTGGCCATGGCTTGCACTTCCCAGGCACAGGCCATGAACCTCACCGAAGCGATCCAGAGCACTCTCGCCACCCACCCGGAACTTGCCTCACGCGTGGATGCGCGTCTGTCGGCTGATGAACAAGTGAAGGTCGCCAAGGGCGGCTTCTATCCGTCGGTGGATCTGAACGCTGCTTACGGGCGTGGCTACAGCGACAACACCAACACCCGGGCCTTCGGTAACCACCACACCGAAATCCTCAATTACACCCAGTCCGAGCTGCGTCTGCGGCAGATGCTGTTCGACGGTTTCAACACTGCCAACGAAGTCGAACGCACCAAGGGCGTTTCCAACTCGCGCGCGTATTACGCGCAAGGCACCGCTCAGGACCTGGCCCTGCGCACCATCGAGGTCTACCTCGAAGTGCTCAAACGCCGTGAACTGGTGACCCTGGCCAAGAACAACCTGCAGGCGCACTTGCGCGTCAACGACCAGATCGGCCTGCGTACCGAGCGCGGCGTGGGCAGCACCGCCGACTCCGATCAATCGGTTGCCCGTAAGGCGCTGGCGCAGAACAACCTCGACACCGCCGAAGTCGACCTGGCGGACGCCGAATCGAACTTCTACAGCGTGGTCGGGCGCATGCCCGATGAGCTGGAAACGCCCGCCTCGACCCGTGGCGAGTTGCCCGCCACCCTGCCTGAAGCCCAGCAGAGCATGGTCGAGAACAACCCGTATCTGAAATCCGCCCAGGCCGACGTGCAATCGGCCGAGAGCCAGTACGAAGTCGCCAAGTCGCCGTTCTATCCACGCTTCGATGCCGAAGCCGCGGTTGGCGCCAACAACAACGTGCAGGGCGACGAGGGCCATGACAACGAATGGCGGGTCGGTGTGGTGATGAACTACAACCTGTTCCGTGGCGGCAGCGACAAGGCGCGGCTGGCCTCCGATGCGCATCAGATCAACCAGGCGATGGACATCCGCAACAACGCCCTGCGTCAGCTCAACGAGAACATTCACCTGGCCTGGAACGCCATGGTCAACGCCAAGAAACAGACCCCGACCGCCCGCGAATACGCCGAGACCACCAAGCGCGTGCGCGCCGCGTATCAGGATCAGTTCGGCCTCGGCCAGCGCACCCTGCTGGACGTGCTCGACAGTGAAAACGAGCTGTACAACGCCAACCGTCGCTACACCGAAATCCGCTACACCGAGGAATATTCGATGTACCGCGTGCTGGCGAACATGGGCCAGTTGCTGAACAAGCAGCGGATCGTGCTGCCGGCCGATGCGATAGCCGCGACCGAGGTGAAGAACGAAGCGCGCTTGCCTGAACTGAAGTAGTTCCGCGTGCGGGCGCTGCCGAAGGCCGCAACCTGATCGTTCCCACGTCGAGGCGTCGAACCGTCCGCGTGGGAATGCCTCTGGGGACGCTCCGCGTCCAGTGACGCGGAGCGTCACGGGCTGCATTCCCACGCAGAGCGTGGGAACGATCAGTACGGTTGAACGCCTCGCAGTAACACAGGGTTGATGTGGATAGCCGAGCCAGTTCAACGGGAGCGATCAATATGACCAGCATGCAACCCGGTAACACCGGGATCGATCCGCGGCTGAGCTTCGATGACCCGTTGCTCGACGGTCTGTTGATCCTCTGCAAACTCCATGGCGCGACGGTCAGTCGCGCCAGCCTGAGCGCCGGCCTGCCCCTGGACAAACAACGCCTGAGCCTGGACCTGCTGCCCCGCGCCGCAGCCCGGGCCGGGTTGCAGGCGCGCTTGCTGCGCCGGGAACTCAACGACATTTCAACGCTCAACCTGCCGGTGCTGTTGCTGCTGGGCAATGGGCGTACGGCAGTGCTGCGGCGGTTTGCCGAAGACGGCAAGGCGCTGATTCTGCCGAGTGAAGCCGACGGCGGCGAGCAATGGGTCAGTCGTGAAGAACTCACCGAACACTACAGCGGCCAGGCCCTGTTCGCCCGTCCCCGGCATGAACTGGAAGACCTGCGCTCGCCTTTGGTGCCACGAGTGCAGGCGTGGTTTCGCGACACCCTGAAGCTGTCGAAATGGCTGTACAGCGACGCGATCCTCGCCAGTTTCCTGATCAACCTGCTGGGCCTGATGGTGCCGCTGTTCGTCATGCAGACCTACGACCGCGTGGTGCCGAATCAGGCCACATCGACCCTGTGGGTGCTGGCGATCGGGTTGTTGATCGGCACCGGTTTCGAACTGGTGCTGCGGGTGGTGCGCGCGCACCTGCTGGACACCGCCGGCAAGAAGACCGACGTGATCCTTTCCGCGACTTTATTCGAGCGCATCACCGGCATGGCGATGAAGGCCCGGCCGGCGACCATCGGCGGATTCGCCCAGAGCATTCACGACTTTCAGGGCCTGCGGGAATTTCTCACCGCCGTGACCCTGACCAGCCTGATCGACCTGCCCTTCGTGGTGTTGATGCTGGTGGTGATCGGCCTGCTCGGTGGCTGGCTGGTGGTGATTCCGCTGCTGGCGTTTCCGATCACGATCGTGTTCGCGATGATCATTCAGGCCCGTCTGCGCGATACCGTACAGAAAAGCCTGAGCCTCGGTGCCGAGCGTCAGGCATTGCTGATCGAAACCCTCGGCGGCCTGGAAACCCTCAAGGCGTGCAGCGCCGAAAGCGAGCGCCAGCACAAATGGGAAAGCACCCACGGCGCCCTCACCCGTCTCGACAGCCATGCGCGCAATCTCTCGGCGCTGGCCACCAACGGCACGCTGTTCATCCAGCAGTTTTCGGGGATGGCGACGATTGTGGCCGGTGTCTACAGCATCATCGCCGGTAACCTCAGCGTCGGTGCGCTGGTGGCCAGTTACATGCTCGGCAGCCGCGTGCTCGCCCCGTTGGGCCAGATCGCCGGGCTGATTACCCGCTATCAGCAAGCGCAACTGACCATGAAAAGCACCGACGCGCTGATGTCCCTGCCCCAGGAGCGCGACGGCAAACAGCGGCCGCTGGAGCGCACGCAACTGCAAGGCGCGCTGGACGCCAACGCGGTTACCTTCCACTACAACGGCCAGAACGCCCCGGCCCTGAGCAACGTCAGCTTCAGCGTCAAACCCGGCGAACGGATCGGCATCATCGGTCGCAGCGGCTCGGGCAAAAGCACCCTGGCGCGGCTGGTGATGGGGTTCTACGAACCGGAAGAAGGCCAATTGCTGCTCGACAACCTCGACCTGCGGCAACTGGACGTCGCCGACCTGCGCCAGCAAATCGGTTATGTCGCCCACGACCTGCCGCTGCTGGCCGGCAGCCTGCGTGACAACCTGACCCTCGGCGCTCGCTACATCAGCGATTCGCGGATGCTCGAAGTCGCCGAACTGACCGGCGTCACCGAACTGGCCCGCCAGCATCCGCAAGGCTTCGATCGGCCGGTGGGTGAGCGCGGTCAACTGCTCTCCGGTGGCCAGCGCCAAGCGGTGCTGCTGGCCCGGGCGCTGTTGCTCGACCCGCCGATCATGCTGCTCGACGAACCCACCAGCGCCATGGACAACAGCAGTGAAGACGTCCTGCGCCAGAAGCTGCACGGCTGGGTGCAGGGCAAAACCTTGCTGCTGGTCACCCACCGCACCTCGATGCTGAGTCTGGTGGACCGGTTGCTGGTACTGGACAACGGCCGGATCGTCGCCGACGGTCCGAAAGAAGCGGTCATCGATGCACTGCGCAAGGGCCGGGTCGGCTCGGCAGCGGTCTAGGAGTTGCCCCATGTCTGCTTCGTCTTCTTCAAAACAGCGCGGTTACTTCGACAGCTTCGGCAAAAGCGCCGAAGCCGAATTCATGCCGGAAACCGCCGGCGCCTCGTTGCAGGACGCACCGCGCTGGTCGCGCATCACCGTGTGGCTGGCGGCAGCGCTGTTGATCAGTGCGCTGGTCTGGGCCAAGTTCGCGGTGCTCCAGGAAGTAACGATGGGCGAAGGCAAGGCGATTCCGTCGAGCAAGGTCCAGGTGATCCAGAACCTCGAAGGCGGGATCGTCACCGAGATCTTCGTGCGTGAAGGGCAAATGGTCAGCAAGGGCGACACCTTGCTGCGTCTGGATGACACGCGGTTTCTGTCGAACAAGGGTGAGAGCGAGGCCGATCGTTATGCCCTGACCGCGCAGGTCGAACGCTTGTCTGCCGAAGCCGAAGGCCGGCCGTTCAAGCTTTCGGACGAGGTGATCGCCAAGGCTCCGCAAGTGGCCGAGGACGAGCGCGCGCTGTATGAACAACGGCAACGGCGGCTGGCCAGCGAGCAGCGGACACTGTCGGAACAACTGAGGCAAAAAACCCAGGAACTGGCGGAGTTTCGCTCGAAAGCCAGCCAGTACAGTTCGAGCCTGGCGCTGGTCAATCAGGAAATGAACATGTCCGAACCGCTGGTCAAGACCGGTGCCGTGTCGCCGGTGGAGATTCTGCGGCTCAAGCGCAGCGCCGTGGAAATTCGCGGTTCGTTGAATGCCACGACCCTGGCGATTCCTCGCGCCGAATCGGCCATCGCCGAGATCCGCAGCAAGATCGACGAATCGGAACAGACCTTCCGTTCCGAAGCGGCCAAGGAGCTCAACGAGAAACGCACCGACCTGTCGAAAATCACTGCGTCGAGCATCGCCATCGACGACCGCGTCAGCCGCACCACCGTGACCTCGCCGGTGCGTGGCGTGATCAAGCAGATGAAGGTCAACACCATCGGCGGCGTGGTGCAGCCGGGCAGCGACATGGTGGAAATCGTGCCGCTGGAAGACAACCTGCTGATCGAAGCCAAGGTCCGGCCGCAGGACGTGGCGTTCCTGCATCCGGGCCAGAAAGCCATGGTCAAGTTCAGTGCCTATGACTACACGATCTACGGCGGGCTCAGCGCCAAGCTTGAGCTGATCGGCGCCGACACCATCACCGACGACAAGGGCAACAGCTTCTACCTGATCCAGGTGCGCACCGACAAAAACCATTTGGGCGGGGATGTGAAACCGCTGCTGATCATTCCGGGGATGGTGGCGACGGTGGACATCATTACCGGGGAGAAAAGCGTGCTGGATTACCTGCTCAAACCGGTGCTCAAGGCCCGGACCGAAGCGATGCGCGAGCGTTGATAATTAGCCGGATTTTTGATCGTTCCCACGCTCTGCGTGGGAATGCATCCAGTGACGCTCTGCGTCACCGTCGCGAAGGGACGCGGAGCGTCCCGGGCGGCATTCCCACGCGGAGCGTGGGAACGATCAGGGCGAGTGCGATCAGCCTCCGTGATTCTTTTGGAAAGTCTCCTCCCCCATCGCCGCAATCTGCCCCTCGATCAGCGCCTCGAACGGCTTGAGCATCGGCTCGAAAGAGGCTGGTGCTTCCAGCGTCTGCAACGCCTGCACTATCGCCTCAATCGTCGACAACGCCCCCGGCCCCGGTGCCTTGCGCAGCCGATACCGGGAAACCCCGCCCTCGGCCAGCGTCACCCGTGGCAACGCCGCCAGCAGCGGATTGAGGTGCAACATCTTGCGCGCCTTGCGCCACGTGCCGTCCGGCACCACCAGCAGCAGCGGTTCATCGGACGCGGTGTACGCCTGCATCGGCTGCGCATCATCCGCCGGGAACAGCAACCGCGCCTGATAGCCCGGCCGGTTCAGCAGCGCGGGCAGATCCTCGAACACCTCGCCGACAATCAGTTCGGCATTGTTCAAACCGAGCGCCGCCAGCCGTGCTGTGTTGAGCGCGTGGCTGACCTCGCTCGGGTGCTGCAACAGCAACACCCGGGTGCGGCTGTCGAGGCTGGGGATCAGCGGGCACAGGCAATGGGTTTGTGGGCGCAGGCAGCGCGGGCATTGGGGTCTGGACATGTGCTTATGCCTGATTGAGCTGTGCTTTGAGCAGATCGCGGAAAGTCTGGATCAGCGGCTCGCGGCTGCGGCCACGGCGCATGATCATGGAAAACGGCGCCTGATAACCGAAGGTCGCCGGCAGCAGCACCCGCAGGTCGCCCTTGTCGGCCCAGGCCTGGGCGTAGTGCTCCGGCAGGTAGCCGATGTAGGCTCCGGACAGCACCAGAATCAGCTGCGCTTCCATACTTTCTACCGTCGCAGCACTGTGTTTGAAACCGTGGCGCGCCAGTTCGGCCTGGCTCCAGTAGCCCCGACCGACCATGCGTTGCTGAGTGATGACCTGCTCGGGAATCCGCCGCTCGTTGAACAACGGGTGACGGCTGCTGCAATACAGCCAGTGCTGTTCGCGGTACAGCGGCATGTAGACCAGACCGCTCATGCGCGTGGAGAATGCACCAATGGCCAGATCGAGGCGGTTGTCCTGCACGCCGAGTTGCAGTTCGTAGGGACTCATCACCGACAGATGCAAATGCACCGCCGGGTGTTCCTGGCTGTAGGCGCCGATGGCTTCGGCAAACGGCAGGGCTTTGTCGCTGACCGTGGAATCGATCACCCCGAGGTTGAGCGTGCCGCGCAATTCGCCCTTGAGCGCGGCGGCGTATTGCTCGAAACCTTCGAGTTCGGCCAGCAGGCGCAGGGTTTCCTGATGGAACAGTTCGCCCTTGCTGGTCAGGCTGAAACCGCCACGCCCGCGGTGGCACAGCACCAGACCCAGCGCGGCTTCGAGCTGGCTCATGTAGGTGCTGATCGCCGACGTCGACAGGTTGAGTTCCTGCTGCGCGTTGGCAAACCCCTGATGACGCACGACGCTGACGAAGATGCGCAAAAGTTTCAGGTCGGGTAAAGCGTTGGCCATGTTTACTCCAAGGATCGTTCTGCGTAGATCGTTCCCGTGCTGCGCGTGGGAATGCCGCCTTGGACGCTCTGCGTCCGCTTCACGGCTGTGACGCGGAGCGTCACCGGATGCATTCCCACGAGAGCGTGGGAACGATCAGCGAGAAGTCTATCCACCTCCCTGGCATTAGTTTAGAAAATTCTGAACTAAGTATTTGCCCGTAGCGATTCTTCCGCCGCACTACATTTCGCAGAATCGGCCCACAGCGGTGCCCGTGACCTTGCGAATGCGGCGCGCCGACATAAATAAAACAAAGACGATGAGGCCCTACCCGTGGACAAGATTCTTCACCAACCACTGGGCGGCAACGAAATGCCGCGCTTCGGCGGCATCGCCACCATGCTCCGACTCCCCCATGTACCGACCGCTGCCGGCCTGGACGCTGCCTTCGTTGGCGTGCCACTGGACATCGGTACTTCGCTGCGCCCCGGCACCCGCTTCGGGCCGCGCGACATCCGCACCGAATCGGTGATGATCCGCCCGTACAACATGGCCACCGGCGCTGCGCCGTTCGACTCGCTGTCGGTTGCCGACATCGGTGACGTGGCGATCAACACCTTCAACCTGCTCGACGCCGTGCGCATCATCGAAGAAGCCTACGACAACATCCTCGAGCACAACGTGATCCCGATGACCCTGGGTGGCGACCACACCATCACCCTGCCGATCCTGCGTGCCATCCACAAAAAGCACGGCAAGGTCGGACTGGTGCACATCGATGCTCACGCTGACGTCAACGATCACATGTTCGGCGAGAAGATCGCCCACGGCACGACCTTCCGTCGCGCCGTCGAGGAAGGTCTTCTGGACTGCGACCGTGTGGTGCAGATTGGTCTGCGTGCGCAGGGCTATACCGCTGACGACTTCAACTGGAGCCGCGATCAGGGCTTCCGCGTCGTTCAGGCCGAAGAGTGCTGGCACAAGTCGCTGGAACCGCTGATGGCCGAAGTGCGCGAGAAAGTCGGTGGCGGCCCGGTGTACCTGAGCTTCGACATCGACGGCATCGACCCGGCCTGGGCGCCTGGCACCGGCACCCCGGAAATCGGTGGTCTGACGACCATTCAGGCGATTGAAATCGTTCGCGGCTGTCAGGGCCTCGACCTGATCGGCTGCGATCTGGTAGAAGTCTCGCCCGCTTATGACACCACCGGCAACACCTCGCTGCTGGCCGCCAACCTGCTGTACGAAATGCTCTGCGTACTGCCGGGTGTGGTCCACCGCTGAGGGTCGGGTCATGAACGAACGTGATCAGGTTCTGAAAGCGGCCGCCGATCTGGTGTCCGCCTTCGCCCGCAACGATCGCGAAGCCTACTTCGGCGCGTTCAGCGCCGATGCGAGCTTCGTGTTCTACACCCTCGAACAGCCCCTGCTGTCGCGCGATGCCTATCAGGCGTTGTGGGACAGCTGGCGCGCCGAGGATGGCTTCGAGGTGCTGTCGTGCACCTCGAGCAACGCCTTCGTCAGCCTGCAAGGTGATGTGGCGATTTTCATCCATGACGTGGCCACCGAGCTGCGCATGCAAGGGGAGCAACACTTCAGCCAGGAGCGCGAGACGATTGTTTTCAGAAAACACGCGTCGAGCCTAGAACAACAAGGCCATTGGCTGGCCTGCCACGAACATTTGTCCGCAATGCCGGAAGGGCTGCCACCCCCTTAGCCAAACAGGTGACGCTCACGCACGATGAGCGCGCCTTTGTGATCGGAGCAGATCATGAATAACAACAACAAAGACCAAAGCCTTACGCAGATTGAAACCCACGGGGTCGAACAGATCCCGGACAACGAACGCACCGCCGGTCCCGTGGACTTGTTCCGCATGATCTTTGGCGGCGCGAATACCTTTGCCACCGCCGTGCTCGGCAGTTTCCCGGTGCTGTTCGGCCTGTCCTTTCAGGCGGGCGTCTGGGCGATTGTTTCGGGCGTGCTGCTCGGCTCGCTGATCCTCGCACCGATGGGCCTGTTCGGTCCGCTCAACGGCACCAACAATGCCGTGTCGTCCGGTGCGCACTTCGGCGTGCACGGGCGGATCGTCGGTTCGTTCCTGTCGCTGTTGACCGCCATCGCCTTCTTCTCGCTCTCGGTGTGGAGTTCGGGAGATGCGTTGATCGGTGGTGCGAAACGCCTGATCGGCCTGCCGGAAACCGACCTGACCCTGGGCCTGGCCTACGGTCTGTTCGCGATTCTGGTGCTGACCGTGTGCATCTACGGCTTCCGCTTCCTGCTGTGGGTGAACAAGGTCGCGGTGTGGAGCGCGAGCCTGCTGTTCCTGCTGGGCATCTTCGCCTTCGCCGGTCCCTTCGATTCGCACTACGCCGGCACCGTCAGCCTCGGTCAGCCGGGCTTCTGGGCCGCGTTCATCGGCGCCGCGCTGGTGGCCATGAGCAACCCGATTTCCTTCGGCGCGTTCCTCGGCGACTGGGCCCGCTACATCCCGCGTGAAACTTCGCGTCAGCGGATCATGGCGGCAGTGATTTTCTCGCAGATCGCCACCTTCATCCCGTTCCTGTTCGGCCTGACCACCGCGACCATCGTGGCGATCCAGGCGCCGGACTACATCGCGGCCAACAACTACGTCGGCGGTCTGCTGGCGGTGTCGCCGAGCTGGTTCTTCCTGCCGGTGTGCCTGATTGCGGTGATCGGTGGCATGTCCACCGGCACCACGTCGCTGTACGGCACCGGGCTGGACATGTCGAGCGTGTTCCCGCGCCTGCTGTCGCGGGTCAAGGCGACGTTGCTGATCGGCGTGCTGTCGATCGCCTTCATCTTCATCGGGCGCTTCGCGGCGAACCTGGTGCAGAGCGTGTCGACCTTCGCCGTGCTGATCATCACCTGCACCACCCCGTGGATGGTGATCATGATCATCGGCCTGGTGGTGCGTCGCGGCTTCTACTGCCCGGACGACCTGCAAGTGTTCACGCGCGGCGAGCAAGGCGGACGCTACTGGTTCAGCCACGGCTGGAACTGGCGCGGTCTGGGCGCGTGGATCCCGAGCGCGGCGGTCGGCCTGTGCTTCGTCAACCTGCCGGGGCAGTTCGTCGGCCCGCTGGGTGAACTGGCCGGCGGCATCGACATCAGCCTGCTGGTGACCCTGGGCCTGGCCTCGGTGATGTACCTGATGCTGCTGAGCCTGTTCCCGGAACCGGCGCTGGTCTACGGCCCGAAGGATCCCCGGAGCAAAGGCGCCCATGCGCCGGCTGAAGCGGCGCTGCGTCAGGCCGCCTGAAGAAACGAATCGCCTGTGGGAGTCAGCCTTCTCCCACAGTGTTCCACCTCATAAAAAAGACAATCGGAGACACGCCATCATGGCTTTGGATTTATTCGTCGTCCTCATCTACGCGGCCGGCATGCTCTTGCTCGGCTACTTCGGCATGCGCAAGGCCAAGACCAACGAGGACTTCCTCGTCGCCGGACGTAACCTCGGCCCGAGCCTGTACATGGGCACCATGGCCGCGACCGTTCTCGGTGGCGCGTCCACCGTCGGCACCGTGCGTCTGGGCTACGTGCACGGCATCTCCGGTTTCTGGCTGTGCGCGGCACTGGGTTGCGGCATCGTGGCGCTGAACCTGTTCCTGGCCAAGCCGCTGCTGAAACTGAAGATCTACACCGTTACCCAGGTGCTGGAAAAACGCTACAACCCGATGGCCCGCTCGGCGAGCGCGGCGATCATGCTGGCCTACGCGCTGATGATCGGCGTGACCTCGATCCTCGCCATCGGCACCGTGCTGCAAGTGCTGTTCGGCCTGCCGTTCTGGGTCTCGGTGCTGCTCGGCGGTGGCGTGGTGGTGGTGTACTCGGCCATCGGCGGCATGTGGTCGCTGACCCTGACCGACATCGTCCAGTTCATCATCAAGACTGTCGGCCTGATGTTCATCCTTCTGCCAATCTGCCTGTACCGCGTCGGCGGCTGGGATGAGCTGGTGCTGAAACTGCCGGCGACGGCGTTCAACTTCACCACCATCGGCTGGGACACGATCATCACCTACTTCATGATCTACTTCTTCGGCATCCTGATCGGTCAGGACATCTGGCAACGGGTGTTCACCGTCAAGAACGAAAAAGTGGCTCAGTACGCCGGTAGCCTCGCGGGCGTCTACTGCATCCTCTACGGTCTGGCCTGTGCTCTGATCGGCATGGCGGCACACGTACTGATTCCGGATCTGGACAACGTCAACAACGCCTTCGCCGCGATCGTCAAACTGTCGCTGCCGGACGGTATCCGTGGCCTGGTGATCGCCGCTGCCCTGGCCGCGATGATGTCCACCGCCAGCGCCGGCCTGCTCGCCGCGGCCACTACCCTGACCGAAGACCTGCTGCCGAAACTGCGTGGCGGCAAACAGTCGAGCCTGGGTGTGAACCGTCTGTTCACCCTGCTGACCGGTGCCGTGGTCCTGGCCATCGCGCTGGTGGTCAACGACGTGATCAGCGCCCTGACCCTCGCTTACAACCTGTTGGTGGGCGGCATGCTGATCCCGCTGATCGGTGCAATCTTCTGGAAACGCGCAACCACCGCCGGCGCCATCGCCAGCATGGGTCTGGGTTTCGCCACCGCCCTGCTGTTCATGTTCAAGGACGGCCTGGACGCCAACACGCCGATCTACTACAGCCTGGCTGTGGGTCTGGTGAGTTTTGTGGTGGTCAGCCTGATGTCCCGTCGCCCAAACGCGGTGGCCAGCGCGATCTAAGCTGAACACAACGACTTGATGCTTTCTTCGGCGGGTGTGGCGTCGGTTGCCACACCCGTTTTTTTCGTCTGGAGAAAATGCTTGATGAAGATTGTTTCTCGCGATCAGTGGTTCGAAGTGCAAACCCTGAGTGACGGCATTCGGCTGATTCACGAGCCGTACATCCGCCCGTTCTATCGCTGCAACCTGTGGCATGTTCAGGGTCGGGACAAGGATCTGCTGCTCGACAGCGGTTCCGGGCTGGTCAGCCTGCGCGAGCAACTGCCATGGCTGACTGAACGGCCGCTGGTGGCGGTGGCCAGTCACTGCCATTTCGACCACATCGCCGGGCATCACGAGTTTGCCGAACGGCTGGTGCATCCCGCCGAGGCGGACATTCTGGCAGCGCCGGATGGCGAAAATGATCTGAGCCGGGCCTTCGTCGGCGACGACATGTTCGAAGCGCACCCGGATTGCCCGTTGTGCTACGCCGAATACCGGGTCAAGGCAGCGCCTGCTACCGGGTTTGTCGAGGAAGGCGATGTGCTGGACCTCGGCAATCGAACCTTGCAGGTGCTGCACACGCCGGGGCATTCACCGGGCGGGATCAGCCTCTACGAAGCCGCCACGGAAACCCTGTTCAGCGGCGACATCATTTACGACGGCCCGCTGATCGAAGACGCCTACCACTCCAACCTCGACGACTACGCCGCCAGCCTGCGACGCCTGCAGGCGTTGAAGATCCGCACGGTGCACGGCGGGCACTTCGGCAGTTTCTCGGGAGAGCGCTTACGTTCGATGATTGACGAATGGTTGCGCCGACACGCCTGAGGCCTGCTGTACTCCAGTCAGACCAACAACCATAAATATCTGCCATGAGAAGAGCTGCCGTGCGTGCTGCCGTGCACCGGTTCATCCTGCGCCTGCTGGAAAATCGTGAATTCGACGACAACACCAGCCTCGCGCAGCTGGGGCTGGAAAAAGCGGATATCGAGGATCTGATCTTCCATCTGGAAGATGAATTCGGACTGACGGCCTTCACCGCCGAAGAGGACCGGATGCTCAAGACCGCGAAAACCGCGAATGACCTGAGCCGGTTTCTGATGGAAATCGGGCGTCACTGAAAAAACAAAAGATCGCACCCGGTCGCCACTCCAGGAAATGGCGACCGGGTGCGATCTTCTGTCGTTTAAATCCTTTGATCCTTCAAAGCGGGGCATTACCGCCGACGTGGCTGACGCCGACGCTGTTCGTCATCGGTGCGAATCGGGACCGGTTGCAGAGGCGGTTCGATCAAGCCGAGGGCAACACCCAAATCGTGCAGCCAGTTTTGAATTTTCTCTTTCATCGTCATGCCCCCTTCAGGGTGGTGCTGAGCGTCCGGAATTCTGAGGCCGCTTCGCACTGATAATAGTCCGAAGTCCTACGCAATGCTCGGCCAAATCCGCAATGATCTGTTACTGAATTGATCCAAATCCCTGACCGTTCGTTCAAGCCGTTTCCCGCACGTCTTCGCCAGCCACGGGATAGAGCGCCTGCTGCTGTTCGATCCACGCATTGAGGTTGGCCCCAACCATGCCCCGCCGCCACATCAGCCATGTTGTCGCACTGGCAAACGGCTCGGCCAGCGGATGCACCGCCACGCTTTCGCGCCCCGGCAGGCTGGCGAGCATCGACTCCGACATCAGCGCCACGCCACTGCCGGCAATCACGCAGGCGAGCATGCCCTGATAGGACTCGATCTCCATCGCCCGGCCCATCGCCGCCTGATAGTGGGCGAACCACGCTTCCAGCCGCGCGCGATAGGCGCAGCCATGGCGAAAGGTAAACACCGCCCGCCCTTCAACATCCCTGGCGCTGCGCACCGGCGGGTGATCGGCCTCGCTGATCAGCACCAGCCGCTCATTACACAAAGGCACACCGTCGATCCCGGCCAGTTGCGGCGGGCCGTCCACCAGTGCGGCGTCGAGGCGTCCGGTGAGCAGGCCTTCGAGCAATTCACCACTGGGCCCGGACTGCACCTGAAGATTCACCGCCGGATACTGTTTGTGATAGCGCGCCAGCAACGCCGGCAGATGAATCGCTGCCGTGCTGTACAACGTGCCGAGCACGAAATCCCCCGCAGGTTGCCCGCCCATCACCGCCGCACTGGCCTGATCGCGCAAGGCGAACAGTTTGCCGGTGTAGTCCAGCAGGACTTTTCCTGCAGGCGACAACTGCAAACGCTGACGCTCACGGACGAACAATTCGACACCCAGTTGCTCCTCCAGCTGCTTAAGCCGGGTCGACAGGTTCGACGGCACGCGGTGCAAACGTTCGGCGGCGCGGGTGATCGAGCCCTCCTGCGCCACGGCCTGGAAGATCCGCAATTGGCTGAACTCCACAACCTTTCTCCTGAACAGAACAAGTTGCTCACTATTATTCAATTTTAAAGAAAGTCAATCAGTCCTAGCCTGACGGTCATTGAACCACCAACGGAATTCAGACCATGTCCCCGCTGATTCGCTTATCCGCCTGCTTCATCGCCCTGATGATGGCCATGGGCATCGGGCGTTTCGCCCTCACCCCGCAATTGCCGCACCTGCTCAGCGAAGGCCAGATCGACCTGACCGCCGCCGGTCTGATTGCGGCAGCCAACTACCTCGGCTATTTGCTTGGTGCGGTGGATGCGATGTTTTCCCGCCGGCCGGATCAGGTCCAGCGTCGCCTGCACGGCGGTCTGTGGTTGTGCGTGCTGCTGACGTTGGCGTCGTTCTGGGCCAACGGTTTCTGGTCGCACCTGCTGCTGCGCTTCGGCACCGGAGTGGCGAGCGCCTGGGTACTGGTGATGATTACTGCGTTGAGTCAACCGCTGGCTGCGGCGACAGGCCGTCCGCGTCTGGGAGCGATGGTGTTCGCCGGGCCCGGGCTGGGGATTTTTCTGACGGGATTGCTGGCTCTGTTCTCACATCTGGCGCAGCAGACTTCCGCGACTCTGTGGCTGATTTACGCTGCTGTGGCGCTGGGGATGTTGCTGGCGATCGTGCGGATCCTGCCGCAACCGGGCGTCGGTGTGCCGGCCGCACCGGCTGTCGTGAATTCGTCGAATCGCGGCATTGGGCGCTTGGCGGTGGTGTATGCCTTGTATGGTGTGGGCTACATCATTCCGGCCACGTTTCTGTCGCAGATGGCCAACGCGCAGTTTCACGGGCAATGGCAGGCCGATCTGTTCTGGCCGTGCTTCGGCCTCGGCGCTGCAATCGGGGTTTTGCTGGTGAGTTTGCGTCGGCATGATCCAGACACCACCCGGCACTGGTTGATGGCGACGTTGTGGCTGCAGGCTGCCGGGGTTTTCGCTTGCCTGCTGGGCAGTGGCCTCGGCCTGGCATTGGGCGTGATCCTGTGCGGCACGCCGTTCCTGGCCTGCATGCAACTGGTGATGCAACGCTCCCGGGAACTGGCGCCCCACGCCACCCAGCGCAACGCCGGCCTGCTCACCGCGTGCTTCGCCGTCGGCCAACTCAGCGGGCCGTTGCTGGCGGCGCTCAGCAGCCATTTCAGCGGTGGCCTGCAACCGGCGCTGGTGATCGCCGGCAGCGGCTTGTTGATTGCCGGCGGTCTGGCATGCAAATCGATTACGGCTGACCGAGGGCTTTGCGCAAACGCCGACGCACCCACTGTTCCGCGCTGACGAAGGTGATGCCGAGCAGCACCAGCACGGCGCCGATGATGAAATTCAGGCTCAGTTCTTCGCCGAGCAACACCACGCCGAAGGTCACGCCGAACAACGGCGTCATGAAGGAAAACACCGCGAGGTTGGCCGCCAGATAACGGCGCAGTAGCCAGAACCAAGTCAGGTAACTGAAGAACGACACGACCAGGCCCTGAAACAGCACGCTGCCCACCGCCACGACGGTCAGGCTGACGTGGGTGATCTGGCCGCTGAGCAGCGCAATCAGCAACAGACCGATGAAACCGACGATCAGTTGATAGAACAGGGTCAGCGTCACCGGAGCCTCCGACAGACGCGAGGCGCGCACCACCACAGTGGTCGCGCCCCAACTGGCGCCGGCCAGCACGCCGAGGGCATCGCCCATCAACATGCGGCGGTCGAGGTTGGCCCACGACACACCGCCGGCAAACGCGATGGCAATGCCGACGAACGCGAGGAAAATCCCCAGCCATTGCACCGGCCGCAGACGCTCGCTGGGCAACAGGAAATGCACGCCAAGCGCGGTGAAGATCGGCGCGGTATAGAGGAACACCGACATGTGCGCGGCGGTGGTCAACTGCAAGCCTTCGGAGATGAACAGGAACTCGAGCCCGAACAAGGCACCGGCCAGCAAGCCGCCGCGCCAGGTCGTGCCGACCTGATCCCAGCCACCCTTCCAGCAGATCAACAGTCCTACCAGCAATGCGGAAATCCCCGATCGCCCCGCCGCCTGCATCACCGGCGCAATGTCGGTCGCCGCCCACTTGATCATCACCTGCTGTACGCCCCAGATCAGGCACAGGCCGATCATCACTTGCAGGGCAAAACCGTCGGCACTGCGCCGACTGACGCTCACCTCGACACCTCGAACACACACGACATGGCAGTTTTTCCAATGGTCAAACAAAGCCCCGGCTCTTCGTCCGGGGCGAAAAATAGTGAGTGAATTATTAACCAGTCAGCCAGAAAAAGCCGCCTGGAAAAGACATCTGATGCTCCTGCAACGTCAGCGGCGAATGGCTGACGGCTGCACCGTCAATCGCTGGCAAGGCGTCAGTTCAAACAACCAAAAATCAGCGGGCTGATCTGCCAAACCGGCCAGCCACAACAAATCCGACCGAACAAGCCAGCGCCGTGGCAAACGTCCCCCAGGCCCAATCCATCAGCGACACCTGCGCCGACCAGCCGCGCAGCGTTGCCCAGTTGGTCAGGTCGTAAGTGCCATAAGCGACCAGCCCTAGCAGCGCCCCCATCCGGGCGGCGCGTTGCCAGGTCAGCGACGGCATCACCACAAACACCACACAGCCGAAAACGTACAGGCAATAAAAAACCGTTGCCGGCACCAGCAACGGTTTGTCGAGCATCAGCGAACCGAGCAGTTCGCGATAGGTCGGCGCCATCAACACACCGAGCCAGAGCCCGTCGAGCAAAAGAAACGTCAGCAGCGTGGCGACGTAGGCAATCAGTGCTTTTTTCATCTGCCCGACCTCGAGTGAGCCCATGCAACATGGGCCACGGGAGACTCAGGTTAGTTCAATGCGATCGGCGTGAATGACGATCTTGCCTTCCTTGTACAAGGAACCGATGGCCTTTTTGAAGTTGCCCTTGCTGACACCGAACAGGCTGCTGATCAGCGCCGGATCGCTCTTGTCGCTGACGGCCAGGGTGCCGTTGCTTTCGCGCAACTTGGCGAGGATCTTCGAACTCAGGCTGCTGGCCGCTTCCTGCCCTACCGGTTGCAGGCTCAGGCTGATCTTGCCGTCGGCACGCACTTCCTTGATGAAACCTTTCTCGCGCATGCCGGAACGCATGAACTTGAAGATTTCGTTCTTGTGAATCAGACCCCAATGCTTGTTGTTGATGACTGCCTTGAAACCCATGTCGGTGGCTTCGGCCACCAGCAGATCAACTTCCTGGCCCACGCTGTAATTGGCCGGGGTCTTGTCCAGATAACGATCCAGGCGCGCGGTGGCGGTGATGCGGCGGGTGTGCTTGTCGAGGTAGACGTGCACCACGCAGTACTCGCCAGCGGTCATCTGGCGTTTTTCTTCGGAGTAAGGCAGCAGCAGATCCTTCGGCAGCCCCCAATCGAGGAACACGCCGATGCTGTTGACTTCAACAACTTTCAAACTGGCAAATTCACCGACCTGAACTTTTGGTTTTTCAGTGGTGGCAATAAGTTTGTCATCGCTATCCAGATAAACAAAAACATTGAGCCAGTCTTCATCTTCGCTGGGAATATCTTTAGGGATATAACGGTTGGGCAAAAGAATTTCGCCGTCGGCACCGCCGTCCAGATATAAACCGAAGTTAGTGTGTTTAACCACTTGCAAACTGTTGTAACGCCCGACTAAAGCCATTTCCAATACCCTCATTGCGTGGGCGGCATTCTACCCGGTTTTGCCGGGTTCGTTGGTCGCCAGATCGGACCACCGAATGAAAATCCGTGGGAGGCCTTGATTTTCCTGGATTTCGCGCCGCACGTGTGCCATTCGTCAGGCCAGCGTGACGGGTTTCGCCTGATCCCGACGTAGCGCGGCATCCTCATATCGAATAAATGTTGTTATTTAAAACAGCGGGTTAGCGGGATATTTCGAATAATTAATCAAGAATAATCCACCTGCCCGCTGGGTTATTCCGGGAGATATTTACCAAGCAATTGTCAACTTATTCCTGTACGATGCCTGGCCGAGTTACTTTTCTACAGGTTAATGGCCGCCATGCGTGTAAAAGCATCCACCAGCAAAGCAAAGCCAGCTCCAGCCGTTGAAACCAGCGAATCGATCAACGATCAGATCGCGGCATTTCTCAAGTCCGGCGGCGAGATCCAGCAAATTGCCAAGGGCGTCAGCGGCCAGACGTTCGGCCCGTCCAAGCAGATCAGCCTGGGCAAGAAATAACGCCCCGCAGCACACCTGTCCAAAGGCGCTTTGAGCTTCGAAGCGTCTGGACCGGATCCCTCGCAAGACCTCTCTGGCGTTTAACCAAACATTCAAAACTACAGAAATCGACGAACGGCCATCGATGCCGATCATTCGCCGGTATCCTTGCACGCGTCTGGATCAAGCGTTTCAGCAGGTTTATCCGCCCTGCGCTCGCTGCTCACGGAGTGACGCATGCTCAAATTTTCCTGTTTATTACTTGTAGGCCTTCTGGCGAGCCCGGCGGCGCACGCGCAGATTTTCCAGCGTGAGCTCGGCGATTTCGACCTCAAGCTCGGCACCACGCCCAGCCGCAGCATGGCTCAGGGGCTGGTCAAACCTTCGGCGGTCGGCTCGTTTCACGGCGGCCTGGACCTGAGCCACGACAGCGGCCTGTATGTCGGCCAGTACGCACCGAGCATGGGTCTCACGCCGGGGAAGAATCTCGAAATCGATTCCTACATCGGCTTTAAACAACCTTTCGATCAGACCCTCGGCTACGAAGTCGGGATGATCCATTACAGCTATCCCAAGGTCGACACCCTCGACAGCCAGGAACTGTTCGGTGGCCTGACCCTGCTCGGCAGCCGGATCGGCATCGCCCTGAGCAACGATCCGGATAAACAGAACAACACCCTGTTTGCCGACCTCGGCGGCAATGAGCCGTTCGGCATCGGGATCAGCATGAAATACACCACCCATCAGCTCAACACGCCGGTCTCGGTTGACGGGGGTTATGTCAGCAGTTTTACCGATTGGTCGGTGAAATTTTCCCGCCCGTTCATGGGCATCGACCTTGACCTCATCTACAGCAACTCCAGCCTCAGCGGCAGCGACTGCTCAGCCTATTCCGGGCATAACAGTCAGTGCGACGGGCTGGTCACGCTCAAGGCCGAACGCGCGCTCTATTGATTGGCTGAACTGCCGGGAGCATCCTGCGCTCACATAAGAATCAGACGCCAGGCTTTCGCAAGGACTCGCTCATGTCTCGCTGGTTCAAACACTGCGCCACCCTTTTGATCTTCACCCTCGCCCTCGGCGCGTGCAGCCGCGTCGGCCTGGCCTATCGCAATCTCGACGTGATCATTCCATGGACGCTCAGCGACTACCTGGACATGACCGGCGAACAGAAAGGCTGGTTCAACGAACGTCTCAAGGAACACCTGAGCTGGCACTGCACCACGCAATTGCCAGGTTATCTGGACTGGCTGGATCGTCTGCAGACCATGGTCGAGACCAATCAGGTCACCGACGCCGCACTTCAGGCCCGCACTCTGGAAGCCAAGCAGGCGATTGCCGAAACCGCCCGGGAAATCACCCCGTCGGCCATCGAGTTGCTGCAAGGGCTGGACGACAAACAGGTCGCCGACATGAACGATGCGTTTGCCAAAGACCTGCGCAAACGTCAGCAGGAATATGTGAAGCCACCGCTGGCCCAGCAGATCGCCGAGCGTGGCGCCCGCATGGACAAGCGCCTCAACGACTGGCTCGGGCCTTTGAGTGTCACGCAAGAGCAACGGGTGATGGCGTGGTCAACCGCACTCGGCGACCAGAACACCCAATGGATCGCCAACCGTGCGCACTGGCAACAGCAGTTCAGCGCCGCCGTTTCCCAGCGTAAAAGTCCGGAATTCCCACAGCGGATAGAGACACTTCTGGTCTATCGCGAGCGTTTATGGACAGCGGATTACCGCAAGGCCTACGCCGACACCGAAGCCCAGGCGCGCTCGCTGGCGGTGGATCTGATGGCAGAAAGCACACCGCAACAACGCCAGCGCCTGTTGAAGAAAATCGATGGAGTACGCAAGGACTTCAATGATTTGAAGTGTCTGAAAGCGGCGAAAGCAGGCTGAGGTTCATTGAACCTGCGGGAGCCGGAAAACCCGGCTCCAGAGGGATCGCAGCAGGCGTTCAGGCAATCTGCGCTTTTGACGCCACACGGTCGAATGTCGCCTCATCCAGCGCATCCTCCTGCTCATCCAGCACCTGACGCGGATGATCATTACCGGGAATGCTGCTGTCGATCAGACTCAACAGGCTCGAGCCGCGCGGGGTCAGGCTGAAATTGTTGCCGGTGCTGCCCTCATCGTCGCCCCGGGGCTCGATAAAACCACGCAGCAACAGCTTCTGCTCGTATTCACAGGCGATGGTTTTCAGGTGATCCAGATTCTCGATCGGCTCGCCTGCCGCCGCTTTTTCCGCTGCGTAGTCTTCGGCATAGGACCGCGGTGCAAAGCTGTGGCCGGCGCCGTTCTGCACTTCATGCAGCAGGCGTTCAATCAAATCCCAGTTATAAGTCGTCATCCTGATTCAACCTCCAGTGCGCGTGATTAATGGCGCTGTCTTAGGTTGTGACCCGGGCGGGCAATAGCCGTTCAGCTTGATTTGCGGCACCGACCGACCAGCGGTCTGTCGATTTCCGACGGCGTTAAGCGACTAGTCTGAGACAGACGGTTTCAACCCCCGCAGGAGAAATCATCATGAACGTTGAGAATCATCCGGTGGTGTCGCGCGAAGAATGGCTCGCCGCCCGCAAGCAGCATCTGGCCGATGAAAAGGCCTTCACCAGGGAACGCGACCGCCTCAGCGGCAAACGCCGCGCGCTGCCGTGGGTGAAAGTCGACAAGGACTATCGCTTCATGGGGCCGGACGGCGAAATGAAACTCGCCGACCTGTTCGGCCAGCACAGCCAGCTCATCGTCTATCACTTCATGTTCGCCAAGGGCTGGGAAGAAGGTTGCCAGGGCTGTTCGTTCCTCGCCGATCACTTCGACGGCGCCAATCTGCACCTGGCCCATCATGACATCGCGCTGGTGGCGGTATCCCACGCGCCATTCGCCGAATTCCAGGCGTTCAAGCGGCGGATGGGCTGGAAGTTCGACTGGGTGTCGTCGGACGGTTCCGATTTCAACTACGACTTTGGCGTTTGCGCCCGTGCTGAAGACGCCGAATCCAAAAAAGCAACGTACAACTACGAAAAGACTGACAGTGCCGAGGAAGAAATGCCGGGGCTGAGCGTGTTTTATCGCGCCAATAACGGCGAGATATTCCACACCTACTCAACCTACGCCCGGGGGCTGGACATGCTGGTCGGTGCCTACAACTTTCTCGACCTTACGCCCAAGGGGCGGAACGAGGACGAAATCATGGAGTGGGTGCGGCATCATGATCAGTATGAAGGTGAGGCAGAATCTGCCTGCTGCCATAAGGAATGAAACTGCCTGTCAGTTCCTGCTCAAAACATACTCGAGAAACACAAGGGATTTACGTGGGGGCTAAATCCCTTGTGCGCTGTCAATTAAACTCCATCGTCTTGAGGCTCAAGATATTTAAAGTCAATTTTCAACTTGCCCAACACAACATCCAACTCAACCACACAGGCGTTCCAGACAGGTAGTGCAGCCGTCAGATTATGCGCTTTATACAGCTTTCTGAGCGCAATCAGGCTCTCATGAATGCCGACATCCACGTCCGGGCTTCCCGGACTGAACCAGTCCTTATTCCCGGTCCCATCAATATAATCAAACAGCAATTTACAGTGATCGTCCTCGGGAGAAAGCTCAGCCTCAACGATAACCGCAGCCGCTGAAGCAGGTGCTGCGTCAATCAGGATCTGGCCGATCCGGCGGTAAATTTCGTTTTCACTCATCCCGTTCCCCCTGGAGCATTCACAAATCGTTCACGGACTTCCCGCCCGTTACCGATTCGATAGGTTACAACAAAGCTATCAGGGCGAACACTGCTTCCAGAGTACGTCGGCAAGATCTTGACGCTTACGTCCTTACCTTCATCAATAGCCTTGGCCCAACTGTTTTCCATCTTTTTCCAGACACCTTTGTTCAGATTGCCATCCATTGGCACCATATTGATCCTTTCCCCAGGGCCATCAAAGATACTAGCAATCAGATGCCCACCTTCATCCGCTTCAAGTCCGCACTTACCCGTCTTGCATTGCTGGTATTTATTGCGATCCCTGACGATATCCGCAAGATCCGCTTCGACTTTCTCGACACGTCCCAGATGGTCAGTTTGATAAACTTTGTTGCCGTCCACTTTATAAATAGTATTCGGCTGAGGCTTGTTCAGCTCCTTGTTCCAGGCACCCTTGCCACCCGAGTCAATCTCGACAATCCGGGGTGGAACAGGTGGCTTTTTGGGATCAATCGGATGATCCGCGGTTTTGCCGGGACCTCCGTCATCCAATAGCGGGTGCTCTATTCGATTAACCCTGACCGGCCTGTTGCCCAGATTCTCGACACCCGGCGTGGCCATTCCTATGAGGATAGAGGCCATGAGCGACCCACCGCCGAGTCGCCAAGCATCCAGATCTACACTTTCGCTGAGTTTTTTGCCCTCAATGCCTTCTGCAATCTTGCGTCCGACAATGGCTTCCAGATTGCTTTGCAACTCCGCCATCGCCTTGCCGAAAGGAGTGTCGCCAAGTACTTTCTGCGAGGCATACAAAATCATGCCTTTGGGGCCTTGCGAAGCAGCAAGAATCAATTCAACGGCTTCGACTTTATCGGGATTGGCCTGCAGATACTTGTTGATATCAGACACTTTATCCAGGGCCAGTTTGGCGTTGGTAATCGCCGGTCCCTTGACAAGAATATTCTTTTCTCCAAGTTCCTTTTTGACTTCTGCAACTGTTTTTGATCCGCCCTCAGACTTGTCTTTTGAAAGCTCGTCCAGAGCCTTCATCTGAGCCAGCACCTGGCTCTGGAAGGATTCGTTCTCCAATAACGCCCGAGCATCTTTCCTGCTGTAACCGGCTTCCACCAACGCATTCAACGCTTGCTCGGCAATGGCTTCACCACCTGCTGCTGCAGCACCTGCGCCCACGCCTTCAAATTGCATCCGGTCTAGCTGATTACCAATAATCAGTGCAATTTCTTTGAAATTGGCCTTCGCGGTGTCGCTGTAATTCACGACCCCATCCGCCCAGCGCTTGACGGTAGTGACCGGCTCAAGCACGGACTTCACCGAACTGTCGCTGATATAAAGATCCGTGCGGTGCTCCTCATCGCGCGTCACTTCGTAAGCATGAGCAGGTTCACGATTCAGGCCGACAGTTGAATCCTGTCCCATGGGTTTGTCGTTGCGCACGATGATGTCGCCAGCCCCCACAGTGGCATGCAACACCTGCTCGCGATCTCTCTCGTAGTTGTAGCCTGAGACGGTCCCGCTACTTTTACCCTTGTCGTCTTTCTTGGACTCATCTGCAAAGCTGTAACTGCCACTGACGTTCAGGTAGTAACCGTGTTCCTTGTCCTTACCAACAAGATCGCGGTGACCAAGCGTTTCGGTATCCAGCTTCAGATTGCCGTTATCAGCAGCGATGACTGCACCGTCCAGCTGTGTATGGTTCTGTGTGCGAATATCGACCTTGTCTTTACCCGTAATAGTGGTCTGGTTCTCGACCCAGTTGGTCTTGCCGGTGGTCTGGCCATAGCCTATCGAGCCGCTGGCGCCAACGAATGAACCGGTAATGCTGATGTCCAGTTCCTTGCCGCTGACCTTTCCGGTATCAGGCAGAGAAGTAACTGTCAGGTTGCGTCCGACATTGCCAATCACTTCGTCGCCGCGTAATTGGGCACCTGCTACGTTGGTATCCCGGCCACTTTCGAATGTCAGTTTGTCCCCGGCATACAAATAAGCTTCCTGCTGCTTGACGCCCTCACGCTCAAGATTGCCCAGACCAATATCTGCGCTGCCATAGACACCGAAACCGTTGCGCCCGAACATCAGTCCGCCTTCCGCGCCCCAACTGCGACGACTGCTGTCACTGCTGGAGGCGTTTTCCGCTGCGTGAATGTTGATGTCGTTGGTGGCTTTGAGCTTGATGTCTCGATTGGCCGTCACTTGGGTGCCGGTGAGATTCAGATCATTCTTCGCGTCCAGGCTGATACTGCCGCCGGCGTTGAGTTGCGTCGGGGTAGAAGTACCTTGGGTCGAATCATCTTTACTGCCGGCATTGCTGACACCTACACCAATTTTGAAGCCCCCGGTGGTTCCCCCCTTCAAGCCACCCTTGCTTTGAGTCTGGTGCCCGTCGGTTCCCTCTGCGCCATGGGCAACGTCGAAGGTGATGTTGCGTCCCGTGACGCTGATGTCGCGACCTGCGTTGAACTGGCTGCCGTGAACGTTCACATCATTGCCGGCATCAACACTGATATCTCCGCCAGCTGAAACATTCGAAGGCCGATTGGTAACCGACGTCTGGGTACGTGTCTGACTGTTACTGGAAGCACCGAAGTGTCCATCAGCTTTCGGCCCGCTGAAGAATTGATCAAGCGCATCCACAGACTTCAAAGTGCTGGAACCTTTGCTGACACCATCCTCTCCCTTGCCCGTCCCCTTGAGCGTATCCATCGTGTTGCCGTAGTTGTAGGAGATGCTGGTTGTGGTGCCGTTACGTTTGACACTGTCTCGAGTCGTGACCTCGCTGCTTTGATCGACTGCATCAATGTTGATGTCGCGAACGGCCTTGAGCTTGATGTTATTCTCGGCCTGCAGGTCAGATCCTTGCTGATTGATATCGCGACCGGCATTGATTTTCAGATCCTCACCTGCCTTGATCAGGCTACCTGCCGCTGTTCGCGCATTACTGTCAACGTCATGTTTGAGGGTTTCACTGCCGACAAAAGTCGTGAAGGCGTTGCTATCGATCGTCTGTTTGAGACCTGTGCTCTTATTGCTTTCCCAGCTCTTGCTGGCTTGCTGGTTGGTGCCGGCAATAACGTTCACGTCGCGCCCGGCGTCGAGGAGCACGCTGCTGTTGGCAATGACTCCGCTGCCGGAGATGTTGATATCACGGGCAGCACCGAGAATGGCGTCGTGCCCGGCATTGATCTGGCTACCAACGCCGGTCGAGCTGACCACTTCGCGCCCGCCCTTGTGCGCAGCACTCACCGTAATGTCCGCCCCCAATCCCGGCGTGCCGGCAAAAAGCCCTACGGTGTCCTTGAACGACAGCCCAAACTTTTTCTTGTACTCCTCGGCCCGGCTGTAAGCCTGATCATCCGCCGCGGCGAGATTGATATCGCCAGCTTTATCGATCACCCCGGCGTGCAGTTCAGCATCGTTGCCAGCGTTGATTTCGCTGGCGTGAAGGTTCACATCCCGCCCGGCAATGATGACTGCATCCCGCCCCGCATTCAGCTCACTGGCTACTTGCGTGACACTTGTCTGCAACTGGCTGCTGCCACTTTTCGAAAGACCGAAAAGCCCTGTTTTGGTTTTTTTGCTGTAAGCCCCTTCCTCTTCAGTACCGGAAAGCACAGTAACGTCCTTGCCAGCACCCACCACCAGATCGTTACCCGCCTTGAACTGGCTGCCGACGACGGTGACGTTGCGACCACCATTGAGGCTGACCGCACCGTCATCATCCTTGGTCGTATTTACGGTTACGTCACGGCCTGCCTCAATCACCGAGGCAACGTTGTCGCTTTCATAGCTCTCCTGCTCGGTGGTCTTGCTACGACCGAACGAGCCCTTTTTCTTCTTGTAGTAGTAAGACGAACTTTCGTCCTTGGCCGAGGCGACTGTGATGTCCTGAACCGCGTCGAGGCTGACATCTTCCGTGGCCTTGATCCGGCTGGCGATGATGCCCAGATCGTTACCCGCGTTCAGCGCGATATCGCGACCGGCATTGAGTACCGAAGACTGTTGGGAAATGCTGTGGGTTTCATTCACGCGCTTCTTGCTTCGCGAAACGAAGTCGCTTTCGTTTGCCGCAGAGGTGATGACGATATCGTTGCCCGAACTGAGTCCGATATCCCGCTTGGCGTCCAGCCGACTGGCCACAATCGCCACATCCCGATCAGCACTGATCGAAAGATCTCGTCCGGATGTCACTTCAGCACCGTGCTGAGTAATCGTCTGATTGAGAAAACTGCTACCACGCGAATCCGTGTAACGATCCTGCACCGAAGTGATGTTCACATCACGATCGGCATCGAGCGTCATGTCACCACCGCTTTTCAATACACCGCCGATGTTGCTGATGTCCTTGCCGGATTTAATCGTCAGATCATTGGCAGCTTCGATCCTTGCAGCGTTGTTCAATACGTCGCGGTGCTGCAGCGTGCCGCCGTAGTTCGTGTCGTAGCCGTAAATGTCACGCTGGTTGATTACGTCACCACGGGTAGCCGTCAGGCTGACATCTCGCCCGGAGATAACGCCGCCTCCGCTGTTGACGATGTTATTGCCTGCCTTGAGGGTCAGTCGCTCGCCCGCTTCGATCAGCCCCGTGTTGGTGAGGTTGTTGCCTGCTTCGGCCGACAGGTTGTTCGAGGCGCGCAGCGTACCCGCGTTGTTCAGGTCGGCACCGGCGATCAGGGTCACGTCGCCGCCCTGAATCAATGCGCCGTTCGGCGCCAGTCGGTTATTTGCCTGGGCCAGATACAGCACCGGCACCAGCACTTTTTCACCGTTCACTTCGTGTTCTTCGAGCCAGACAATGTCGTGGGTCAGCGCCGCCACTTGCTGGGCGGTCAAGGTCACGCCTATCGACAGGTTGAGCTCGTTCTTGCTGGTGACGGCGTTGTTCATCAGGTACTTGAACATTGCTTCGTCAGACGTCTGACCGTCGATGAAGCGCTGTCCGGTCCGGGCCACCACAGCTTGCTGTACCAGGCGTTGTTCAAACAGACCATCGCCCAGGCGTTTGGCGCTGGTATCGGGGTCGTAGCCGAGTTTGCCCAGCAGGTAGTCCGAGCTCATGAACTGCTTGAGGTTGGTCAGTGCCGGGTTGGTCTCGATCAGGTATTTGTGCGGGTTGGAGCGCACGCTAGTGTCGGGCAGGCCTTGAACACGCGGAACATTGAAGGAAGCGTTGCCACGATTGGGCAGCATCACACCCACCGGCCCGTCACCGGCGACAGCGCCGACATTGACCTGCACGGCCTTGTCATTGAGATCGAGCGAAGGGCGGGCGGCCAACGCGAGGTCGCGATTTTTTAGCGACACGGGGTCATTCTGGTCGAACTGGTAATCACTGGCCTTCCTGACCGGTATACCACCCGCATGGCCCGATGTGGTCGCGGTGACGGAGCCAATCGTCCAGGACTGGCCTACCACCAGAGTCGGGTCACTGCCACCCTTGCCACTGAGACGGAACAAGCCGTTATCGCCGGTCGGCAAGGTGAATCCCGGCAGTGCCAACGGGTTTACTTGTTGTTGCGCAAGATCCGGAGGTAACTGCGGATTAAGGAAAACCACGGTGGGTTTCGCCGAATTTTTCACCCCGGTGTCAGCCGCGCCTTTTACCGTGCCGTCGAAATGAGTGTACGGGTTGAGGTTGCCGTTGTTGATCGTGGTTTTTGCATTGATCTGTACGGTTTGCCCGGCTTGAATGATGGAAGAAACGCTGCCGCCGCCATTGGTGAAAATGCGGTCATCCTGCTGCTTCGTACCGGCCAGGATCTGTGAAGGTACCGCAACTTCAGGACCTGTACCGAACTTGGTGTTGATCTTGTTGAGCAACTGCTTGTTCAGCGCCTGGTAATCCCAATGCATTCCGCCCTTGTCAGGCTCATGCCAAGAGTCGATGTAGTCATATTGATACTTCGAATTTCGGTCGGCATAAGCCTGTAGCTCAGTGCTGACCCAGCTCGACTGTGGTTTGCTTGGAAGTCCGGCGAGTTTGTAGACCCGCTTGCGGGTAAAGCTGCCCGACTGCAGGCCGAAGTTATCGAAGGTGTCGACGTCGAGCTGAATATTCTTGCCCGCTGAAATCAGTGACGCGGTGTTGGTGAAGGCGCCGACATTCCCGGTCAGGTTTCCCGCCACCGCAAGCGAAGCTTGCGGGCCGGTAATTGTGGAGGTCGACTCAAAATTTTCATTAACGTAAAAAGTGGTACCGCTGAACGTGATGTCCCCGGAGATAAATTTCTCCTCACCAATCACCCCTTCGGTTTTGTTATTGAAGCTGTTGGCCGACAGCGAAAAATCCCCATCGACATTGATCGAGGCCGCAAGGTTGTTGACGCTGTTGGCCCTCCCGCCGTATTGCCCGCCAATGGTCAGATTGCCAATGCTGTAGATATCGCCGGTCTGATTGGTCAAGTCGTTGGCCAGCAGGTTCATGTTGCCGCCGCTGAAGACCAGACCGCGGTTGTTGGTGAGACTGGCGGTCCTGATCGTCAGATCCTGCGCAGCCCCCAACGTACCGGTATTGCTTACACTGCCGGCATTGATCGTCATCGCATAGTTTGACGTCAGACGTCCTCCGGCATTGTTCAGCAGGCCGCCGACATTAACGGTGGCCAAGCCGCCACCGCCGATGCTCGCAGTGCTGGTCAAGCCCAGTTGCGCCGCAGTCATTGTTATGTCCCCAAGACTGCTGAGCCGACCATTGCCGCTGTAAGTGCCGCCGATCTGGAAGTCCATGCTGCCATCACTGGCGATCAACCCGTCGTTGCTCCAGTTACCACCACGTGCGACCAACTGGTTCGAAGCCAGCAACTGACCGCTCGCCGTTTGCACAAAGGTACCGACGTTAACCGTCAACCGCCCGGCCTGAATCACGCTGCTGTTGGTCCAGCTGTCCGCATTCAGCGTCAGGCCCCCACGGGTCACCAGCGAACCGCCGGCGTTCATCACGTTGGCCGTCGAGATACCGAACTCACCCAACCCGACATGCGTTACCGAACCGCCAGCATTCAGGAAGCTCGGCGCGGACAGGTTGAAATCGGTGTTGGCGGTTTCCACCAGACCGTTGCGGTTGTCGAACTGGCTGCCGATCTGGAAATCGGTCTTGCCGCTGGTGCCGAGGGCACGCAGCTTTCCGCTCTGGTTGTCGAGACTGGAGGCGCGAACACTCAAGGCGCTTGCACTTTCGATCAGGCCACTGCGATTGCCGAGATGACCGTCAACGCCCAGCTCGATACGGCTGCCGCTGACCTGACCTGAGTTGTTGTTCATCGAACCGGCGATGGCTTCCACCAGACCGCGTGCATAAATTCCGCCACCGCTGTTGTCGAGGGTATTGCCACCGGCGTTCAGCAAAATATTGCCGGTGTTGGCAGCGATACGACCACCGTCGCTATAGATGCCACCCAGCGCTTGCAAGTCGAGGCGGCTGCCTTCGATCTTGCCGCCCTGCCCGTTGCGCAACACTCCGGTCAAACGGGTTTGCAGCAGCCCCTTGAGACCGGACAGCACACCGCCACGGCTGTCGAGGCTGGCGGCGGTGATGTTCAGATCGCCGGTCTGGGCGATGAGTTTGCCGCCCTGATTGTCGATGGCGCCGTTGCCGGTGTTCACGGTCATTGCGGTGAAGCTTTGTACCGCACCTTTGTCGTTGTTCAGTGCAGCGGCGTTGATGGTCACACCGGCATCGCGGCTGGAAATCAGACCATCAGCACTGTTGTGCAGAGTGCCGTCGGCGGTGAGATCAAGTTGGCCATTGGCCGAGACGGTGCCGCGTTGGCTGTTGTTCAGATCGCCTCTGGTGTGCAGGTTCAGCAAGGTCTGGCTAATCAACTGGCCACCCTGGTTGTCGACGCTGGCGGAGCGTTTGATCAGCAGCGCACCGTTACTGCCCAATGCACCATTGACGTTAGTCAGAGCACCGAGCAAGTCGAGGGTGACGCTGTCGTCACCGACCAGACTACCCGTGGTGTTGTTCAGTTGGCCGCCGGTGAAAGTCAGGGCCTTCTTCGCGGCGATGCTGCCGGAAGTATTGTTCAGGCTGTCCGCGCGGACATCTAGAGTGTCACCACTTTTGATCAAGCCGCCCGAGGTGTTGTTGAGCGTGCCGCCTGTCACGGTCAGGGTCTGCTTGCCGCCACTGCTCACAGTACCGCCGCGGTTGTCCAGATTTGATGCCTTAACGCTTACCTCGCCAGCACCGCCCACGCCCCCCATGCTGTGGTTGAGCAAGGTGCCACTGAGGTCGATACTCAGGTTGCCGAAGAGACTGGAGACACTGCCTTCCAGGCTGTTGTCGAGGGTGTTGCCAGTAACCTTTACCCCTTTCCAGCCAGACATCAGCCCGCCCTGGTTTTTCAGGTCGGGCGCGTTGAGGGTCAGTTGATCGTTGCTGATCAGGTTGCCGCCACGGTTATCGAGGCTGTTGCCAGCAAGGCTGAAGCTGTTGACGCTGGAAATCTCGCCCCGCTGGTTGTTGAGGTCACGCAGCGTGGCAATGCTGAGCACGCCTTTGCTGTTGATCACGCCGTTCTGATTATTGAGGTCGCGCAGTTGGGCGATGTTCAACAATCCTTTGCTGCTGATCAGGCCGTCCTGGTTGTTCAGATCCTGCGCGGTGGCGCCCAGATCAATCGCAAGACCCGAGACGCCCACCAGCGTGCCGCCCTGATTGTTCAGACCGGTGCTGTTGAGGGTCAGCTGCTGCGCGGCGCGAATGCTGCCCTTACCCTGATTAGTCAGCAGACCATCGACGGTGACGTCAATATCGCTGTCACTCAACAGCACCCCTTCGCCGCTGTTGTCCAGACTCGCCGCCCGGATCGTCAACGCATCAGCGGCGATCTTGCCTTTGATTGAGGTCAGCGCGTTATCGATTGTCAGGGTCAGTTTCTGGTTGCTCAGCAGTTGCCCACCGCTGTTGTCCAGCGACTTGGCGATTAGCTCAAGTGCCTGACCGCTGGAAATCTCGCCACTACGGTTGTTCACGTCAGAGAGGTTTTTCAGCACTAACCGGTTCGGTGCGGTGATGACACCGCCCTGATTATTCAACGCGCCGCCATTCAAATCGACGCTGACGTTACCGCCGCTGAACAACTTGCCGCCCTGCTGATCAAGACCTTGAAGATTGGCGACCAGCGTCTTGCCAGCCCCCAGGCTGCCACCGGTGTTGGTCACCTGACTGGCGACGATCTCCACTTCGTCGTCAGCGTAGATACTCGCCTGACTGTTGTTGAGGGTACCGGTACTGATGTTCAGCTTGGCCTTACTGCTCATCACACCATTTTGCTGGTTATCGAGAGCGCTGCTGTGGAGGGTGAGATTGCCATTGGTCAGCAGTTTGCCGCCCTGATTTGTGATGGCGTCACGGGTATCGACCGAGAGCGCTTTGGCGCTGGAGACGGTGCCGGTGTCGTTGTTGAGGTTTTGCGCAATGATCGTCAAAGCGCCTTCGCTGACGATACTGCCCTGCGCGTTATTCAGAGCCGCAGAGAGGTTGACCGCCAGATCTTTCTGGCTGGTCAGGCGCCCGCTGTTCTCCAGCGTCTGCCCGGTCAGCGTGAGCCCGGTGTCGCCGGACAGCAGGCCTTTATTGCGGTTGATGATGTCGTTGACGGTCAATGCCAGGTTGCCGCCCGCGAGCATGTAACCGCTATCGCTGTTATCGAGCCAGGCGCCGATCAGACTCACATCGGCCTTGCTCGACAGCTCGCCGCTACGGTTGTCGACACGATCGACAGTCAGGTTGAGCGATTTTGTTGAACCGACAAGGCCTTCCTGACGGTTATCCAGGCTCGCGGCAGTGATCGTCATGCCGTTGTCGGCGATGACCACGCCGTTCTGGTTATCGAACATTCCGGTCACGCTGAAATCGATGTCACCACGTACTCGAATGTCGCCGCTGGTGTTATTCAAACTCTCGCTGTGACTGTCGAGACTGGCGGAAGCGATTACACCTTTGATGTTGCTCAGGGCACGCTCAACAACGAGCGTGAGCTTTTCGTTGCTCAGCAGTTTGCCGCCGTCGTTGTTCAGGCTGTGCGCGTTGACGTTCCAGGCCTTGGCGCCGGAAATCTCACCGGCGCTGTTGTTTACCTCATTGAGATTCTTGAACAGCAACTGGCCCGGCGCATGAATATTACCGTGCTGGTTATTGAGCAGACCGTGGTTCATGTCCAGGGTGAGATCACTGTTGCTGAACAGCTCGCCGCCGTCCTGCTCCAGCGAGGTGACCGAGACCTCCAGTTTCTGCTGGCTGCCGATGGTCCCGCCCGAGTTGTCCAGGTGGGTGGCGGTAAGCAACAGCGTGCCATCGGTAGCGAGACTGCCGCCGCGCAGGTTCTTGAACTCGCCTGTGGTCAGCGTCGAATCGGCTTTGGCGCTGATGATGCCGGTGTCGCTGTTATCGAGGCTGGCACTGTTGAACGTCAGGCCTTTTTGCGAAGCGATCAGCCCTCCCAGGTTCAATACTGCACCGTTCGAGATCAGCGCCATCGCTTCAAGGCTCGACAGCTTGCCCAGACGGTTGTCGAGGCGGCCGAGGTTCAGGGTCAATCGGCCTTCACTGCTGATCAGACCGCCCTGGTTGTCCAGTGCCTCCTCGAACGCCAGCTGCAAATCGGACTGACTGACAATCCGCCCACCGACGTTGCTGATGCCAATGCCGCTCAGGGTGCTTGCGCCCTTGCTGAAGATCAGGCCGTTGGTGCTGTTGATGATCTGCGCGACTTTCGCCTCCAGCGTGGTGTCGGACAACACCTTGCCACCCTCGCTGTTGTCCAGGCGTGAACCTTTGATGTGCAGGCCTTGCTGGCTGGAGAGCGAGCCACCACGGTTATCAATCTGGTCGACATTGACAGTCAGGGCCTTGAGCGAGCCGACGAGGCCGTCCTGATGGTTTTCCAGGGTTTTACCGACAAGTTTCAGGTTGCCTTCAGCGACCAGTTCACCGCCCTGCTGGCTCAGGCTGTCGATGTTGGCGTCAATATCGCTTTTGCCGGAAATCCGCCCGCTATCGTTGATCACGTCCTTGATCTTGAGACTTAACAGTCCGGTCGACATCAGAAGGCCACCATTGCTGTTATCCAGTGTGTTGCCTTCGAAGGTCAGTGCTGCCTTGCTTTCAATGCGACCCTTATCGCGGTTGTCCAGCTCATTGATCAGCAGCTTCGCCGCCTGGTCGGCGCGAATCGTTCCGCCGCGATTGTCGGTGCTGGCAGTGCTGATGGTCAGGGTGTCGAGGCTGGAAATCTTGCCAGCGCGGTTGTCCAGGCGAGTGGCCTGAACATCCATCGCACCGTTGGCCTGAATCAGACCCTTGTTCTGGTTGCCCAAGCGATCGCTGATACGGGTAGTCAACGTGCCTTCACTGGTCAACTGACCTTGTTGGCTGTTGTCGAGTTGTTGCGCGCGCAGGGTCAATGATTGTTTGGCGCCGATCCGGCCCCCGTTGCTGTTATTGATGTTGCCGAGCGCCGTAAGGTCCAGCGCACGACCCGCCGTCATCACGCCGGCGACGTTATCCAGCGCGGTGAGTGTCAGCACCGTATCGGCCTGGCTGCTCAGCTCACCGTTACGGTTGATCAGTTGCCCGACAGTGCCGCCGAGATTACCGCTGCTGTTGATCACGCCCTGGCTGTTGAGCACTGTGCCAGCGTTGAGAGTCAGGTTCGCGTTACCCAGCACGCGACCGCTGTTACGGTTGTCCAGCGTACCGGCGTTGATCGCAGTGGTCTGACCACTGAGCGTGCCGCCCTGGTTGTTGAGGGTCTGCGCAGCGCTGACCGTCAGATTACGGCTGGCCACCAGGCCTTTGCCGGTGTTGACGATGTTTTGCGCACTCAGGCTCACATCACCATTGGCATTGCGACCGCCATCGGCATTCACGCCCGCTTCGATGGCGCCGCCGTTAGTCAGCTGCCCTCCGGCGCTGAGGTTGATGCTGTCCCGGGCTGCGAGGGTTTGCTGGTTGTTCAGATTGCCTTGGGTTTGCACGTTCAGTGCCGTACCCGCATAGACCGGACCAAGCGTATCGAGGCTGGCCGCCTTGACGTTAACCGCGCCTGCGGCCGCCGACACGTCAACCATGCTCAATTGACCGTTGGCATCGAGCTGGATGTCGCCGCCGCTGGCAATCAACTTGCCGTCGAGTTTCACCCCGACCCCGGCCTCGGTGCCCACCAGTTTGATCGCCCCGGCGTACATGCCACCCAGTGCCGAGGAGTCGATGGCCAGTTGTGGCTTGGCGCTGCCGTCATCGGCGCGGGCCGTGGCATTGAGGTTGTCGGCGTTGACGTCGTTGCGACCGGCGATAATGGCGAGGTTTTTCGCCTGGATCTCAGCGTTGATCTTTGCGCTGCGGGTGATGATTTCGAAGCGGTCGACGTTGGTGGCATTAAGGCCGGCGCCTTCGATGGCGACAGAGCCCTGATCGACCTGAAAACGATCCAGTCGGCCACTGCCATCGAGCATCGGTTTACCGGTGGTCAAGGTCACGCGAGGCGTATTGATGAAACCGCAGCCGTTGCAACTGATGCCGTACGGGTTGGCAACGATGACTCGCGCCGACTGCCCTGCCACTTCGGTGTAACCGCGCAGCTGGCTCGGGCTGCCGCCGATGACTTCGTTGAGGATCGCCTGGGCCGAGCCGCTGTTCTTCAGGTGCGGGTTATCAATGATGTAGCCGCCCAGTTGAGTGGACGAAGCCTGACTGGAGCCGTTGTTGAGGATGACGCCCTGGGCGCTGACGTTGTACTCGTGAAACTGGTTATGCGACAGCCCCGCGCCGTTGGGCGTGGCGATGTTGATGATCTGTACGCCGTTGCCGGCGCGGTCGAGGGTGGTGCCGGGGTTGGCCACCACAATGCCGTCGGCCTGGGCCCACATCGGTTGCCAGAACATGACGTTGGCCAGCAAAAAAGCGATCCCGCGCTTGGGCATGCCCAGAAAGGTATCGCGGTGTTTTACGGTCGCGGATGGCAGGCGAGCGAGGAAGGCGGATTGGCGAACGTCCATGTTTGAGCTCTCGATGCGACAGGCGAATGAGGTCTGGGTAATCAACAGGCAAAGCGATCCCTGCCCGGCAAAGCACGGCGCCAGGTGAGAGAAAAAGCAAAAAGGAGATAAATGCGCGCCTGGTCAGAACGTCCAAAGCGTTGCAGAACGATCGCAGAATCGACTGCGAATAGTTGTTCGATCCCTCGAAATCACACATTGATATCAATGTGATAGCGAGATGGTAGATTGCCATCATTCTGGCGTCAATAAGTCGTTCGGCATCTTTTTTCACAACCGCTCTAGTCCGAGGCTTTGCCTCAATAAATCTAATTTTCAATGGAGATCGCGACCGTTTGGTCACCCTATCAAGGCAGATAAAAATACTGACACTGAACTTTTCACCGCCTTAAACCCTCCACCGATTAACCCGCATTAACCGGAAGGGAGTTCGTCCCCCATGAAAACCCTGATCAAATTCACCCTCGCCACCACCTTCGCCTGCGCCCTGCCCGTCTGGGCCTGCACCCCGGAAGAAGCCACCGCCAAACGTGAACAACTGGCTCAGGAAGTGGCAAAGCTCACCGAGCAAAACCCGACCAAGGCCAAGGAAATCAATGCCGAGCTGCAGAAGATGGACCTGGGCACCGCGTCTGCCGATCTGCCGGACAAATGCCAGTTGATCGATCAGCGCTTGAAGGAGCTGGATTCGGCCGAGCACAAAACCGAGGGTTAACGGCCTCGGACTTCAACTTCCACCACAAGGGACACGCTCAAGGCAGTGTCCTTTCGCCCGCAAAATGCATTTGTGCATTTATTTATTTGCACAAATGCATATTCAGACCTAGGGTTACCTCGAGCCTGCTCGGAACCCGCCGCAGAAGTGGCACCCCTTAACCGCCGACGGCTCGTAATACACGCAGGACATTTGTTTTCATTCATGGAGGATTGAAAAATGTTAACCACTGAAACAACGCAATACTCCGGCAACACCCTGCCCGGGTGCCTGTCCGGCCATCTGCTCGACGCGCAACTGGTCGAGGTCGAAGCCGCGCCACAGGTCGAGGCCCTGGCGGCCTCTAGCCTGAACTTCACGATGCAGCAACAGACCCAGACCAACTGGTGCTGGGCCGCGGTTTCCGCTTCGGTCGGCAACTATTACGGCACCGGGTCATGGACTCAGTGCGGGGTTGCCAGCACCCAATTGAACCGCAACTGCTGCAGCCGGCCGGGGCCGTGCAACGTCTACGGCTATCTGGATTCGGCCCTGCAAACCACCCGCAGCTACAACGGGATGAATCAGGGTTCGTTGCAGATGTCGGCCATCCAGAACCAGATCAACATGGGCCGGCCTGTCGGTCTGCGCTGTGCCTGGTACGGCGGCGGTGCGCACTTCCTGACGATCTATGGCACCAACGGCAACTACGTGCTGGTCGCAGATTCGATCTACGGCTATTCGACCCGCGCACTGAGCTCGTTCCCCGGTTCTTACAACGGGGGCGGCAACTGGACCCACACTTACTTCACGGCGAAAAACTAGGAGGGCGACATCATGCAACTGACTTATCCAAAGGCGCCTTCCAACGGCGTGCAAACCTTGCGTCCGGTGCTGCAAGCGGCGCTGCAAACCCAGGGCTTTGGCATCAATCGCCAGTTCGCCAGTGCTGCACCGGCGAAAATCAGCCTGAGCGAGGCCTATCGCGGCTACTCGCTGAGCCTGGAGGATCTGAGCCAGGGCAAAGGCCTGAGGGACGCCCGGGTCGGTGACTGGCATTACTTGGTGTTTGCCGACGGCGTGTCGATTGCCGATGCGCAATTGGCCGAAGTCCGCGGTCACGTCGAGTTTGCCTCGTTGAACCACGGCAACCTGGCCACCGCCACGGTCGATGCGCTGAAGCTGGCCGAGCAATCGCCGCAGTTGCAGGGCAAAACCGTCGAGCTGCGAGTGCTGTTCGTTTCGGCGCTGCATGTCGTGGCCATCTGGCTGCACGCGGCCGGTGAGGATGTGCTGATCCCGATCGAGCCGACGCCCAAGGAGCTGGCCCTGACCGGGCTGTACAGCGAGGCAGCCCTGCTCGCGCAGCTCAAACCGAAGGCGGATCAGACCAAGCAACGCTTTGATGCCGACACCCGTGGACAGTTGGGCAGCTGATAAACGCTGGCAATAAAAAAACCGGACACTGTCCGGTTTTTTATTGCCTGCCTGAAACGCCTTACTCGGCCGCAGGTGCTGCCGGCTTGCGGCGCTTGAGCGGGGCCATGCCGTCGCTGCTCACCAGAGAGTCCGGCTTCGGACGGTTGGCGCTCTTGCGCTTGGTCGGGGTCTTGGCGGCGGCTTTTTTCTTATCGCCCTTGGCGTCGGTCTTTTTCTTCTTCACGCCGACGGCCTTGCCCGAGGCCTTGACCTTTTTCGGTCCGCCGTAGGTGCCCTTGACTTCCTTGATGGTACGGCGCTCGAAGCTCTGCTTCAGATAGCGCTCGATGCTCGACATCAGGTTCCAGTCGCCGTGGCAGATCAGCGAGATCGCCAGACCGTCGTTGCCGGCACGGCCGGTACGACCGATGCGGTGCACGTATTCGTCGCCGCTGCGTGGCATGTCGAAGTTGATCACCAGATCCAGGCCGTCAACGTCCAGACCACGGGCCGCCACGTCGGTAGCCACCAGGATCTTCACGCCGCCCTGCTTCAGACGGTCGATCGCCAGCTTGCGATCCTTCTGGTCTTTTTCGCCGTGCAGCACGAACGCTTTGTATTCCTGGGCGACGAGGCGACCGTAGATGCGGTCGGCCATGGCCCGGGTGTTGGTGAAGACGATGGCCTTCTGGTAGGTCTCGTTGGCCAGCAGCCAGTTCACAATCTGTTCTTTGTGCTGGTTGTGGTCGGCGGTGATGATCTGCTGACGGGTGGTGTCGTTCAGCTGGCTGACCGCGTTGAGCTGCAGGTGCTCAGGGTTGTTCAGCACCTTGGCGATCATCTCGCGCAGGCCGGAACCGCCGGTGGTGGCGGAGAACAGCATGGTCTGCTGACGGTTCGGGCATTCGTCGACCAGACGCTGCACGTCTTCGGCGAAACCCATGTCGAGCATGCGGTCGGCTTCGTCGAGCACCAGCACTTCGACTTCTTTGAGGTCGAGGTTGCCGGCGTTCAGTTGCTCGATCATCCGGCCCGGGGTGCCGATCAGGATGTCCGGCACCTTGCGCAGCATGGCAGCCTGGACCTTGAAGTCTTCACCGCCGGTGATCAGGCCGGACTTGATGAAAGTGAACTGCGAAAAGCGCTCGACTTCCTTCAGGGTCTGCTGGGCCAGCTCGCGGGTCGGCAGCAGGATCAGGGTCTTGATGCTGACGCGGATCTTGGCCGGGCCGATCAGGCGGTTGAGGATCGGCAGGACGAAAGCGGCGGTCTTGCCGCTACCGGTTTGCGCCGTCACCCGCAGGTCACGCCCCTGAAGCGCCAGCGGAATGGCCGCGGCTTGCACAGGCGTTGGCTCGACAAATTTCAGCTCGGCCACGGCTTTGAGCAGGCGTTCGTGCAGGGCGAATTGGGAAAACACGGGTGCTACCTCGAAGATATGCAAAAAATCAGCTGCATAGGTTACCGGTTTCGAGCGCTCAGGCCGAGTTTCTTTATGAAATACGCTGTAATCCGTGGCTTTTTTGTTGCTCGATTTGTCTCCAACGGTAATACACAGTGTCTTAAATGCTCTAATCCCCCGTCGTGTCTTACAGAAGAATTTTCTCTCTCATGGATTTCAAACAGCTCTGGCTCAACGCCCAAGACCTCTGGGGTACCCTCGAACAGCACCCGCTCCTGCACGCCGGCCTGGCTTTGATTCTGCTGCTGGTGATCGCGCTCATCCTCGGACGAGTGGCGCGCTACCTGATCCTGCACGCCAGCCGCATGCTCGGTCGCCAGCCCGCGCTTCACTGGATCAACGACTTTCGGCATAACAAGGTGTTTCAGCGTCTGGCGCAGATGACGCCGTCGCTGGTGATCCAGTTCGGCCTGCACCTGGTGCCGGAGCTGAGCAAGACCGCCACAGTGTTCCTCGGCAACGTGGCGCTGGCGTTCACCATTCTGTTCCTGCTGCTGTCGGTCAGCGCGTTGCTCAACGCCCTGCTGGATATCTACGCACGCACCGAACACGCACGCACCCGCTCGATCAAGGGTTATGTGCAACTGGCGAAAATGGTTCTGTACGTGTTCGGCGCGATCATCATCGTCGCTACCCTGATCGACCGTTCGCCGCTGTTGCTGCTGTCGGGTCTGGGTGCAATGTCGGCGGTGATCCTGTTGGTCTACAAGGACACCCTGCTGTCGTTCGTCGCCAGCGTGCAACTGACCAGCAACGACATGCTGCGGGTCGGCGACTGGATCGAAATGCCGCAGGTCGGCGCCGATGGCGATGTGGTGGATATCACGCTGCACACGGTGAAGGTGCAGAACTTCGACAAGACCATCGTCTCGATCCCGACCTGGCGCCTGATGTCCGAGTCGTTCAGAAACTGGCGCGGCATGCAGCAGTCGGGTGGGCGACGGATCAAACGCAGCCTGTTCATCGACGCCAGCGGTGTGCGCTTCATCCGCGACGATGAAGAAGAAAAACTCTCCCAGGTGCACCTGCTGACCGCGTACATGGGCCGCAAGAAAGCCGAGCTCAAAGCCTGGAACGAAGCGCAGGGCAACGTCGCGGCAATGTCGGCCAACCGCCGGCGCATGACCAACATCGGCACATTCCGCGCCTACGCGCTGGCCTATCTGAAGAGTCATCCGGAGATCCAGCCGAACATGACCTGCATGGTCCGCCAAATGCAGACCACGGCCCAGGGCATTCCGCTGGAAATCTACTGCTTTACCACCACCACGGTGTGGGCCGATTACGAGCGGATCCAGGGGGATATCTTCGATTACCTGCTGGCGGTGCTGCCGGAGTTTGGATTGAGCCTCTATCAGCAGCCGAGCGGCGGGGATTTGCGTTCCGGGATATTGCCGGCAGTGTTGGGTTCGGCGCATATACCCGAGGCTGAAAAGTACCTTATGTAACACCACCGATCAAAAGTGGGAGCGAGCTTGCTCGCGAATGCAGCAGGTCATTCAACACAACTGTCGACTGACCTGACGCCTTCGCGAGCAAGTCGAATCGTCGCACCGTCGCTCCCACAGGTACTGCATCTATTTCGAAATGCCGACTTGTCAGGCCTGCCGTTGCGGTGCCTTGTGCACCATGGTGTAGGCGTAATCGACGCCCATGCCGTACGCGCCGCTGTGTTCCAGCACCAGGTCCATCACCGCTTGATAAGTGTCTTTGTGCGCCCAGTCACGCTGGTACTCGAGCAGCACTTGCTGCCAGGTCACCGGCACTGCACCGGCCTGAATCATCCGCTGTACCGACATGTCATGAGCTTCTTTGGTGGTACCGCCGGACGCGTCGGTGACGATGTACACCTCGTAACCTTCGGCCAGGGCTTCCAGGGCCGGGAAGGTCAGGCAGACCTCGGTCCACAACGCGGCGATGATCAGCTTCTTGCGCCCGGTGGCCTTCACGGCGTCAACCAGCGCCTTGTCTTCCCAGGAGTTCATCGAGGTGCGCTCGATCGGCTTCTGCTCCGGGTGTACCGCCAGCAGTTCAGGCCAGATGTAGCCGCTGAAGCTTTCGGTTTCGACCGAGGTGTAGATGGTCGGTACGTTGAAGATCTTCGCTGCCTTGGCCAGGCCGACGGTGTTGTTCTTCAGGGTCTGACGGTCGATCGACTGCACGCCGAAAGCCATTTGTGGCTGGTGGTCGATCAGGATCAGGGCGGAGTTGGTTGGGTTGAGCAGTTCACGGATAGACATGGCGCGTTCCTTTTGATGTCGATTCAAAGTTTCGATTGGGTATTGGGTAAGTCGAGGCGTTTTGCCGTCTTCGGCGTTGTTGTCTCGGCTTGGATGTCACTTTAGGGGCTAGCCGATAAAGGGACAATTACCTAAAATCGAGAATCATTGATTCTAAAAAAGGGACAATCATGGATCGCATCGAATGCATGCGCGCCTTCGTAGTGACGGTCGGCGAGAACGGCTTCGCGGCCGCCGCCCGGGCCATGGACGTGCCCCGCTCGAAAGTCAGCAAACAGATTCAGGCGCTGGAAGAAGCCATCGGCGTGCAGCTGCTGCAACGCACCACCCGCAGCCTGCACTTGACCGAGGCTGGTGCCGAGTATTTCGAAGCAGCGCGGGAAGTGATTGCGGCACTGGACGAGGCCGAGCAGCGGGCGCGGGACGGGGTGGGTGAGTTGCGCGGCGTACTGCGCGTAAACGCACCGATGTCGTTCGGCCTGCGGCGACTGGGCAAGCTGATTCCGCTGTTCCACGAACAGCACCCGAACATCGAGCTGCAACTGGTGCTCAGCGACCAGCAGGTCGATCCGGTGCGCGGCGGGTTCGATGTGACGATCCGCATTGCGAGCATGCCCGACTCGACCATGATCGCCCGGCAACTGGCGCCGGCCCCACGCATCATGGTCGCCTCCCCCGCTTATCTCGAACGTGCGGGCACACCGCAGACACCGCAGGATCTGCGCTCACATCAATGCTTGAACTACGGTTATCTGCAAAGCGGCGTCAGCCTGCAACTGTGCAACGGCAAGGAGACCCAGCGCGTCAACGTCACCGGGCCGCTGCACGCCAACAACGGCGACTTGCTGGCGCAAGCGGCCGAGGCCGGCATGGGCATTGCGCTGCTGCCGGACTTCATCGTCGAAGAAGCGCTGGCGGCCGGGCGACTGGTGCCGGTGCTGTGCGAATGGCAAGCTCCGGCGATCACCATCAACGCGGTGTATTCGTCTGCGCGGCGGGTGCCGCAGAAGACGCGCGCGTTTATCGAGTTTCTGGTGGGGCAACTGGCGCCGAAATAATACCGGCAGGGTTTCTGAACATCACATACAGGGGCTCGAAGCCCGAGCCCTGAGGGAAAACCACCACATAGTCATCAAATCGAGCAGTTACCGAATCGCTGATTGTCTCCAGCACAGGCACTGGACTCGAGCGCAGAAATCCCAGCCGCGGCTCCCTTGCATCGTAAGGTGCCGGGGACGTTTCGAGTGTTTCGAGAGGGCACCAGTTTACGGTCAGCAGCCCGGCTTCATCAGTGGTGAAAGAGTAGGCTCGCACATGTTCATTCCATAACGCACCGCGCACTCGCACATGAGATAACGATTGGTTTGATGCCAGTGTCACCTGATGCAGCGTCTTGATCTCCCTAATACCTCGGTGCATGGTTTTCGCGGGAACGGTGTAACTTCCGCTGCTCATTCTGAAGGGCATCGCAACGGTTCCTGCCGTCACCGCCAGTTGCTGCCAATCCAGCCCCTCAAGCGGAAGGAATTCGGCCAAAGGAACGCATACGCCATACCAGCCCACCTCGGCTCTGCTGGAAAAGTCGAACTGCAGCACCGCTGCATGTTGACGCCGAGTGGCCTCTGCGCCCGAACTGACTTGCCAGGTCAAGTCTGCCACGACTGAACGAATGGACTTTTGCAGTTCGATTCGATGCTCTTCCAGTGATCCTGACAAAGCACCGTCGAGCATGATCGCCGGGCGTGCGTTAGCGTGCGCGAGTGGTGCAAACAGGTTTACTGGCAACCGCAGCGACCCGACTCCCTGATTACGCTGCTCGATCAGACATGCCTGCGCAGTCGTCAACAATGACTCTGCTTCAATTTGAGCCACTGACAAACGCTGATAGAGATCATTTGACCTAGCCGAAAAGCGGTCGCCCGTGGTACTGACTTGCAGGGCAATATTTTGCCATTGCCCCTGCTCTGAACGAGCGAACGTCACGTCACGCTGGGCACTCTCTCTTCGGAACTGAATACGCATTTTCCACGAGCCATATCGAGCCACGGCGGCACGCGAGTCGGCTTCCGCAACTTCCAGAGCACGAATATCCGCCTCTCTTTCAAGGAGATCCAACTGGGCACTTTGCCTCTCGCGCATCTGCCGGATTCGTTGTTGCAGTAAAACAAGAGAGGCCTCTGCAGTCTGTTCTGCTGCAGCCAGTTCCGCGTTCATTTTTTGAACATCCACCAGACTCTGGGCAAGACGCTGCTGCGCCCAGTTCGTTGTCACTGGAGGACTTGCAACGTTGGCCAGAGCCTGCCCTTTGAATATGGCTCGCCCCTGTTGGTGATGCCACGCCTTAAGGTATTCGACAACGGACTCGGATGAGTTGGGATTCGAAGTATCCTCCGGATAGAACAGCAGATCGGCCCCTTTGGCGTGACCTGAAATCTGATCGAAATGATTGATCAACCGGTCGTGGTCGACTTTTGCCAGATCAACTGCCCAGATCCGGTCAACCAATGCCTTGAACTCGGTTTCTGTATATTCATTGAGAGCGGGTTTCAGCTTCATACATTTAAACTTCCTTGTTTTTTGCACGTCACCATGGATGACATCCAGAAAGGTGTCACCCATGAAGGCTCATTTGATATGAAATTACTCTGGTTTGAATCCAGGCTTGTTATTGAGTGCGCGCCACTCCTTCACTTCTTTCAGGATGCCTTCGGGGCTGTCTTCACGTCCCTCCTTGGGATAGAAGATGACGTCCGAGCGGTCGGGGTGTTCGGTGACTAGCTCGAAATGAGCGACAAGTTTGTCCAGATGGGCCTCTAACGCTACCCCCTCTAACCCGCTGGGAAAGTGCACGAATCCTTGTAGAAAAGATAAAAACTCGGCTTCGGTGTAGTACTCAAATTTATCTTTAAATTTCATTTCCTTTTTTCTCCTGGTGCAGTTGTATGTGTCGCCGTGGCGTCATCACCAAAATATTGTCGATCCCATAAACCTCACCTCCGCTTATAACTTCCACATCATGATGAAGTTCAAACGTCTTTCTTCCTCCTCTCTGATCTGCAACCGGTGGGAAAGGAGCAATGCCGGCCTGCATTCGCCTCAAATTGTGATCAGAAAACTGAAAGCTGAGATCTGAATCAGCAGCCACAGCCCTCCAAAACGCCTCTCTGAACCGATGAAAATTGGCAAACTCCTTCCCTCTCAACTGATCGGCAATCTGCACAGGAATTGACGCCCCCACAGTTCTCGCCGCCTCCCCCAACCAAACTCCGGTAACCGTTTTTCCGATTCCCGTCGCAACCCCCGGATCATCCCTTCGATCCAGAAACAGCACATCCGGCGAAGGCAGCTCCATATCCCCCGGGAACCCCGGAATACTCGCACCCGCCTGCCCTTCATCAACAGCCGGAAACGTCTCGTTTGCCGGCAGGATTGGGATGAACAGACTAATTGGTTAAACCATATAGTCCATGGGTATGCCGTCAGCTAGAAGCCACCAGAGTGCTTCGCACTCTAAACAGTTACTTTCGCCCTTTATCAATCAGGGTGAAGACCAACGTCTTAACTTGCATATCAGCGGTATATTGAAATACCACCTTCAATCCGGGATAAATTTTCTGATCAAGCAGATAGGACTCCCAACCGCCTGTCTGGCCCATTGGCTCAGGCATCTTTATAGGCCCCCTTGACTCAACTGCTCTTCCAAAAAGAGCATGAACACAACCTTGATCCATACTCAGCTTGTAGGGCACAGGAAGTTCCCCCTGATAAGCAATGGTGGAGGGCGTCGTTTTTTTCAATGTAATAAACAACGCCTCAAACCTCTTAGTTTCCTCAAAGAAGGTCAAACTCACTCCAGCTTCCAGCTCCACATCCAACAAGTCACAACCAGGATACAACGCATCTAACTTGCAAGACTCAGAAAAAAAATCCTTAGCAAGTAACTGTTCATAATTCTCACCAAGCCCAAGCATCAACTCATTAACTTGCATAATATTCATTCATACCACCCTTGACGGACATGGAGATTGTGAATCTCAGAGCGAGCTTTCTCTATAGATACCTCGTCAAATCCACTCTGCGACAAACCAATTTTTATGGCGTCAAAATTAACATCTACGGCACGCCTGAGATTATCCGCATCCTCCACCTGCTTATCTCTATTGTTCCGCCCGCCATAAGTTTCACTAAATTTTCGATGTACTTGAGCTGGAATAGCCACGCTTGGGGCTTTTTTCACCATATCTGCCCTTTCTTGCCGGCCAAGTTCAGGAAACGCATATCTCAAATGGAAATCCAACGCTCTGCGCGAAGGAATATGGTCAATATCCAACCCATCCCCCCTGCTTCGCCCACTGAGCTCGTTATAGGGCCCCACCTCCAGCGGCTCAACTGGCGGCCCGGCAAATACCAGATCCGGCGAAGGCAGCTCCATATCCCCCGGGAACCCCGGAATACTCGCACCCGCCTGCCCTTCATCAACAGCCGGAAACGTCTCGTTTGCCGGTAGGATCGGGATGAGCGGGTTGCCGGGATAAGCCGTGGGGGTCGAGGGGGAAATCGGTGTGGTGGTCGGCCCGAGGTGTTCGCTGCCCGGTGGCACCAGAGGAGTCCAGGTTCCAATGCCCACCGGAGGAATCGGCCAAGGCTGGACGGCGGGGAGAACGCCACGTCGGCCGTGGGCACTTTGCGGCGTGACGATGCTGACCCGGTCGAGATTGAACGGGTTCTCGCCGACTGACGCATCGTTCTGAAAGCGCAGTTCGAACTCGCGGCGTTCACCCACCCAAGTGCTCTTCGGTGCATAAGGTGCGAAGCCTTGCTCGACGCGCTTTTTGTTGACCTCATCGAATTGGCTGGTGAGCGCAGGTTGCTCACCCAATGTCCGCCACAGCGCGTCGCCAAATGCGCCGAACGACTGAATCTCCCGCCCACGCAACTGGTCGCCGATCTGACTGGGAATGGCTGCACCGGTGCTGCGGCTGGACGTGTTCCACCAGTCAGCCTTGGCGGGTTGCCCCTTGCCGGTGACGACGCCCGCGCCCAACGGTGGCAGGTTGAAGGACAGGTACATCGGCGCCGAACCCGGCACGCAGATGATGCAGTCCTGAATGCGCAGGTCGACGCCCTTCGGCAAGTCCTGAACAACCGGTGGCAGCAGCGCTATCCGGCCCTGGCTCGGAACCTCTTTGGTGATGCTGGCATCCGGCGTGAACTGCAGGTGTCGGGCCGGTGAGCCTGGGACTTCTGCGGTGTAGTTGCCCGTCAGCGGATCAAGCACCGTGTTGATGACCGGCACACTGGCGCTGATCTCTTTACCAGTGGTGACGGCGATGACGGCGGTACCTTGTGGTACGGCCTCGGGTTTGAGCCGATAAGGCATCTCCACTGATCCGCCGGTGTCAGCAATCGAGCGCAGCGCTTGCTCATCAGAAAGCCCCAGCGCCTGGGCAGGTACGGCGACAGACTGAAACAATCGTCGTCGCTGCTCCGGTGTCAGTTCTCCATCGCCCAGCGTTGGCGAGTACACCATCCCGGCGACGAACACCGTGAGCGGCTTGGGAGCCAGAGTCGCAAGGGAAGAAAGGGAAAGATGTCTGACCGCTTGCTGTACAGCAGCCTCGATGATTTTGCCCGTTTGCTGTGCAGCGCCCTCAATGATCTTGCCCGCTTGTTGGGCAGCGCCCTCAATGATCTTGCCCGCTTGTTGGGCCGCCAGCGCCCCGGGGTTCGTCAATACCATCGCGCCGTGCGTCATCGACGACATCGGAACGGTCAGCGTATTGGCCTGCCGGGTTCGACTTACCCGCGCATCTTCATCAGCCTGTTGCTTGAATCGAACCCGTGCCTCGCGTTGCGCAGCGTATTGGCGCTGAGCCTCCCAAACCGCTTCCCTTGCACGCCAGACCACGGTCTGCTCGGCGTGATGCCTGCCCAGAGCTGCGGACTTTTCCCGCAGGGCATGGATCTGCGAGGTGAGTAATCGCGCTTCATGGGCCGCTGTGTAAGCGCTTTCCCAGATCCGGTGGCCGTCGTCGAGCGCTTGGCCGAACTGGCCGAGTCGTGTCAGATAGTCGTGGGACGAGCGCGTCAGCGGGTCATGACCATCAAAGGAAAGGGCTGCCGCGTTCTTTGCATTGAGTTCCGCGGATTTGCGGGCGAGCAGCCCGTCGATTTCGCCTTTTTCCTTCGTGATCAGGTAAAGCTGCCAACGCTCACTGTCATCGCTGTTCGGTGGCTTGCGCGAAGCGAGGACTTCTTGCTCCAGTGATGTCGAGAGTTGACTGGCCCTTTCGGCAAATCGACGATCGACCTCGGCCCTGATGGCGTCATGTCGCTGCGCCAATCCCGCCAGGAACTGCATCAGCGCTTGTTGACGCGCCTGTTCCTGAACCTGTGCGGCGGCTGCCTGTGCCTGTGCCGCTTCGGCTTGTGCCTTGGCTGTTGCCTCAGCCTGCTCTTCCTGCTTTTTTTGAGCTGCCTCGGCTTTGGCCTTGGCCCGAGCCTTTTGCCTTCTCTTGCTGACCTTGCCGAAGCCGCCCGATACCCCGCCGCCGCCACCAAAACCACCGCCCGATCCGCCACTCGAAGCGGGCGGCCCGGTTCGGATGACGACGCTTCCCGACGTTCCATCGTTGAAATTGTTCTGTGCCATACAGTCACTCCTTGTCTGTAGGGCACAGCGTGTCGATCAAGCAGTAGTCAGGTGCGGTACATAGTTATCGCGGTGGAAAAATGGGGTTGATAGGCGATTCAGCCAATGGCCTGCGGCTTGCGAATCCCCAACCGGCTGATCCACACCGCCGCCAGAATCACGCTGCCACCGAGGAACAACCGACCCAGCTCCTCATGCTGATTCCAGATCAACAGGTTCAGCAGCAAGCCCACCGGCACGTGCAGGTTGTTCATCACCGCCAGGGTGCCGCCGTTGACCAGGCATGCGCCCTTGTTCCACCAGTACAAACCGAGTGCGGTCGAGACCAGGCCAAGGAACAACAACACGCCCCATTGAAGCGGTGCTTCCGGCAGGAAGTTGGATTTGCCGAACAGCAGGAACGCCGGCAATGCCACCGCCAATGCGCCGAGGTAGAAGAAGCCGAAGCGCCGGTAGTGCGGCAGATCGCTCGGATGTTTCGCCACCAGATGTTTGTACAGCACCTGCCCGGCGGCGTAGGTGAAGTTGGCCAGTTGCAGCAGCAAAAAGCCCATGAAGAAGTCCGGATTGATCCGGTCGTAGCGAATCACCGCCGCGCCCGCCACCGCCACCAGTGCGGCGATCAGCGCCCACGGGTTGAAGCGACGGTTGAGCGCATCTTCGATCAGCGTCACATGCAATGGCGTGAGGATGGTGAACAGCAACACTTCCGGCACCGTCAGTACGCGGAAGCTCAAATACAGGCAGACGTAGGTCACGCCGAACTGCAACGCGCCGATCAGCAGCATGCCGCGCATGAACGCCGGCTCCACCGAGCGCCAGCGCGTCAGCGGGATGAACACCAGCCCGGCCAGCACCACCCGCACCAGTACCGCGAAGTAACTGTCGACATGACCGGCCAGGTATTCGCCGATCAGACTGAAGGAAAACGCCTGGATCAGCGTGACAAAAAGTAGATAGCCCATGCTCGCCTCGATTTCGAATGGCGGCGACGATAGCGGTTTTTGCTTCTGATCGCGAACCCTCAGACAACGGTGGCCCCTGTGGGCGCGGGCTTGCTCCCACAGGGGATGTGCTGCGTTGCAAAAAATCCCGGGCAAAAAAAAGCCCGATCTCGCTAAAGCGTTCAATCGGGCTAGAGCACTCAGGAGCAACAAGTGCAAAGGGAGGTTCGATGCGCGTAGAGCCTTGAAGGGGTTGCGCCAGGTCACTAGAACAATCGGCGATTATCTGGCGATTAACTTATCAAGCGACCTGAGACAGTTTGGCATTGGCCTGGTTGAGGCCTTTCTCCTGGAAGTCGCCGCCCAGGTTCATGCCTTCGGCGTGGATGAAGGTCACGTCGTGGATGCCGATGAAACCCATCACCTGACGCAGGTACGGTTCCTGATGATCCGCCGGGCCGCCGGCGTAGATCCCGCCGCGAGCGGTCAGCACGTAGGCACGCTTGCCGCTGAGCAGGCCTTGCGGGCCGGTTTCGGTGTACTTGAAGGTCACACCGGCACGCAGCACGTGGTCGAGCCAGGCTTTCAGGGTGCTTGGAATCGCGAAGTTGTACATCGGCGCGGCCATCACCAGCACGTCGGCGGCGAGCAATTCATCGGTCAATTCGTTGGAACGGTCCAGCGAAGATTGCTCGCTGTCGTTGCGCTGCTCGGCGGATTTCATCCAGCCGCCCAGCAGGTTGATGTCCAGGTGCGGCACCGGGTTCACGGCGAGGTCACGAACGGTGATCTGATCGGCCGGATGCGCCGCTTTCCACTGACTGATGAAGGTCTGGGTCAGTTGACGGGAAACCGAGTCTTGCTGGCGGGCACTGCTTTCGATGATCAGAACGCGGGACATGTTGTGTAGCCTCCATCCGAGAATGTTGTAAGTCGATGGAGTGAAGGTTAAACAGAGTCATATCGATGAAAAAGCGCAAATAATTGCTGCAAAGCATCGAAAAATTCGTTTAGATGCGAGCCATACCCTGTGGGAGCTCGCCCCCACAGGGACCGTGACGCTATTTCGGGGTGCAGCTCAACTTGATGCGCAGCTTGATGATGGTCCGGGTGAACTTGGCCGTGGCGTTCTTGTGCTTGCCCGCAGCCACGTCGATGTTGCGGGTGCGCGGCGCTTCCGGGCCGTTGGTGAACACCACCTTGCAGGTCGCGTCGACGTCGCCGTAGTTGTTGACCTGGATGGAGCCGATGTCGCTATCGGTGTCGAACGCGTTGTAGTCGATCTTCAGGCCGTTGAGATCCTTTTCCACATCGATCGGGTACGCGAATGCAGTCAGCGGAAGCAGCGCCAGCAACACACAACAGAATTTTTTCATTCGGCAGTCTCCATGAGGGACCGCCAGCTTAGGACAAGAGGAGCTATTGATGAAAGCGCCCCGCGTGACCCTTGATCAATGGCGAACGTTGCAGGCCGTGGTCGACCACGGCGGATTCGCCCAGGCCGCCGAGGCTCTGCACCGCTCGCAATCGTCGGTCAGTTACACCGTCGCCCGCATGCAGGATCAGCTCGGCGTGCCGCTGTTGCGCATTGATGGCCGCAAGGCTGTGCTGACCGAAGCCGGCGGCGTGTTGCTGCGCCGCTCGCGACAACTGGTGAAACAGGCCAGCCAGCTGGAAGACCTCGCCCACCACATGGAACAGGGTTGGGAGGCCGAAGTGCGGCTGGTGGTCGATGCCGCCTACCCGAGCGCCCGCATCGTGCGCGCGTTGACCGCTTTCATGCCGCAGAGTCGCGGCTGTCGCGTGCGTCTGCGTGAAGAAGTGTTGTCGGGTGTCGAGGAAGTGCTGCTCGAAGGTGTCGCCGATCTGGCCATCACCGGACTGAGCATTCCCGGTTACCTCGGCGCAGAGTTGAGCGATGTCGAGTTTGTCGCCGTCGCCCATCCTGATCATGCGCTGCATCGGCTCAACCGCGAGCTGAATTTCCAGGACCTGGAAACCCAGATGCAAGTGGTCATTCGCGACTCCGGCCGCCAGCAACCCCGGGACGTCGGCTGGCTGGGCGCCGAGCAACGCTGGACCGTCGGCAGCCTCGCCACCGCAGCGACATTCGTCAGCAGTGGCCTGGGTTTCGCCTGGCTGCCACGACACATGATCGAGCGGGAACTGAAAGACGGCTCACTCAAGCTGCTACCGTTGGACAGAGGCGGCAATCGCAACTCCAGTTTCTATCTGTATTCGAACAAGGACAAACCCTTGGGTCCGGCGACGCAAATCCTTATCGAACTGCTGCGTACCTTCGACACCATGCCGCTGGACGCACCGTTCGCCGCTCCCGAACAAGCCTGACATGGAGTTCACCGATGGCGTATTTCGAGCATGAAGGTTGCAACCTGCACTACGAGGAATATGGCCACGGCGATCCGTTGCTGCTGGTTCACGGTCTGGGCTCCAGCACCCTGGACTGGGAAATGCAGATTCCCGCGCTGGCCGCGCACTACCGGGTGATCGTCCCGGACGTGCGCGGTCACGGTCGTTCCGACAAACCCCGCGAGCGCTACAGCATCGCCGGTTTCAGCGCCGACATCGTCGCCCTGATCGAGCATTTGAAGCTCGGCCCGGTGCATTACGCCGGGCTGTCCATGGGCGGCATGATCGGCTTCCAGTTCGCTGTCGATCAGCCGCAGATGCTCAAGAGCCTGACCATCGTCAACAGTGCGCCTGAGGTCAAAGTGCGCAGCCGCGACGATTACTGGCAATGGTTCAAACGCTGGAGCCTGATGCGTGTGCTCAGCCTCGCCACCATCGGCAAGGCTCTTGGCGCCAAGCTGTTCCCCAAACCGGAGCAGGCCGATTTGCGCCAGAAGATGGCAGAACGCTGGGCAAAAAACGACAAACGTGCTTATCTCGCCAGCTTCGATGCGATTGTTGGCTGGGGGGTCCAGGAACGACTTTCCCGGGTCACCTGTCCAACCCTCGTCGTCAGCGCCGACCGGGACTACACCCCCGTTTCGCTGAAAGAAACCTATGTCAGACTGCTGCCCGATGCGCGGCTGGTGGTGATCGCCGATTCGCGCCACGCCACTCCGCTCGATCAGCCCGAACGCTTCAATCAAACGCTGCTGGAGTTCCTCGCCACAGCCGATAACCACCCTCAGGATCACTGACCCATGCTGAAAAAACTCGCCCTCGCCGCCGGCACCGTGCTGTTTGCTGCCAACCTGATGGCTGCCACGCCGGCCAAGGCGCCACACGTCGAACTGGTGACCACCAACGGCACCATCGAAATCGAGCTGGACCCGGTCAAGGCGCCGATCAGCACCAAGAACTTTCTCGATTACGTCGACAGCGGTTTCTACACCAACACCATTTTCCATCGCGTGATCCCGGGCTTCATGGCCCAGGGCGGCGGCTTCACCCAGCAGATGCAGCAGAAAGAAACCAAAGCCCCGATCAAGAACGAGGCCAGCAACGGCCTGCACAACGTTCGCGGCACCCTGTCGATGGCCCGTACTTCCGATCCGAATTCGGCCACCAGCCAGTTCTTCATCAACGTCGCCGACAACGCCTTCCTCGATCCGGGCCGTGACGCCGGTTACGCGGTGTTCGCCAAAGTGGTCAAGGGCATGGACGTGGTCGACATCATCGTCAACTCCCAGACCACCACCAAACAGGGCATGCAAAACGTGCCGGTCGACCCTGTGATCATCAAGTCGGCCAAGCGCATCGACTAAGCTTTACAGGGCATATCGAGCGGCGCTGACCTGATGTCACGCCGCTCACACTGATAAAAGGAGAGCCCGTGCTCCGGGCGGTTATCTGATGCTCTATCGCCGTTTCGAACAACTGATCGACATATTCCGCGATGCCCCGACTGCATCCCCGCCGGACCGCGTTCTGCCCTTCTATACCTATTACCTGAAGCAGGTCTGGCCGAGTTTCGCCGCCCTGCTGATCGTCGGCCTGTTCGGTGCATTGATCGAAGTGGCGCTGTTCAGTTACCTGAGCCGCATCATCGACCTCGCCCAGGGCACGCCCAACGTCGATTTCTTCAAAGTGCATGGCGCCGAACTGGCGTGGATGGCGGTGGTGGCATTGCTCCTTCGCCCTTTGTTCCTGGCCCTGCACGACATGCTGGTGCACCAGACCCTGAGCCCGAGCATGACCAGCATGATTCGCTGGCAGAACCACAGCTACGTGCTCAAGCAGAGCCTGAATTTCTTCCAGAACGACTTCGCCGGACGCATTGCCCAGCGCATCATGCAGACCGGCAACTCGCTGCGCGATTCAGCCGTGCAGGCGGTGGATGCGTTATGGCATGTGCTGATCTACGCGATCAGTTCGCTGGTGCTGTTCGCCGAGGCGGACTGGCGCCTGATGATTCCGCTGCTGACGTGGATCGCCGCCTACATCGGCGCGCTCTATTACTTCGTGCCACGGGTCAAGGACCGCTCGGTGGAAGCCTCCGATGCGCGCTCGAAACTGATGGGCCGGATCGTCGACGGCTACACCAATATCGCCACCTTGAAGCTGTTCGCCCACACCAATTTCGAACAGCATTACGCCCGCGAGGCGATCCAGGAACAGACTGAAAAAGCCCAAATGGCCGGCCGCGTGGTCACCAGCATGGACGTGGCGATCACCACCATGAACGGCCTGCTGATCGTCGGCACCACGGCGCTGGCCCTGTGGCTGTGGACGCAATCGCTGATCAGCGTCGGCGCGATCGCCCTGGCCACTGGCCTGGTGATCCGCATCGTCAACATGTCCGGCTGGATCATGTGGGTGGTCACCGGGATCTTCGAAAACATCGGCATGGTTCAGGATGGTCTGCAGACCATCTCGCAACCGGTCAGCGTCACCGACCGGGAGCAGGCCAAACCGCTGGCCGTGGCCCGTGGCGAAGTGCGTTTCGAGCACGTGGATTTTCACTACGGCAAGAAGAAAGGCATCATCGGCGACCTTAACCTGACCATCAAACCGGGCGAGAAAATCGGTTTGATCGGCCCGTCCGGCGCCGGCAAATCGACTTTGGTCAACCTGCTGCTGCGCCTCTATGACGTCGAAGGCGGGCGGATCCTGATCGACGGCCAGAACATCGCCGAAGTTGGCCAGGAAAGCCTGCGCGCACGGATCGGCATGATCACTCAGGACACCTCGCTGCTGCACCGCTCGATCCGCGACAACTTGCTGTACGGCAAGCCCGACGCCACCGACGCCGAGCTCTGGGAAGCAGTGCGCAAGGCCCGCGCCGATGAGTTCATCCCGCTGCTGACGGACGCCGAAGGACGCACCGGATTCGACGCGCATGTAGGCGAACGCGGGGTGAAACTGTCCGGTGGTCAGCGTCAGCGGATCGCGATTGCGCGGGTGCTGCTCAAGGACGCGCCGATCCTGATCATGGACGAAGCGACCTCGGCGCTGGACTCGGAAGTCGAAGCCGCGATCCAGGAGAGCCTGGAAACCCTGATGCAGGGCAAGACCGTGATCGCCATCGCCCACCGCCTCTCGACCATTGCCCGCATGGACCGACTGGTGGTGCTGGAAAACGGCAAGATCGCCGAAAGCGGCACCCACGCCGAACTGCTGGCCCATCGCGGCCTGTATGCGCGGTTGTGGGCGCACCAGACGGGAGGGTTTGTCGGCATCGACTGAACCGCGCTTCTGATCGTTCCCACGCGGACGGTTCGACGCCTCGACGTGGGAACGATCAACGTGAGATAAAACCGCCAGAGCCCTTTAACCACGGGCCCTGGCGGTTTTTTATCGCCTGCTGGAAATCCGCCCAAACCCTGCTGTACTGAGCCAAGGCTCCGGAACGGAACCTGTCGTAAATCTGCAGGGAAGCACCACTCGATCCAGTCTCGATAGCACGTCTATCAAGGACTCTCTCATGTCTCTGTTCAAACGTTCAGTTACTGAGTTGTTGGGTACGTTCTGGTTGGTTTTGGGCGGTTGCGGCAGTGCGGTAATCGCCGCGTCTTCACCATTGGGAATCGGCGTGCTGGGGGTCGCCCTGGCGTTTGGGCTGACGGTCTTGACCATGGCATTTGCCATCGGCCACATCAGCGGCTGCCACCTCAACCCGGCGGTGTCGGTCGGACTGTCCGTTGGCGGTCGATTCCCGCCCAAGGAGTTGCCCGCCTACATCATCGCCCAGGTGATCGGGGCGACTCTCGCGGCGGCGCTGATTGTCTACATCGGCAGTGGCAAGGAAGGCTTCGAAGTCGCCAACGGCCTGGCCTCCAACGGTTATGGCGAGCACTCGCCGGGCAAGTATTCGATGGCCGCAGGCTTCGTCACCGAACTGGTAATGACCGCCATGTTCGTGGTGATCATCCTCGGCGCCACCGACAAGCGCGCCCCGGCAGGACTGGCACCGATCGCCATCGGCCTGGCCCTGACGCTGATCCACCTGATCTCGATTCCGGTCACCAACACGTCGGTCAACCCGGCCCGCAGCACGGGACCGGCGCTGATGGTTGGCGGCTGGGCTATCGCGCAGCTGTGGATGTTCTGGGTCGCGCCGCTGCTCGGTGCGGTGGTCGGCGGCGTGCTCTATCGCTGGCTCGGCAAGGAAGACAGCTGAGGGTGCCGGCGAGGATCAGGCTTGCCGATACGGCAAGGCGTTCCTCGCCTCTTCGGCATAGGCCAGAACACCGGCGCGCTCCTGGTGCAGGAAGTCTTTGACCGCAGCTTTCAGACCGGGATGGCGCAGGTAATGCCAGGAATGGGTGATCACTGGTTCAAAGCCTCGAATCAGTTTGTGCTCGCCCTGGGCACCGGCATCGAAACGCTGAAAACCCTGGGCAATCGCATAGTCCATGCCCTGGTAGAAACAGGTCTCGAAATGCAGCCGGTCGAACTCGGCGAGGCATCCCCAATAGCGTCCGTAAAAACTGTCGCCGCCCACCAGACTGAACGCCATCGCCACCGGCCGTGAGCCTTGCCGGGCCAGCACCACGCGAATCGATTCCGGCATGCGCTCGGCCAGCAGACTGAAGAATTCCCGGGTCAGGTACGGCGCCTGCCGGCGCACTGCGTAGGTGTTGGCATAGCAGGCGTAGACAAAATCCCACTGCGCCTCGTCCAGCTCGCGCCCCTCCAGCCATTCGAACTCGAAGCCCTGCCCCGCCACTTGCTCGCGCTCCTTGCGCATCTGTTTGCGCTTGCGCGAGGCGAGTACGTCGAGGAAGTCCTGAAAGTCGCGGTAGCCGCGATTCTGCCAGTGATATTGACAGCCGATGCGTTGCAGCCAGCCCGGCTGCCCGGCCATGGCGGCATCGGTGAACGCGTCGGTGAAATTGATGTGGGCGCTGGAGAGCTCTTCGATTTCCAGATAGCCCGGCAGGCTCTTGAGCAGTTCGAATCCGTCCTCGACATTTGCCGCCAACAACCGTGGACCGCTGACCGGGCTGAACGGCACGGCGCTCAAGAACTTGGGGTAGTAATCGATGCCGGCCCGGGCGCAGGCATCGGCCCAGCCGTGATCGAACACGTATTCGCCATAGGAGTGCCACTTGCGATAACCGGGCAGCGCCGCGATCACGCGCCCCGCTTCAACGTGCAGCAGATGCTCCGCCTGCCAGCCCGTGTGCGGGCCGACGCTGCCGCTGTCCTCCAGCGAAGCCAGAAAGGCATGGCGCAGAAACGGCTGGTTTTGCGGTACCAGAACATCCCAGTCGGACGCAGGAATTTCCGACAGTTTGTGCAGACGTTGCAGCGGCATTTTCCTCTCCACTTTCGGACGTGAACGCCCGGCGAGTATCGCTGATCGGCCTGGCCTTGCACACGACCAAATGCGCGACAGCGCTCTAGCTCAATAGTTCACGGCAGTTTTGCATCGTCATCAACCTGCCATCATCGCGCCACTGCTCTGTCATAAACCATCGCGATACTGGCGCCTGTTTTTAGAGCGCCGGGTTCTACCCGGACACTGTTTTCCGACCGTCAAACCGTCGGTTGTGCCCAGGATGGTTCAGCCATCCCCTCTCATCTTCGGAGATTGCTATGCGTCTTGCTTCCACGAAAACTGCGGCGGCCCTGTGCGGTGGCCTGTTGCTGGCCATGAGTGTACCGGCCAGTGCCGCAGTCGACGCCAAACTGCTCGACATGCTCAAGGCTAACGGTTCTATTTCCCAGGCGCAGTACGTTGAACTGCAAACAGAACTGGCCAAGGATCAGAAGGCCCAGCAAATCGCGCAGCAGGCGCAGCAAGAGACCAACGAGCAAATCGCGGCGACCGCGAAGAAAACCAACGAGCTCAGCAGTTTCGACCAGAAACTGGCCTGGGCCGCCAAGACCCAGTTCAAGGGCGACGTGCGTATTCGTCAGGAGACCATCAAGATCGACGGCGAACCGAACAACGGTGGCCGCGACAAGGATCGCCAGCGCATTCGTGCCCGTCTGGGCGCCTACACCGAGATCAACCCGCAAGTCGACACCGGCATCCGTATCGCCACCGGCGGCGGCGACGACGCCCGTTCGACCAACCAGGACCAGGACAACTACTTCGACAAGAAGCAGATCTGGCTCGACCTCGGCTACATCGACTACCACCCGGACCAGATCAAGAACCTGCACATCATCGGCGGCAAGATGCTGCAACCGTGGGTGAGCATGGGCGACGTGATCTGGGACAGCGACATCAACCCGGAAGGTCTGGCCGTTACCTACAAGTATCCATTGGGCAGCAGCGTCGAGCTGTTCGGCAGCCTGGGTAACTACAACCTCAAGGACAACGTCGACGGCGACGGCGTGCAATTCCGTCACGACCTGCGCCTGACCGCCGGCCAGCTGGGTAGCCGCTTCGCCATCACCGACAACCTGAAACTGACCCTGGGCGGCAGCGTCTACGCCTACCAGAACGACGAAGACAGCCGTTGCACCGGTACCTCCACGCCATGCGCCCTGGCCGTCAACGGCAACTCGGCGAACAACGAATTCCGGCTGTACGAAGGCTTCAGCCAGGTCGACATCGGTGGCCTGCCAATGCCGCTGTCGTTCTACGGTCAGTACGTGAAAAACAACGATGCAGTGACCGATCAGGACACCGCATGGCTGGTGGGTGCCAAGTCGAAAGTCTTCGGCCTGAACCTCGACTACAACTATCGTGACGTGCAGCGCAACGCTGTGGTCGGTGCCTTCACCGATTCGGACTTCGCCAACGGCACCACCGGCTCCCGTGGCCACAAGTTCAAGGTCGGTTACGACATCGACAAGAACTTCGCCATCGGTGCGACTTACTTCCTGACCAAGGCCGACTTCTCCAGCCGTACCCAGCGTGATGCAGACACCAACACCCTGCAGCTGGACGCGGAAGCGAAGTTCTAAGCAACCCGGCAACAGACTTCAAACGATGGGCTGTGCCTTAGGTTCCATCGTTTGAAGAGGCTTCAACAGACTGGCGCGGCCGCAGCGATCCCCATCATCCGTTCGCTGCGGCCGCGCCAGCCTGTGTTTTCAGGATCGATGCTTGCGCCGCAGCTCAGCCAACTGCTCGGCCAGCGCGTCCACGCCCTCTTCCGGCTTCTGCGGCATCGCCCGTAACGTCGCCTGCATCAAACGCATCTGGCGAATGAAACGCCGGCAATTGCGGCAGAACATCAGGTGATGACGCACCATCAGTTTTTCGCGAAAGCTCAACTGGCCATCGAGATAATCGCTGGATCGCGCCACTTGCTCCTTGCAGGTCAACATTCTCCCGTCTCCTCAAAATGCTCCACGGTCGCAAAGACCTTCAAGCGTGCCCGATGCAGCAGCACGCGGACATTGGAGAGCGAGATCTCCAGAAGATTACAGATTTCCTCCAGCTCCAGGCCCTGCCGCTCACGAAGCGACAGCACGCTGCTTTGCAATTGCGACAGGCTCGACAGCGTGTGCTCAAGGCATTCACGCAGCTCGCCTTCGGTCAGCAGCGCTTCGGGTGTGTCCTGGTGCCAGGCGAACGGTGCGACCAGCCAGTGGCCGTCGCCGGGAGAAAAACGATCGTCGTCGATGGTGCCGTGGGGTGACGGCAGATCATCCAGCAACACTTCGCGACGATTGAGTTTGTAGCGGCTCTTGGCCGAGTTGGCAGTGATGGTCAGCAACCAGGTCTTTAGGCTGGAGCGCCCCTCGAAACGGCCGATATTGCGCACCACCGACAGCCACGCGTCCTGTACCACTTCTTCGACATGGCGCTGGCCGACAATCGCGTAGGCCACCGCGCGCATGGGGCTTTGATAGGTACTGACCAGTTCCTTGAAGGCTTTCTGTTCGCCTGCCAACAACCGTTCGAGCAGTTGTGTGTCGTCAACCGCCATCCATCAATCCCCTTTTTCCCGCCCGAAAATGATTGCGGCAGGAGGTCGCTTGAAGCGACGTCCTGCCGCAGTCTCCGAAAGTTACAGCGTTCTCGCTGATTCGGATGCAGGAAAGATTAGCGCGATTAAGAGGACATGAACGAGTCCACTCAACGTTTGCGCAGAATCACGCTGCCGATCGAGTAACCGGCACCGAACGAGCTCAGTACCGCCAGCGAACCGGCCGCCAGATCGTCCTGATATTTGTGGAACGCGATCACCGAACCGGCGGAGCTGGTGTTGGCGTAGGTGTCGAGAATCACCGGGGCTTCTTCTTCGGTGGCTTCGCGGCCCAGCAGCTTGCGCACGATCAAGTGGTTCATGCTCAGGTTGGCCTGGTGCAGCCAGAAGCGCTTCACGTCACCGACGTTGAGCTTGTTCTCTTCCAGATGCTCGCCGATCAGTTCTGCCACCATCGGGCAGACGTCCTTGAACACCTTGCGGCCTTCCTGCACGAACAGTTTGTCGCGGGCGCCAATGCCCTCTTCCGCTGCGCGGTTGAGGAAGCCGAAGTTGTTGCGGATGTTGTTGGAGAACTTGGTCAGCAGTTTGGTGCTGACCACATCGAACTGGTGCTTGGAGGTTGCCAGATCGGCGCGCTCGATAATCACGGCGGTGGCCGCGTCACCGAAGATGAAGTGGCTGTCGCGGTCACGGAAATTCAGGTGACCGGTGCAGACTTCCGGGTTGACCATCAGGATCGCCCGGGCCTGGCCCAGTTGCACGGTGTTGGCCGCTTGCTGGATGCCGAAGGTCGCCGACGAGCAGGCAACGTTCATGTCGAAACCGAAACCCTGGATGCCCAGCGCTTCCTGGACTTCGATGGCGATCGCCGGGTAGGCGCGCTGCAGGTTGGAGCAGGCGACGATCACGCCGTCGATGTCGGCGGCGGTCTTTCCGGCACGTTGCAGGGCTTGTTCGGCAGCGCCGATGGCCATCTGGCAGAGCACCGACCATTCGTCGTTGGAACGCTCCGGCAGGCGTGGCGTCATGCGCGCAGGGTCGAGGATGCCGTCCTTGTCCATGACAAAGCGGCTCTTGATGCCGGAAGCTTTTTCAATGAACGCGGCGCTGGACTCGGTCAGGGCCTGGACTTCACCGCTGGCGATGGCTTCGGCGTTGTCCGCGTTGAACTGGGCGACATAGGTATTGAAAGACTGCACCAGCTCTTCGTTGGAGATGCTGTTGGCCGGGGTATACAGGCCGGTGCCGCTGATGACGACGTTATGCATGGTCGTTTCTCTAATCTGTTCAGGCAGAAAATGCTGGCACCGACGTGCCAACACGCAAAGGGTCCATTCCCGTATCAAGGGACGCAAAAACCTGGCATCGCTTTATTCCGACCTCGCCCGCGGTTGAGAAGGCTCAAAACCGCGGGGCCGGCGTTTATAGGCGCGAAGTTTGCCATAAACCCGAGGTTTTGGCGCCTTTTGCTGATCGTTCCCACGCTCTGCGTGGGAATGCAGCCAGGGACGCTCCGCGTCCCAAAAGCGGACGCAGAGCGTCCGTGGAAGCGCTACCAAGCAGAGCGTGGGAGCGATCAGGCACTCGCTAGGGTTCTACCTGGCTCCACTGCTTGTTCAGCCGTTTGTCGGAGATCGGCACTTTCGTTCCCAACTGCTGGGCAAACAGCGAAACCCGATACTCCTCCAGCCACCAGCGATACAGCTCAAGCTGCGGATCACGTTTGCCTTCCTGTGCATGTTTGGCGACGCGGGTCTGGTATTGCGTCCAGAGCCCGGCAAGTTCGCCGCTCCACACTCGATCCTTCTGCACCTGCGCGCCCAGCTTCTCGAAACGCTGTTCGACCGCTTTCAGGTAACGCGGCAACTCCTTGAGCCACAGCATCGGCGTTTCCCGGACGAAGCCCGGATACACCAGATGACTGAGCTGCTGCTTGATGTCGTTAAGCGCTACCGCCTGGGCCAGATCGATCTTGCCCTTGAAGCGCTTTTGCAGACCGTGCCAGAGCTTGAGGATTTCCAGGGTCAGGCGTGCCACCCGCTCGGCGTGCTCGGTCCAGTTGCCGCGTTTGCGCTCAGCCAGTGCCGCCAGCCCGGCGCCGTCACGTGGCAACGGGTCTTCGCCATCGAGAATGCAGCTGTCGAGGCTGGCCAGCAGAATGTCTTCCACCAGCGCATCGATCCGACCCAGTTCGCGGTACAGCAGGCCCAGTTCGGTCAGGCCCGGCAACTTGCCGCGCAGGAACTTCGCAGGTTCAGCCAGCTGCTGCATCAGCAGGCGCTGCAAGGCGCGGCGATGCTGGAATTCGGCTTCGGCCGGGGTCGAGAAACGACCCTCTTTGACCGTACCGCCCTCTTCCACCAACGCCGGGTACACCGTCATCGACAGCCCGGCAATCTTCTGCTGAGTCTTTTCCGCCACCGGCGCGAAGACCTTGGCCTCCACCGGTTGCTGACTTTTCGCACTCTGCGGCACAGCCAGTGCAGCCTGACTGGCCTCGGCGAAACGCGCCGTCAGCTCCGCCAGATCCCGCCCTTCGCCGAGGAACTTGCCCTGGCCGTCGACGATTTCCAGATTCATCCGCAGGTGGCTTTCAACCTGCTGCGCCGCTTCGGCCCAGGCTTCGTCGCTGACCCGCGCGCCGGTCATGCGCAGCAGTTCACGGCCCAGCGCCTGCGACAACGAACCTTCGGCAAAGGTCATGCGTTGCAGCGCGGCCTTGATGAAGTCCGGCACCGGCACGAAGTTTTTGCGCAAGGCCTTGGGCAGGTTGCGCACCAGCGCAATGCACTTGGCCTCGATCAGCCCCGGCACCAGCCATTCCAGACGTTCCGGCGGCAGCATCGGCAACAGCGGCGCCGGCACCCGCAGGGTCACGCCGTCACGCGGGTGGTTCGGTTCGAAGTGATAACTCAGGGCCAGTTCCAGATCGCCGATGTGCAGGGTGTCCGGGTAATGCTGCGCGGTGACTTCACTGGCTTCGCGCGCCAGCACGTCTTCCTCGCGCATGATCAGCAACTGCGGGTCTTTCTGGCTGTTGACCCGATACCAACTGTCGAACGTTGCGGTCTGGTGAATCTCCGCCGGCAGTCGCGCGTCGTAGAACGCGTAAAGGGTTTCTTCGTCGGCCAGAATGTCCCGCCGGCGGGCCTTGGCTTCCAGTTCGTCGAGCTGTTCGAGCAATTGCTTGTTGGCGCTCAGGCATTTGGCCCGTGACTGAATCTCGCCCCGCACCAGGCCTTCACGGATAAACAGCTCCCGCGAAACCACCGGATCCACCGGGCCGTAATGCACCGGTCGCCGGCCGACCACGATCAGCCCGAACAGAGTGATCTGTTCGAACGCGACGACCTGGCCGCGCTTCTTCTCCCAGTGCGGTTCGAAGTGGTTCTTCTTGATCAGGTGCCTGGCCAGCGGCTCGATCCAGTCGGCGTCGATCTTCGCCACCATGCGCGCGTACAGCTTGGTGGTTTCCACCAGTTCGGCGGTCATTACCCACTGCGGGCGCTTCTTGCCGATGCCCGACGACGGATGAATCCAGAACCGCCGCTGACGGGCGCCAAGGTAATCGCCGTCTTCGGTTTTCTGGCCGATCTGGCTGAGCAGGCCGACCAGCACCGCTTTGTGCAGTTTCGGATAATCCGCCGGCTCCTTATTCAAGCTCAGCTGCAAGTCGCGGCAGATCAGGCTCAACTGACGATGGGAATCGCGCCACTCGCGCAAGCGCAGGTAGTTGAGGAAATTCTTGCGGCACCAGTTACGCAGCGGGCTCGCCGTCAGCGCCTGGCGCTGCTCTTCAAAACCGCGCCACAGATTGACCAGAGCAGCAAAGTCCGAATCGGCGTCCTTCCACTGCGCGTGGGCCTGGTCAGCCGCCTGCTGACGCTCCGGCGGACGCTCGCGCGGGTCCTGAATCGACATCGCGCTGGCGACGATCAGCACTTCCTGCAAACTGCCGAGCTTCGCCGCTTCGAGCAGCATGCGGCCCATGCGCGGGTCCACCGGCAGGCGCGCCAACTGGCGGCCGAGCGGGGTCAACTGACTGTTGCGATCCACTGCCGACAATTCTTGCAGCAGGTTGAAACCGTCGCTGATAGCCTTGCCGTCCGGCGGCTCGATGAACGGGAACGCGGTGATCTCGCCGAGGCGCAGATGGAGCATCTGCAAAATAACCGCCGCGAGGTTGGTGCGCAGGATTTCCGGATCGGTAAATTCCGGACGACCGAGGAAATCCTCTTCGCTGTACAAGCGCACACAGATGCCCGGCTCGACCCGGCCGCAGCGACCTTTACGCTGGTTGGCGCTGGCCTGGGAGATCGCTTCGATCGGCAGGCGCTGGACCTTGGCGCGATAGCTGTAGCGGCTGATGCGCGCAGTGCCGCTGTCGATCACGTACCGGATGCCCGGCACGGTCAACGAGGTTTCGGCAACGTTGGTCGCCAGCACCACGCGACGTCCCGGATGCGACTGGAAGATTCGCTGTTGTTCGGCCGGCGAAAGGCGCGCGTACAACGGCAGGATTTCGGTGTGCTTGAGCTGGGCCTTGCGCAGCATGTCGGCGGCGTCGCGAATCTCGCGCTCGCCGGGCAGGAACACCAGCACATCGCCAGGACTGCGGCGTTCGCTGCGTTCATACGCGGCGATTTCGTCGAGGGTGGCGAGGATCGCCTGATCCACGGTCAGGTCGTCCTCGACGCGGTTGCCCTCTTCGTCCTGCTCCAGGGTCAGCGGGCGATACCAGGTTTCCACCGGGAAGGTGCGGCCGGACACTTCGACAATCGGCGCATCGTCAAAGTGCTTGGAAAAGCGCTCCAGATCGATGGTCGCCGAGGTGATGATGACTTTCAGGTCCGGGCGACGCGGCAGCAGGGTTTTCAGGTAACCGAGCAGGAAATCGATGTTCAGACTGCGTTCGTGGGCTTCGTCGACGATGATTGTGTCGTAGCGTTCGAGGTAGCGGTCGTTCTGGGTTTCCGCCAGCAGGATGCCGTCGGTCATCAACTTGATCAAGGTGTTGGAATCGCTCTGATCTTCAAAGCGCACCTGATAGCCGACCAGCGCGCCCAGCGGCGTGCCGAGCTCTTCGGCAACCCGGCTGGCCACACTGCGCGCCGCGATCCGGCGAGGCTGGGTGTGACCGATCAGGCCATGTTGGCCGCGACCGATCTCCAGGCAGATTTTCGGCAACTGGGTGGTTTTACCCGAGCCGGTTTCGCCGGCGATGATCAGCACCTGATGCTTTTCCAGCGCCTTTTTGATTTCGTCACGCTTGGCCGCAATCGGCAGGCTGTCGTCGTAACGGATCACCGGCAGGCTGGCCTTGCGCGCCAGCACCTGATCGCAGGACGCCTGCATGCGCGCCACCCACTGGGCCAGCTTGGCCTCGTCGGGTTTCTTGCGCAGCTCAAGCAATTGCCGCCGCAGCCGGTGGCGGTCGGCGAGCATGGCGTGATCGAGGTTTTTCAGCAGTTTGTCGATGGAGGGCGATTCGTCGGTCATCGGGTACGCAATTCGGTCGTCTAGTGGCGCAAGGACGCGATTGTCGCAGATTTACGCCTGACTGTGATCGTTCCCACGCAGAGCCTGGGAACGATCAGTAACTGGTTATTCGTTATCGAGGCCTTTACGACGGTAAGGGAAAACATCGATCACTTTCCCGGCCCTGATCGCCTCCTGCAGTCCCTTCCAGTAATCGGCGTTGTACAACTCGCCATGCAACTGATCGAACAGTTTGCGCTGCTTGGTATCGGCAAACAGAAACGGCGGAAACTCTTCGGGAAAAACGTCCAGCGGCCCGATCGAGTACCACGGCTCGGAGGCCATTTCGTCCTCCGGCGTGCGCGGTGCCGGGATGTGGCGGAAATTGGCTTCGGTGAGGAAACAGATTTCGTCGTAGTCGTAGAACACCACCCGGCCATGGCGGGTGACACCAAAGTTCTTCAGCAGCATGTCGCCCGGGAAGATGTTGGCTGCCGCCAGTTGCTTGATCGCCAGGCCATAGTCTTCCAGTGCTTCGCGCACCTGGGCTTCACTGGCATTGTCGAGGTAGAGGTTCAGCGGCGTCATCCGGCGCTCGGTCCAGCAGTGGCGGATCAGTACGGTTTCACCTTCCAGCGACACCGTGGACGGCGCAACTTCCAGCAATTCCGCCAGGCACGCCGGCTCGAACTTGCTCAGGGGAAAACGGAAGTCGGCGAATTCCTGCGTATCGGCCATGCGCCCGACGCGGTCGACGCTTTTTACCAGTCGATACTTCTCGATCACCGTGGCGCGGTCGACGTTTTTCGACGGCGAGAAGCGGTCCTTGATGATCTTGAACACGGTGTTGAAGCCCGGCAGCGTGAACACGCTCATGACCATGCCGCGCACGCCAGGCGCCATGATGAACTGGTCGTCGGTGTTGGCCAGGTGATTGATCAGGGCACGGTAGAACTCGGACTTGCCGTGCTTGTAGAAGCCGATCGAGGTGTACAGCTCGGCGATGTGCTTGCCCGGCAGGATGCGCTTGAGGAAACCGATGAACTCCGCCGGCACCGGCACATCAACCATGAAATACGAACGGGTGAAGGAGAAGATGATCGACACCTCCGCTTCGTCGGTGATCAATGCGTCGATCTGAATCCCGCGTCCCTCGCGGTTCAGCAGCGGAATCACCAGCGGCCATTGATCGTCGTTGGTGTAGATGCGCCCGACCAGGTACGCACCCTTGTTGCGGTACAGCACCGAGGAAAACAGCTCGACGCTCAGCTCTGGATCCTTGCACACCCAGTCCGGCAGATTCTCGCGCAGTTGTGCTTCCAGACGCTGCAAGTCGCCGGGCAGATCGGCATAGGCCTCGCTGAAACGGTAATCGGCAAAGATGCTCGCGAGCATGCCCGAGATCTGCCCTTGCGGTTTATAGGTGCGGGTTTGCGCCGCCCGTGCCCGGCGCAGGCTCGGGCGCGTCGTGTGGATGAACATGCAGCCGTCGCTGATCAGGTCGTGGCTGAACAGGCTGCAGAAAATCGAGTTGTACCAGGTCTCGGACAGCTCATCGTCGAAACGCAGGTCGATGATGCTGATGTAGGCGCTTTTCACCAGTGGCCAGCAGGTGACGTCCATCAAGGTGTCCGGCTCGAAATATTCGCGCAGGCGGGCGACGGTTTCACCGACCTTTTCTTCATAGAGGTTGATCCGCGCGGCCGACGCCGTTTGCGTGTCCTGCCAGCGGGCCTGCTCGAAGCGCTCCCGGGCGCCGTCGGTGATTCGCCGGAAATGCTCGCGGTAATCGTCAAAGCCATCGAGGATCAGGCGGGCGATTTCGGTGGCTGGCCATTGCTGCGGCATAGATGAGACCTCTGCGGGAATTGGAGAATCTGTGCTCGAAGGCCTGAGCTTAGCCACGGAAGCGGGGGCAGGAGAAGCGCAATTTCTGCCAAATTCTCGACCGGGTTGTACAGCGACACAGTTTTTATCAAAGTTTTTTTAATCGACCGTTTGGTCAATTAACGTCTCGCACCGCTCACTGACCATCCCGGCGCCAGTCCGCGGTTTCGTTGGGGTTGGGATCCAATTGCTCAGCGACATCTCTAGTTCGCGGCTTTCCCTGATTGACCACACCTGCCGACTTCGCGCGGCCTCGAACATCAGTTCGGCCTTACCAAGATGATGGCACTTTGATATACACCCCGCCATTACCCGCCTCACAACAAGATCCTCGGTTCACGAGGACATCCTCTCTCTCATCCTAAGGAGCACATTGATGTCTATCCGGAATCTGCGTATCGGTTTGCGCGCCAGTTTGTGTTTTGCCGTTCTGGCCAGTCTGCTGGTGGTGGTCGGCCTGTTCGGGCTGGGCCAGATGAAAACCCTGCGCGAGAGCGCGGCGGTGATCGAGGAGTCGTGGATGCCCAGCATCGAAAGCATCCATGACACAGCGGCGAACATCGCCAGCATCCGTCTCGAATCCCTGCGCCTGATCACCAGCACCCAGGCGGCCGTTCGCGAACGCAGCAAGGGCCTTCTTACCGTGCAACGCCAAGAACTGCTCAAGCGCCTCGACGACCACAAAGCCCTGATCACCAGCGATCAGGAACAGACGATGCTGGAAGGTCTGAGCGCCGATACGGCCAAGTACTTGAGCATCCTCGACCAGATCATCAAACAGATCGACGCCGGACAGAACGAACAGGCCTACACGCGCCTGAACAATGAACTGGCGCCGCAGGGCACGGTGCTCGACAAAGCCCTGGAGCAGATGATCAGCCTCAATCAGCAGGGCGCGGATGCCGCGGCCAAGTCCGCAGCGGCGATGTATCAGCAGGCGCTGTGGATTGTCGCCACGATCATCGTCATCGCCCTGATTGCCACGTTACTGCTGGCCTGGCTGCTGACACGCAGCATCACCGCGCCGATCAATCAGGCGCTGAACGTGGCACGGCGAATTGCTTCGGGAGACCTCAGCGGTCGCATCGACAGCGACGGCCGGGACGAAGCGGCGCAGTTGCTCACGGCGCTGGCCGAAATGCAGGGCAATCTGCGCTCGACCATTCGCGGCATCAGCGAGTCGGCCCAACAACTGGCCTCCGCCGCCGAGGAAATGAGTTCAGTGATGGAACAGAGCACCCGCGGCCTGCAACAGCAGAACGACCAGATCGAGCAGGCCGCCACGGCGGTCACTGAAATGAGCACGGCGGTCGATGAAGTGGCCGCCAATGCGGTGTCCAGCGCCGAGGCGTCCGAAGCCTCGAACGAGGACAGCAAGCACGGGCATGTGCAGGTCAGTGAGACCATCAGTTCGATTCAGGAACTGGTCAGCGCCGTGCTCGGCGCCTCCGAACAGGCCGAGGGCCTTGCGACTCAGGCCCAGGACATCAGTAAGGTTCTGGAGGTGATTCGCGGCATCGCCGGGCAGACCAATCTGTTGGCCCTGAACGCCGCCATTGAAGCGGCGCGGGCCGGTGAGGCCGGACGCGGGTTTGCAGTGGTCGCCGACGAGGTTCGCTCGCTGGCCCAGCGCACGCAGAACTCCACCGAAGAAATCGAGCTGATGATCAGCAGCATCCAGCAAGGCACCGGAGCCACCGTCGATGCATTGCAAAACAGCGCCGAGCAGGCCAGCCAAACCCTGCGCCGGGCCAACAGCGCCGGCCATGCACTGGAGAAAATCACCGCGTCGATCTCGCAGATCAACCAGCGCAATCTGGTCATCGCCAGCGCCGCCGAGCAACAGGCGCTGGTGGCCCGGGAAGTCGACGAAAATCTGGTGACCATCCGCGATCTGTCGACCCAGACCGCTGCCGGCGCCACCCAGACGTCTGCTGCCAGTCAGGAACTGTCGCGGCTGGCCGTCGACCTCAACGGCCTCGTGACGCGTTTCGTGATCTGATCAGAACATTAAATGCCTGATTAACGGTTGCCATCGCCGGGGCCCTCGGCAACACTCTCGTCCCGATCAAGGAAGGAGTGGCCCGTGAGCCCTGTCGATATTTTCCGCATGTTGTCGCTGGCTGCCATCTGGGGCGCAAGCTTCCTGTTCATGCGCATCATCGCTCCCGCGATCGGTACGGTTCCGACCGGATTCTTCCGCGTTTCGATTGCCGCCGTCGGCCTGCTGGTGATCCTCGGTCTGATGCGCATCAGCTGGGATTTCAAAGGCAAACTCAAGACCGTGATGCTGCTGGGTGTTATCAACTCGGGCCTCCCGGCAACCATGTACTCCGTCGCCGCTCAGGTTCTGCCCGCCGGGTATTCGGCGATCTTCAACGCCACCACGCCATTGATGGGGGTGTTGATCGGCGGATTGTTCTTCAGTGAAAAACTCACGCTGGCCAAACTCGCCGGCGTGTTCCTCGGTCTGCTCGGGGTGGGCGTGCTGACCCGCGCCGGCCCGGTCGCGTTCGATCTGCACCTGCTGATGGGCGCGGTGGCCTGCCTGCTCGCAACCACCTGCTATGGCTTCGCCGGGTTCCTTGCCCGACGCTGGCTGGATCAGGCCGGCGGGCTCGACAGTCGTCTGTCGGCGCTGGGCAGCATGCTCGGTGCGACCCTGTTTCTGTTGCCGCTGTTCGGTTACAGCGTCATCACTGCGCCGCCGGTGAGCTGGGGTGGCTGGAATGTCTGGCTGTCGCTGCTGGGCCTGGGTCTGGGCTGCACGGCGTTTGCCTACATCATTTACTTCCGCCTGCTGAGTTCCATCGGGCCGGTGAAGTCGATGACCGTGACCTTCATGATTCCGCCGTTCGGCGTGTTGTGGGGGGCGCTGTTTCTCGATGAACCGCTGTCGATGGCCCACGTGTATGGCGGGGTGTTGATCGCGGTTGCGCTGTGGCTGGTGTTGAAACCCGCGGCGGTGAAGTCGGCAGAAATCGCCACCCGCTGACTGGCAGACGCACAAAGGCCCGGAAGTTTCCTTCCGGGCCTTTTTCATGCGCGGCGGTTAAGCTGATTTACGGAACACGAACACCAGACCGACGATGATCAACAGCATCCCCAGTACGCTTAACGCGGCCAGGCGATTACCGAAAATCAGGTAATCCATCACCGCCGTCACGGCCGGCACCAGATAGAACAGACTGGTGACATTCACCAGATTGCCCCGGGCGATCAGCCGGTACAGCAGCAACGTCGCCAGCACGGACACCACCAGTCCCATCCACAACACCGGCACGATGAAACCGGCGCTGTGCTCGAAGTGAAATGGCTGGAACGGCACGAATATCCCGCACAGCAGCAGACCGGCCAGGTACTGCACCGGCAGCGTACCGAGGGGATTGTCGGTGATGCGTTTCTGCATGATCGAGCCGAAGGTCATGCTTGCCAGCGCGAGCAGACCGAACAGCATCCCCGCCAGCGACATGCCGGCCAGGCCGATGCCTTGATAAACCACCATGATCAGACCGGCCAATCCCAGTGCCAGGCCGAACATCCGGCTCACCGAGCGCTGCCGCTCCATGATCACCACCGTAAGGATCGGCTGCACGCCCATGATGGTCGCCATCACGCCGGGGGTAACCCTCAGGTCCAGCGCCAGCAAATAGAAGATCTGATAGGCACCCAGCAGCACCACGCCGGTGGCCATCGCGTACAGCATCGGCTTGCCGCCCTTGGGCAACTTCAACTTGAGCAACGGCACCAGCACCACCAGTCCGCACAGCGCAATCACAAAACGCATCAGCAGAAAGGCAAACGGTGAAGCGTGGGCCAGGCCCCACTTGGAGAAGATCGCCCCGCTGCTCCACAGCAGAACGAACAGGCTCGTGGACGCGGCCGCGAGCGCGGATTTTTTCGAAAGGACAAACATGAATACCACCTGTAGTCAGGCAAATAGCCAACTCAGCCGAAGCTGAAATTCAGTAGGTTTTTTCAGGCGGGCACAGGGGTCAGCAGAAAACGCCAATCAGCCCGATACACCAACGCCCGGCGGTGATACGACTGCGCACACCGGCGTGCTACTGACAGGTGGAGGGTAATGACTGATCTGCACAGGCTGCTGATTCCCGCACGGCACGACGCCAGCGTTGACCGCTGAATCGACTACCGCGTTGATGGGGGATGCAGGCATCTGGGCTGATCTTTTTTGGAGGGTTGGACAGTGAGTCGTGCGACTCACGAGCGCCGACTATAACCAGCCCGCGACATGGATTGCAACGTTTTGGGCAAAGGGCCTCCAGCGACGGGTGGACGAGAGCTGAATAGTCTGTCGAGCAACGGCTACACCCACTGATGGGGAGACATGGAATGCTCGAAATCATATGCCAAGGGAACGCAATCATCTGCGGTATCAGTTGTATAAATCGCAAGCCAGGAAGCTTGCCCGTCTTGCCACGACTCAACTCCAGACTGACCTGGAGATGGCTGGCCCCACAACACTTGACCTTTCGAAAATACGTTTCGAACCCATCGACTCGTTGGCGCTGAGTGCTTTCGAGTGTTGGGAGAGCCCGCATTTTTCATGGGAAGAAGTCATTGGATGGAAATCGCGCGAACCTCTCGCTCTCGACATCGCGATCTGGTTTGAATCCGAACTGTGCGGACTTTGCTTTGCCAACCCGAATAAAAGTCGGCAACGCATTCGAATCGTACGACTGGAGGGGCGGCCCACAGAAACTCATCCATTGAAGAACCGTGTTGCACCGTTATCCGTTCTGGTTATAGAGCAATACGCCCGCATCATTGGAGGCAGCTTGATCGAGGTTCAAGAACCATTCCAGGGAGCAATACCAATTTACGAACAACTCGGCTTTGGTTTGGATAACGAGGGCCGTCTTGTCAAAACAGTAGGGAGCCTAGTATTGTGAAAAACGCTCAAATATTGATCAACCAAGGTGGGAACATGCGCAAAGAAATAAAAAAGTCCCCCAGAAAGAAAAAAGCGCATGCAATGAGGGAGGATTCTAATCTGACGGGGCTGACAGCCAGTCAAAGGCGGCTCTTACAGATCATTGCAACCGGCACCGCCATCGATGAACCAAGCTTGCTGGCGGGCCGTCCCTGATTCAGAAAAAATAAAAAACCGCTCACAAGGAGCGGTTTCATGTTTTCAAATCCAGCCTCAACCAAACAGCCAATACCCCAGCAACGTCAGCACCACCACCGCCAGCACCGGCCGCATCACGCGGTAGGCCTTTGGATTGCGGCGTTTCCACTGTTTGACCTTACCGCTGAACTTGTCGCTGAAGTTCTTGCTCCACGCGTAAGCCTGATTGATCCCGCCGACGCGCTCGTCGTCGAGGTTCTGCGGTGCCGTGGCACGGCCCAGCCAGGCGCTGATGAAGCGGTTGATGCGGGTCATGAGGCGATTGCTCAGCGGACGTTCGATGTCGCAGAACAGGATCACCCGGGTCTGTTCGGTTTCGTTCTTGACCCAGTGCACGTAGGTTTCGTCGAACATCACGTCTTCACCGTCGCGCCAGGCGTAGACCTGACCGTCGACAAAAATCCGACAATCGTCGGAGTTCGGCGTCGACAGGCCCAGGTGATAACGCAGGGAACCGGCGAACGGATCGCGGTGCGGGTTCAAATGACTGCCCCCCGGCAACAACGCAAACATCGCGCCTTTGACGTTGGGGATGGCACTGACCAGCGCCACGGTTTTCGGGCACAGGGTTTCGGCCGACGGCAGCGGTTTGTCGTACCACTTGAGGTAGAAACGCTTCCAGCCCTTCTTGAAGAACGAACCAAAACCGGCATCGTTGTTCTTCTCGGCGGCGCGAATATAGCCCTCGTCGAACAAGTGCATGGCCTCGTCGCGAATGGTCTCCCAGTTATCGCGCAACACGTCCAGTTCCGGAAACTTGCTGCGATCCAGATACGGTTTGGATGGCACGCCCGAGAACAGGTACATCAAGGCGTTGTAAGGTGCGAACAGCGCCGAATGGTTGACGAACTGACGCAGCACCGGCAAACGCGCCTTGCCGCGCAAATGCACGTAGAGGATGCTGCCCACAAACAGCAGCAACACCGACACCTTGGCGGCTAACGAAAAGGTCATCAACAACTCCTTGAAATAAGACAACGCCACGCCATGTCATTTGCCCGAGATGGCGGCCGGCCATGATAAACACTACCGGCTCCGGGAAAAACCCGCCCGACCCAAGATTCAGTGTTAAGAATTGCGCAACAAAGCATTTCTTAACATAACAATCCTGAACCCTGGCTGACCTGAATCAACGCGCCACTTACTGCTGGTTTTCCTGATCGGTGAACAGATCACTGAACAACATGCTCGACAGATAGCGTTCACCGGAATCGGGCAGCACCACGACAATGGTCTTGCCCTGCATTTCCGGGGTTTCCGCCAGGCGCACCGCCACCGACATGGCCGCACCGCAGGAAATCCCGCACAGGATCCCCTCTTCCTGCATCAGGCGCAGGGCCATGGCCTTGGACTCGTCATCGGTCACCAGCTCGACCCGGTCAACCATCGACAGATCAAGGTTCTTCGGCACAAAGCCGGCACCGATGCCCTGAATCTTGTGTGGGCTCGGCTTGATTTCTTCGCCTGCCAGCGCCTGGGTGATCACCGGAGAAGACGCCGGTTCCACTGCCACCGACAGAATCGGTTTGCCCGCCGTATTCTTGATATACCGCGACACACCAGTAATGGTTCCGCCGGTACCGACGCCCGCCACCAGCACATCAACGGCGCCATCGGTGTCGTTCCAGATTTCCGGGCCGGTGGTTTTTTCGTGGATGGCCGGGTTGGCCGGGTTGTCGAACTGGGCCGGCATGAAATATTTGCCCGCATCGCTGGCAACGATCTCCGCGGCCTTTTCGATGGCACCCTTCATGCCCTTGGCGGGCTCGGTCAACACCAGCTCGGCGCCCAGCGCCTTGAGCACCTTGCGTCGCTCGATGCTCATCGAGGCCGGCATGGTCAGCAGCAATTTGTAACCACGAGCGGCAGCCACGAAAGCCAGACCGATGCCGGTATTGCCGGAGGTCGGCTCGACGATGGTCATGCCCGGCTTGAGTTTGCCGCTGCTTTCGGCGTCCCAGATCATGTTGGCGCCGATCCGGCACTTGACCGAGTAGCCCGGGTTGCGACCTTCGATCTTGGCCAGAATGGTCACGCCACGGGGCGCGATGCGGTTGATCTGCACCAGCGGCGTGTTGCCGATGGAATGGGCGTTGTCAGCAAAAATACGGCTCATGGCTGGGTCCTTGTGCAGCGTTGAATTCAGCGCTCCAAGGTAAGCCTGTTGCCCTTCTCAGTCCAGTCGGGCCGAACGTCTGTGGCAAGCGGCAGTCAATCGCTTTACACCGTTCGGAATTTGCTGCCATGAAGCGTCGCTACCGTTGGCCATTGTGGATTTTCGCCACTCTCGTTGTATTACTGGTCGCCCTGCACATCGCCCTGCCCTACCTCGTGCGTGATTACTTGAATGACAAACTGGCCAACATGGGCGACTACCGCGGCCAGATCACCGACGTCGACCTGGCGCTCTGGCGCGGCGCGTACAAGATCAATGGCCTGAAAATCGTCAAGGCCGACGGCAAGGTACCGGTGCCATTCGTCGATGCGCCGGTTATCGACCTGTCTGTCAGTTGGCACTCGCTTTGGTATGACCATGCTGTCGTGGCGCAGGTGAAATTCTTCAAACCTCAGGTGAACTTCGTTGATGGCGGCGCCAACAAGCAGAGCTCACAGACCGGTCAAGGCACCGACTGGCGCGAGCAGCTGAGCAAATTGCTGCCGATCACCCTCGACGAGGTGCAGATCAACGATGGCCGTATCAGCTTTCGCAACTTCAACTCCAAACCACCGGTAAACATGAATGCGACCAATGTCGACGCCAGCATTTACAACCTGACCAACGTGGTCGACAAGGAAGGCAAGCGTGACGCTAGTTTCGAAGGCAAAGCCCTGCTGTTGGGCCATGCGCCGCTGGAAACCAGCGCCACCTTCGACCCGTTGAGCAACTTCGAAGACTTCGAATTTCGCCTGCGGGCCCGGGACATCGAACTCAAGCGCATGAACGACTTCGCCTCGGCCTACGGCAAATTCGACTTCAACGCCGGCCACGGCGACGTGGTCATCGAAGCCGCCGCCACCAACGGCCAACTCAAGGGCTACATCAAACCGCTGCTGCGCGACGTCGACGTGTTCAACTGGCAGCAGGATGTCGAGAACAAGAACAAGGGGATCTTCCGCTCGATCTGGGAAGCACTGGTCGGTGGCACCGAAACCGTGCTGAAAAACCAGGGCAAGAACCAGTTCGCCACCCGGGTCGAACTCAGCGGCAGCGTGCACCAGCAAAATATCAGCGCATTCGAAGCGTTTTTGCAGATTTTGCGCAATGGATTCATCCAGGCGTTCAATGCGCGGTATGAACGGCCGAAGCCGGATGCGGGTTAGCGCACTTGTTCAACTGGCCCTCGGCCGAAACCGAGTCAACATGTGACGCCCCATTCAGAGACTGAATAAGCCGTCTGCGTTCACAGTCGACCGGGCCGCGCGTTATAGTCGGGCATCCGATTATTTCGCCCCCGCCCTGCCCGTTCAGGTCGGCGTTACCGTTCGAGGATTAGCAGATGAAGTTCGAAGGCACCCAGGCCTACGTCGCCACCGATGACCTGAAGCTGGCGGTCAACGCCGCCATCACCCTGGAGCGGCCGCTGCTGGTCAAGGGCGAACCGGGCACCGGCAAGACCATGCTCGCCGAGCAACTGGCCGAATCGTTCGGAGCCAAGCTGATCACCTGGCACATCAAATCCACCACCAAGGCCCATCAGGGCTTGTACGAATACGATGCGGTCAGCCGTCTGCGCGACTCGCAGCTGGGCAATGAAAAAGTCCACGACGTGCGCAACTACCTGAAGAAGGGCAAGCTCTGGGAAGCGTTCGAGTCCGAAGAACGCGTCATTCTGCTGATCGACGAAATCGACAAGGCCGACATCGAGTTCCCCAACGACCTGCTGCAAGAACTCGACAAGATGGAGTTCTACGTTTACGAGATCGACGAGACCATCAAAGCCAAGAAGCGTCCGATCATCATCATTACCTCCAACAACGAGAAAGAGCTGCCGGACGCGTTCCTGCGCCGCTGCTTCTTCCACTACATCGCCTTCCCCGACCGCACCACCCTGCAGAAAATCGTCGATGTTCACTACCCGGACATCAAGAAGGATCTGGTCAGCGAAGCGCTGGACGTGTTCTTCGACGTGCGCAAGGTGCCGGGCCTGAAGAAGAAGCCATCGACCTCCGAGCTGGTGGACTGGCTGAAACTGCTGATGGCCGACAACATCGGCGAAGCCGTGCTGCGCGAGCGCGATCCGACCAAAGCCATCCCGCCGCTGGCCGGTGCGCTGGTGAAAAACGAACAGGACGTGCAACTGCTTGAGCGCCTGGCGTTCATGAGCCGTCGCGGCACCCGCTAAGAGGCTGATGCCATGTTGCTCAACCTGTTCAATGAAATGCGTGCAGCCAAGGTGCCGGTGTCGGTGCGCGAGTTGCTCGACCTGATCAACGCGCTGAAACAGCGCGTGACTTTCGCTGACATGGACGAGTTCTACTACTTGTCCCGGGCGATCCTGGTGAAGGACGAACGGCATTTCGACAAGTTCGACCGCGCGTTCGGCGCCTACTTCAACGGCCTGGAAAAACTCGACGATCACTTGCAGGCGCTGATCCCCGAAGACTGGCTGCGCAAGGAGTTCGAGCGCTCGCTGACCGACGAGGAACGCGCGCAGATCCAGTCCCTCGGCGGTCTGGACAAGCTGATCGAAGAGTTCAAGAAACGCCTGGAAGAACAGAAGGAGCGCCACGCCGGCGGCAACAAATGGATCGGCACCGGCGGCACCAGTCCGTTCGGCTCCGGCGGTTTCAACCCGGAAGGCATCCGGGTCGGCGATGCCGGCAAGCGCCAGGGCAAAGCGGTGAAAGTCTGGGATCAACGCGAGTACAAAAACCTCGACGACTCTGTGGAGCTGGGTACCCGCAACATCAAGGTCGCCCTGCGCCGCCTGCGCAAATTCGCTCGCCAGGGCGCAGCGGAAGAGCTGGATATCGACGGCACCATCGACCACACCGCCAAGGACGCCGGCCTGCTGAACATCCAGATGCGCCCGGAACGGCGCAACACGGTGAAGCTGTTGCTGTTGTTCGACATCGGCGGTTCGATGGACGCCCACGTGAAGATCTGCGAGGAACTGTTCTCGGCCTGCAAGACCGAGTTCAAGCACCTGGAGTATTTCTACTTCCACAACTTCATTTATGAATCGGTGTGGAAGAACAACATGCGCCGCACCTCCGAGCGCACGTCGACCCAGGATCTGCTGCACAAGTACGGTGCCGACTACAAAGTGATCTTCATCGGTGACGCCGCGATGGCACCCTATGAAATCACCCAGGCCGGCGGCAGCGTCGAGCACTGGAACGAAGAGCCGGGTTACGTGTGGATGCAGCGCTTCATGGAGAAGTACAAGAAGCTCATCTGGATCAATCCTTATCCGAAAGATACGTGGGGCTACACATCGTCGACCAATATCGTTCGGGACTTGATCGAGGATCAGATGTATCCGCTGACGTTGCGCGGTCTGGAAGAAGGGATGCGGTTTTTGTCCAAATAATCGGCTGCCTGCACTGACGCTATCGCGGGCAAGCCCGCTCCCACAGGTATCGGTGGTGTACATGAATTTCGTGTACATCTCGAACACCGTGGGAGCGGGCTTGCTTCGGGCGGCGTTCCGACGATGCTTTCAGCGGTCGATAAAGCGCTTCAGATACTCGACGTGTTCCCGATGTGCCACTTCCTGCACCACCGGGCGCAATCTGACCATCGCTCCCGGCAGACACTGTGCCAGACGCGCCAGTGCCAACGGCGTCAACGCGCCCAGTCGCGGATAACCGCCAATGGTCTGCCGGTCATTGAGCAACACGATCGGCTGCCCATCCGGCGGCACCTGTACCGCGCCCAGCGGAATGCCCTCGGAAATCATCGGCTTGCCCTGATACTGCAACGCCGTCCCCAACAGGCGAATGCCCATGCGATCGGCGCGACTGTCCAGCGTCCAGGCCTTGTTGAATGCATCGAACAGGCTCTGCCCGCTGAACTGACCGATCTGCGCGCCGAGTACCAGATCGAGCGGCGCGTCGAGGCGCAGGTCCGGTAGATGCTGTGCCGGAACCTCACGCATCAATAGGGTTTCGCCCTGATAACTCAGCGAGGAGCCCCTGGCCAATGGCAAGCCGAAACCATCGAGACCACCCAGTTCCTCACGGACCACCGTGGCACTGCTGCCCAGCACTTTCGGCGCACTGAACCCGCCGGGCGCCGCCAGATAGGCCCGCGCGCCCAGCAACGGCTGGGTGAACTTCAAGGCCTGCCCTTTGCGCAGTTTGAAACTGCGCCACGGCGCCAACGCCTCACCGTCGATCTGCGCGCCAAGATCGGCACCCGCCAATGCCAGCAAGCAATTTTCTTCAGCCACCACCGTAAAACCGCCGAGGGTGATTTCGATCACCGGCAAATCCAGCCCGTTGCCCAGCAGCCAGTTGGCCCAGGCCATCGACCGCCAGTCCGCCGCGCCGCCCTGGGTCACGCCCAGATGGCGCACGCCAAACCGACCGGCGTCCTGTAACAGGCACAGCGGCGTACTCGCCTCAATTGTCAGTCGGCTCATGCCAAGGCCTCCAGAGGCGTGTCGTCACCGCCAAGACGGATGAATTCGGCGTGGCTCACTGCTTCGAAACGCACGGTATCGCCGGGCTGCATCAGGCTGTAGCCATCGCGCTCGCGGTCGAACAGTTTTGCCGGTGTGCGACCGATCAGGTTCCAGCCACCGGGGGACACCACCGGATACGCCGCTGTCTGCCGTTCGGCAATGCCGACGCTGCCGGCGGCGACTTTCTTGCGTGGGGTGTTCAGACGCGGTGCCGCGAGGACTTCTTCCACCAGCCCCATAAAGGCAAACCCCGGTGCAAAACCGAGCGCGAACACCTGATATTCCCGAGCACTGTGACGGCGAATCACTTCTTCCACCGACAAACCGCTGCGTTGCGACAGCAAGCTCAGTTCCGGGCCGACACTCAGGTCGTACCAGACCGGCAGCATATGACACTGGCCGCCGGTGCGCGCATTCGGCGACAGGTCGATCAGCGCTTCGGCAATCAACTCCCGAGCCTGATTCGGATTCAATCCGGTCAGGTCGTAATGCACCATCAACGTGGTGTACGAGGGCACCAGATCGATCAGTTTTTCGCCGAACACTGTGCGTAAGCGCTCACTGGCGGCGAGCATCCACGGCATGTTGGTTTCGGCGATTTCATCGAACAGGCGCAGCATCAGGCAATCCAGCGCCACCACTTCCACCCGCGGATTCATGGCGCGCTCTGCTCGTTCAGGGCCTGACGAATGCGTTGCACGGCGGCCACTGAACTGGCGTTGTCACCGTGGACGCACAACGTGTTGGCTTGCAGATGCAGCGCGCTGCCGTCGCTGGCGGTGAGGTTGTCGCCACGGGCGATGGTCAGCGCTTGCCCGATGATGGTTTCGGAATCGTGGTGCACCGCACCCGGCAGCTGCCGCGAGACCAGTCGGCCGGCGCTGTCGTAGGCGCGGTCGGCGAAGGCTTCGAACCACAGGGTCACGCCGTATTCATCGCCGAGCTGTTGCGCGGCAGTGTTGTCGCGGGTGGCCATCAGCATCAGCGGCAAGCTGCGGTCGTAAGCCGCGACAGCCTGAATCACCGCTCGCAACTGCGCCGGGTTGGCCATCATGTCGTTGTACATCGCGCCGTGGGGTTTGACGTAACTGACTTTGCCACCCTGGGCGCGGCAAATGCCGTCCAGGGCCCCGATCTGGTAATGCAGGATGTCTTGCAGTTCCTGGGCGGTGTAGGCCATGGAACGTCGGCCGAACCCCACCAGATCCTGATAGGCCGGATGCGCGCCGATCTGCACGCCATGGCTCAGGGCCAGGCTGACGGTCTTGCGCATGATGCCCGGATCGCCGGCGTGGAAACCGCAGGCAATGTTGGCGCAATCGATGAAGGGCATGACCTCCGCGTCCAGACCCATGGTCCAGCTGCCGAAGCTCTCGCCGATGTCACAGTTCAATAGCAGGCGGCTCACGGTGAACACTCCTGTAGTTCTTTTCTTTTTTTGCCGTGGGACAGACAGTGCCCCGCAGGTTATCAGTTACTGCGCGTCCAGTTGTTTGCCACGGGTTTCCGGCAGGCTCAACGCCGCGAGAATCACCACGCCGTAGGACACTGCCGCGAAGGCACCGATGCCTACACTCAGCGGTACTTTCTGGCTGAGCAGCCCGATCAGCAGCGGAAACAACGCCGCCAGCGCCCGGCCGATGTTGTAGCAGAAGCCCTGCCCCGACCCGCGAATCCGGGTCGGAAACAGCTCGGTTAGAAACGCGCCCATGCCACTGAAAATCCCCGAAGCAAAGAAGCCCAGCGGGAAGCCCAGCCACAACATCACGCCGTTGCTGACCGGCAATTGGGTATAGAGCTGAACGATGGTGAACGAGCCGACCGCGAACAGGATGAAGTTCTTCTTGCGCCCCAACAGGTCGGTCAAATAGGCGCTGATCACATAGCCGGCGTAGGAACCGATGATCACCATCGCCAGATAACCGCCGGTGCCGAGTACGCTTAAGCCGCGTTCATTCTTCAGAAAAGTCGGCAGCCAGGAAGTGATTGCGTAGTAACCGCCGAGGGCGCCGGTGGTCAGCAGCGAGGCGCGGATCGTGGTGAAGAGCATGCCGGGGGCGAAGATCTCGTAGAACTTCGAAGGGCTTTCCGGGGTTTGTCTGGCCTTGGCTTCGCGATAGATCTCCGGGTCTTTCACCAGACGCCGGACGAAAATCACGAACACCGCCGGCACGATGCCGAGGATGAACAGTGCGCGCCAGGCGTCTTCCGGTGGCAGTACCGAGAACAGCAGCGCATACAGAATCGCCGTCAGCCCCCAACCCAGCGCCCAGCCGGATTGCACCATACCGACCGCTTTGCCGCGGTCCTTGGCGCGAATCACTTCACCAATCAGCACCGCGCCGGCAGTCCATTCACCGCCGAAACCGAAGCCCATCAGAGTGCGGGCGATCAGCAGTTGCTCGTAGTTCTGGGCGAAACCGCAAAGGAAAGTGAAGAAGGCAAACCACAGCACCGTCAGTTGCAGAGTGCGCACGCGGCCGATGCGGTCGGAGAGAATCCCCGCCACCCAACCGCCGATGGCCGAGGCGATCAGCGTGCTGGTGTGAATCAACCCGGCCTCACCGGTGGTGATGCCCCACATCGCGATCAGGGTCGGCACCACGAAGCTGAGCATCTGGGTGTCCATGCCGTCCAGACCGTAGCCGATCTTGCAGCTCCAGAACGTCCGGCGCTCCTGCTGATTGATGTTGCGATACCAGTCGAACGGGCCGGGACGGGCCGTCGTCTTGGGGAGGTCGAGGGTGTCGGGCGCACTCATGGCATGTCTCCGCAGGCTTTTATTGGTCTTGTTCGAAGCTCCGACGACGCCTATCGTGGGAACCGGATGCGTCGATTCTTGGGTGCGTCACCCGGTCGCGTCCAACGAATAAAAACCCGCCCAAGACATAAGAAAAATTTGTTGCCATGAACCTGAAGTTTCTCGAAACCTTCGTCTGGGTCGCCCGGCTGAAAAGTTTTCGCCTGACCGCCGACAAGCTGTTCACCACCCAGGCCTCGATCTCCAGCCGGATCGCGGTGCTCGAAGGCGAGCTCGGGGTGAAGCTGTTTGTGCGTGATTCACGCGGCGTCAGCCTGACGCCCGAAGGTTTGAAAGTGCTGGACTATGCCGAGCAGATGCTCGACACGATGCAGGCGCTGAAGCAGTCGATCGAGACCCGATCGAGCAAGGTCGGCCGGGTGCGCATCGGCGTGATGGACACGGTCATTCACACCTGGCTCAGCCCGCTGGTGGCGCAGATGACCGATCTGTACCCACGGGTGGAAATCGAGCTGGTGGCGGATACCTCGCTGAACCTCTGCGATCAGCTGCAAAAAGGCTTTCTCGATCTGATCCTGCAAACCGATCTGGTGCGCCATGAAAGCGTGCGCAGCCTGGAACTGGCCAGCCACCCCATCGGCTGGATCGTGGCCAGTAACTCGATCTACAACCGCGACTACCAAAGCCTCGCCGACCTGGCGCAGGAGCGGATCATCACCTACTCGAAAAACTCCCGGCCACATCAGGACATTCTGGCGCTGATGCAGGCCCAAGGCATGTTGGCGCCACGCTTGAACTGTGTGAATTCGGTGTCGGCGATCACCCGGCTGTTACGCGACGGGTTCGGCATTGGCGCGTTGCCGCCGGTGCTGGTGGCCGAGGAGCTGGCGCGGGGCGAACTGACCCTGCTCGACATCGAACAACGCCCGCCGAACCTGCAGGTCGTGGTGTCGTGGCGGGTCGGCGTGGAATGGGTCGAGGAGATTGTGACGCTGTGTCAGCAGGTGCTGGAGGGGTACGCGCGCAAGGTCGGCACGGATTACATCGTTCTGAGTTGATCGTTCCCACGCGGACGGTTCGACGCCTCGACGCGGGAACGATCTTCATAAGGCTCAGAGCCCGCGCACATCCCGGTCTTCGATCGGCCGGCTCTGGCGCAGGCGCTTGCCGCCCAGCACCACCCAGTCGATCAGACGAAACAGGCATTCAAGGCCGAACGACAGCAGCAACGCGCCGCTCATGCCCCAGATCATCGCTTCCGGCGTCAGCAGGATCTGGTAGCTGTAGCCGTTCCAGGTTTCCTTGCGGATGTCCGGGTCGGCGGCCAGCACCACTTGCAGGAAGCGGATGTACCACGGGCCTTGCATCGCCTGGAATTGCTTGTCCAGCGCCAGCTGGCGATTGAGCAAAGTGCTCAGGCTGTCGGCATCGCTGCGAAACACCGGGTCTTCGCTGGCGCGATAGTGAGCGACCAGCGCCTGGATATCACCCTTGAAAAACTGCTCGGCGGTGCCCTGGAAACCGCGCAGACCGGTCTGCGCCTCGATCAGGTGCGCTTCGACCCGCTTGGCGTAATCGTTGATGAAGCCGGGCACCTGGACACCGATCAACAGGCCCGCCGCAAACAACACCAGCCGTAGATAACTGAGCAACATTCGGGGAAATCCTTATTCGGTCGTGCCCTGGCTGACGCATTCGCCGCGTCGCCACAGGCTCCATTGGCCCGGCTCATAGCGGGTCCAGGTTTCGTTTTCGGTCAAGGGTTCGGTGGCAATCACCGTGACCACGTCGTTGGGCGTGGTTTCGGCCTGGAAGTCGACAATCACATCGACGTCCTTGAGCCGCGCCGGGCCGAACGGTGCGCGACGGGTGATCTGTGCCAGTTTGGTCGAGCAATAGCAGAACAGCCAGTCGCCGTCGCTGAGCAGGCAGTTGAACACGCCTTTACTGCGGTACTCGGCGCAGGCCGCGACCAGATCCGGCAGCAGCGCTTCGATATCGACCGGTTCCGGAAACGCTGCACGTACGCGGTTGAGCAAATCGCAGAACGCCGCTTCACTGTCGGTATCGCCGACCGGGCGGTAGAAACTCTTGATCGGGGAGAAATCGGCGAGCTGGCCGTTGTGCGCGAAGCACCAGTTGCGCCCCCACAGTTCGCGGACGAACGGGTGGGTGTTGGACAGGCAGACCTTGCCGACGTTGGCCTGACGGATATGACCGATGACCACTTCGCTCTTGATCGGATAGCGCTGCACCAGATTGGCCACTTCCGATTCGCTGCTGGCCGCCGGGTCCTGGAACAGGCGCAAGCCGCGCCCTTCATAGAAACCGATACCCCAGCCATCGCGATGCGGACCGGTGCGACCACCGCGCTGCATCAGCCCGGTGAAGCTGAACACGATGTCGGTCGGCACGTTGGCACTCATGCCCAGTAATTCACACATGTGCGGACTCTCGTGATTACAGACGCGGCTCGACGCGCCGACGCTGCGGATTGCTCGGCAGCGGTGGGCGGCCATAACGATCATCGCCGGCGCCGCCGAACGGTTGATCGCCGTCACGCTCATCTTCGGCACGGGCGGCTGCGCGAGCGGCTTCGGCCTGCTCCTTGCGAGCGTTCGACGCGCGCTCGATCGGGAAGCGGATCAGCACGAAAATCAGGTACAGGCCGAACGCGATCATGGCGTACATGAGCAGTTCGGAAATCGCGCGCCAGGCGTTGTTGCCGACCTTGAACGCCAGATCCAGCACGGTGATGGCGATCGCCGGGGCGAATTTTTCCTTTACCGGGTCAATGATGGTCGGGCTGAACAGCAACACCGCCATCAATACACGCAGCGGCTCGCGCAACCAGCGCCACATCCAGCGGGTCATGCGCATCCACACCAGCAGGCAGCCCACGGCGGCAAAGGCGTAAAGGCCCCAGGCGATCAGATAGTCGTTCTCGGTCATGGTGTCCATGGCAAGGCAGGCAAGTCGGGTAGAGACAGACCATTACTGGTCTGCCTCCCCCTAAGAACCGTACGTGCGCCTTTCAACGCATACGGCTCAAGTCTTTAAAAAGCCCCGGTTGGAGCCGGCTTGTTTACTGTCAATCCACGGCTGTGTAGCTGCTGATGACAAACTGGATGCAATAGTACTCGGTTATCCAAGGTGTCTCCACCGCCTTGGGAGCGGTGGATTACATGATGGTCGTGCCACCCGCTTTCCTTGGTAATCGGCTGATTGCACAGCGGACATAGACCTTTTTGGCTTTGAAAAAGACTTACGATCTGTTTCCGATACTTCAGCTTTTTAAGCATTCGCACCATTCGCAATTTCTCTCCCATTTCCTCCATGGAAGGATCGAAGGGGTTATATTCCCCGCTCACCTTTCTATGCCGCTCGATCGCAGTGCTCGCTATTGAGTACAGGGGAGCTATTGCTTTCGTCCCGTCCGTCCTCATCGCCGTGGTGGCGAATACCCAACTTCTGCCTTCATGGGGTTGGAAATAACCTCTCCTGACCCATTCCAACGATTTATTTGGATGTCGCCTTTTCGCCCAACGCCACAGAGCATGAAAAACAGAGTTATCCATTCTGCTAAACGCCTTCTTAGCAACCACCGGCTGGTGGTACATCGCCCAGCCACGCAGTATCGGATTCAGCCGTTGGATCAGATCCTCTTGCTTTGCCGTTTTGTTGGTACTGATGACGTCCTTCACCTTGCGATAGAACGCTTTCACGTTTTTCTTGCTTGGCTTGATCAGGAGCTTTCCCTCGTACTTGCGGAAATTCCATCCCAGAAAGTCAAAGCCTTCGTCTATGTGAACCACGCGGGTTTTCTCGAGTGACAGCTGCAATCCCCGCACAGCGAGGAATTGCTCCACCCAAGGTCTGATTTCGCTTTCCAGCATCTCTTTCGAGTTTCCGGTAATCACAAAGTCATCCGCATAACGCACCACATTGATTTTCAGCTTCTTGGCTTTCGTCACGCCCAGATGTTGCTTGAGCTGTGACTCCAGTCCATCCAGCACCATATTTGCCAAGGTTGGCGAGATAATCCCGCCTTGTGGCGTACCGGCGTCCGTTGCCTGAAGCTGACCTTTATGAATCACTCCAGCCTTTAGCCATTTCCGGAGGATCGTTTTGTCCGTAGGGACATTGGCGATCAGCCAGTCATGGTTGATGTAGTCAAAGCAGCCTTTGATGTCCGCCTCCAGTACCCATTCGGCCGAAACCTTCTTGGATAAGCAGATGAACAGCTGTCCCATCGCGTCAGCGGTAGAGCGTTCGATCCTGAAGCCGTAGCTGTTCGGATCTCCGGTGGTTTCTGCAATGGGCGCCAGAGCCAGCAGGTATAGAGCCTGCATGGCCCTGTCAGTCATGGTCGGAATGCCCAGAGGGCGTTCCTTCCCATTCGACTTCGGAATGAAGACACGCCTTAACGGCCGTGGCTTGTATCCGTGGCGCTTCAACCCGTTCGCCGCTTTCCATTTGGCATCGGGTGTATCCCAGAGCACGCGGTCGACTCCCGCCGTGCGCTTGCCCTGGTTTTCAGTGACTCGCCGAACAGCCAAATATCTGGCCGAACGAGAGCGGGTCAGCATTCGTTGCAGGGAGTTAACCCCGCGCCAATTGCCTTCCCGACAAGCCTTCGCAATCCGTAACTGCATCGCCCGGACATTCCGCTGAACACGCCACCAATCGATGTCATGCCATTGTTGCGGAGCGCCGGAAGGCGCAGACACGGCCGTAGGGCTGTGTACTTTCATGCTGCCTTCCTCTCAAATTGCCTGAGCTGAAGACGTACGCATCCCCTGACGGGAATGGACGTCCCGTCAGGGCTGGATAAATGGGAAACCTAAACTGCAGGTTTCTGAAATTATTGAGACAGGCTCAGTCAGAGTTCATGCGACGAAAGACCTCGCAGAAGTCTGCCCGGTTTCCCGTGGGGTGATGTTCCAACCCCTATTCGACCCATTACAGATCGACTTTCGCTTTATCTGCGATCCCATACCCGCACAGCCAACAGATCCCCTTGCGGTTCACCTGCCCGAAGGCAGCCATACGGGCTTACCACGTTCCCTGCCTGTCACACGATTGGTTTAGGGCCTGCCTTTTCGCCGGTGATCCTGATGACGACGTATCTCCAGCCTCTACAGAGATATCCGATCACTTTGCCTTTTGGCTCAAGCCTGACAGCTGTTTTGGCTTGTTTATAATTACGACGTTTATCAGCAGTTCACATATGTTGCCCATGCCAACCAGCCTGGCGCCTCAACCCGGTTCAGCTCCGAGCATCTCCACAGCCCCTCACGGTGGCTGCAGACCTTTTCAGGGGCTACGTTGTTAGAAAAGCTTCACACCTCATCGTTGCCGATGACGCATGTTTTCCTAGGCTATCGTTGGTCGCACAACGAGTCCGCTGCCGGCTTGCGAGCAAGCCGGGTGGACAATGACAGACAGAGCTTTCGCTCGAGTCTTCAGAGGGATAAGCAAGAACTAACAAAGTCAGCATGCTCAGAAAAGTGTTTCCTCCTGTTTCGGAAGCAGGAGAAAACCCTTGCGGAAATTCTTTCCCGCTGGGGTGGGGTTCTGTGAGAACCGAAGATTGAAGATGCATTCTAGAAAGAAAAAGATCCTTTCCCGGTCGATAGTATCGAATGCTGATCGACTGTGGGCACGCCCCGCCGCAACGGTAAGTCCTTGAAGGCAGTGGACTTCTTTGATGGATTATTATTCCGGAGATTGGGTACTCCAGCCTTGGCTGTAATCAGACAGCCCTTCAAGATGACCATCCACCTCGAAGTCTTGAAGACACGCTACGCGTGTCGCACAGAGGCGCTTATAGTAACGACTTTTCGCACGTCAGGCTTCCCCGCCGTCCGTGCGGCCCTTATTTGTCATGTCCGAGAGCTTTCCATGCCCGTATCCGCCAACGTCATCAGCGCCCCGATTGCCCACAAGGCTGCCGGTCACGACCCGTACGCCTGGCTGCAGGAACGCGACACCGACGCGGTGCTCGACTACCTCAAGGCTGAAAACGACTATCAACAGGCGCAGACCGCCGATCAGGCAGAGTTGCGCGAAACCCTGTTCGAGGAGATCAAGGGCCGGATCCTCGAAACCGACCTGTCCCTGCCGTCGCCATGGGGCCCGTATCTGTATTACACCCGCACCACTGCAGGTGACGAATACGCCCGTCACTACCGTTGCCCACGCCCGGCCGACGACAGCCTGACCCTCGACGAAAGCCGCGAACAGCTGCTGCTCGACCCGAACGCACTGGCCAACGGCGGCTTTTTCTCCCTCGGCGCGTTCAGCATCAGCCCGGATCACCAGCGCCTGGCCTACAGCGTCGATGCCTCGGGCGACGAGATTTACACGCTGTTCGTGAAGGAATTGTCCAGCGAACGCGTCAGCGAACTGGAATTCCAGGACTGCGACGGCAGCATGACGTGGGCCAATGACAGCCTGACACTGTTTTTCGGTGTGCTCGACGATACCCATCGCCCGCACAAGCTGTTCCGCTATCGCCTCGACGGTACTGCCGCCGAAGAGGTGTTCCACGAACCGGACGGGCGTTTCTTCCTGCATTGCTACCGCGCCAGCTCCGAACAGCAATTGCTGCTGTCGCTTGGCAGCAAGACCACCAGCGAAGTCTGGGCGCTGGACGCCAATCAGCCGCACCAACCGTTCACTTGCCTGGCGCCACGGGTCGAGGATCACGAGTACGACGTCGACCACGGCAAACTCGATGGCGAATGGACCTGGTTCATCCGCACCAACCGAGACGGCATCAACTTCGCCCTGTATCAGGCGCCGGACACCGGCATCGCGCCGAGCGAAGCCGACTGGCAGAACCTGATCCCGCACAGCGATTCGGTGATGCTCGATGGCGTGACCCTCAACGCCGAAGCCCTGACCCTGAGCCTGCGCGAAGGTGGTCTGCCGATCATCGAAGTTCGCCCACACGGTCTGGCGCCTTATCGCGTGCAATTGCCGGACGCGGCCTACAGTCTCTACGTGCAAAACAGCCTGGAGTTCGAAAGCGACCGCATTCGCCTGCGCTATGAAGCGCTGAACCGTCCGGCTCAGGTTAGGCAACTGATTCTCGCCACCGGCGAACAGACCGTGCTCAAGGAAACCCCGGTGCTCGGTCCGTTCGACGCCGACGCCTACGTCAGCCAACGCCTGTGGGCCACTGCGCCGGACGGCACCCAGGTGCCGATCAGTGTGGTGATGAAACGGGAAATGGTCGGCAAAGCGGTGCCGCTGTACCTGTACGGGTACGGCGCCTACGGTTCGAGCCTCGATCCGTGGTTCTCCCACGCTCGCCTGAGCCTGTTGGATCGCGGCATGGCATTCGCCATCGCCCACGTGCGTGGCGGCGGCGAACTGGGCGAGTCCTGGTACCGCGCCGGCAAGCAGGAGCACAAGCACAACACCTTCAGCGACTTCATTGCCTGCGCCGAATTCCTGATCCTCAACGGCATCACCACCGCACCACAACTGGCGATCAGCGGCGGCAGTGCCGGAGGACTGCTGATCGGCGCGGTGCTCAACCAGCGTCCGGATCTGTTCGGCGTGGCGATTGCCGAAGTGCCGTTCGTCGATGTGCTCAACACCATGCTCGACCCGGATCTGCCGCTGACCGTCACTGAATACGACGAGTGGGGCAATCCCGAAGAGCCGGAGGTCTACGAGCGGATCAAGGCTTACGCGCCATACGAAAATGTCACCGCCCAGGCTTATCCCGCGACACTGGTGATCGCCGGTTACAACGACAGCCGCGTGCAGTACTGGGAAGCCGCCAAGTGGGTCGCGAAGCTGCGCGCAACCAAGACCGATGACAATCTGCTGCTGCTCAAGACCGAACTGGGCGCCGGCCACGGCGGGATGAGCGGGCGTTATCAGGGATTACGTGACGTAGCGCTCGAATACGCATTTGTTTTCAAGGTTCTGGGCATTGCCTGAGGAACTCCGCCGGTCACTTGGGTCTTAATTCCAGACCCCGGCGGTCGATACACCACAGATCCCATTGTGGGAGCAAGCTCGCTCCCACAACGATCCGTGTAGTGCCTGCAACCTGTGAAAACAAAAAGATTGTGACGACATGTCAGAACCCACTCTACTGAACAACGAAATCCGCGACTGGCTGATGGACTGCGGCCTGTTCGATCAATTGCAACTGACGGATTTCGCCGCCGCGTCGGGCTATTTCAGCATCAGCACCGTGGCTGAAGGTGAAGCGATCTTTCGCGAAGGCGATGCCGGCAGTTTCATGTGCATCATCCACACCGGCCAGGTGGCCGTGCAGAAAACCGGCGGCGACGGCCAGGTCGTGACCATGGCTACCCTGCGCAGCGGCCGGGCGTTCGGCGAAATGGCCGTGCTCGACGGTGAGCGCCGTTCGGCGACTTGCGTCGCGGCGAGCAACTGTCAGTTGCTCAATCTCGGCAAGGATTCGCTGGAAAAAATGCTCAACGACGCGCCGAAGATTGCCGCCAAGATCATCCGCGCCCTCGCCGTTTCCCTGTCCAAACGCCTGCGCATGGCCGACGGACAACTCGCCGCCCAGCAGATCTAGCCTCCCGGGGATTTGGGTTTGCTGTCGGTCTGTTCCAGGCCCGGCAATGGCTGATCCTTGGTCGGCGGGCTGGGCATTTCGATCGGCACCAGCGGCGGGCCGCCACTGCCGGGGCCGGCCTTGGGAATCGGCACCGGGCTGATCTGCGGATACGGGGTTGGCGTCGCAGTACCGGGCGAGCCCGGTTGCGGTGTCGGGCTGACGGGAATCGTCTGTTGCGCCTGTACGGCAGTTATCGAGAGCGCGGCCAGGGTAATGGCCGTTAGAATGGTGCGCTTCATCAAGGGCTCCGTTGGCCTGAAGTCTGCCTTCAGGCTACTCCCAACGCGCCGGCTTGCCTTCCCCCCTGTAGAGATTTCCATGAAACGTTTCGTTCTGCTCGACACCACGCCGATCCCTGACAACGGCGGTGCCCTGTGCCTGTTCGAGTATGGCGAGGACTTCGTCATCAAGATCCAGGGCGGCGACGGCGGCCAATTGATGAACACCCGCATGCACGGTTCCGAAGACGCGCTGGCCGAGATCCCGTGCCGCAAGGTCGCTGGTCGGCCGAACTCGCGGGTGCTGATCGGCGGCCTGGGCATGGGCTTCACCCTCGCCTGCGCACTCAAGCATCTGGGCAAGAGCGCCGAAGTGGTGGTCGCCGAGCTGGTGCCTGGCGTGGTCGAGTGGAACCGTGGCCCGCTCGGAGAAAAGTCCGGACGTCCGCTGCTCGATCCGCGCACGGTGATTCGTCAGGAAGACGTGGCCAAGGTGCTGCAAAGCGAGCCGAATGGCTTCGACGCGATCATGCTCGACGTCGACAACGGCCCCGAAGGCCTGACCCAGAAGGCCAACAGTTGGCTGTACTCCGCCGCCGGTCTTGCCGCTTGCGCCAAGGCCATGCGGCCCAAAGGCGTGCTCGCGGTGTGGTCGGCCAGCGCCGACCGGCAGTTTTCCGACAAATTGCGCAAGGCCGGTTTCAAGGCCGAGGAAGTGCAGGTCTTCGCCCACGGCAACAAAGGCACGCGCCACACGATCTGGATTGCCGAGAAGCTCAAGGGCTGAGCTAAACTTGCCTCATAACCGTCATTAGTCTTCTGCAAAGGTGAACCCATGAGTTCGTCCACCCCGACCAACACTTCGAAGCTGGATCGCATCCTCGCCGACAACCAGCGCGACAAGGAAATGGGCTACCGCGACAAGGCCCTGAAGATGTACCCGCACGTGTGCGGCCGCTGCGCCCGTGAGTTTTCCGGCAAGCGCCTGAGCGAATTGACCGTGCACCACCGCGACCATAACCACGACAACAATCCGCAGGACGGTTCCAACTGGGAGCTGCTGTGCCTGTACTGCCACGACAACGAACACTCGCGCTACACCGACCAGCAGTACTTCGGCGAAGGCTCGCTGAGCACGCCGAAAATCGCCAAGGCCACGCACAACCCGTTTGCTGCCCTGGCCGGGCTGATGAAAAAAGAAGACTGAGCCACCACTCCGATCGTTCCCACGCTCCGCGTGGGAATGCAGCCCGGGACGCTCCGCGTCCCAAAGCGGACGCAGAGCGTCCATTGAGGCATTCCCACGCAGAGCGTGGGAACGATCAGCACCGCAGATCCTCAATCTGCCCGCCCTCCCCCAATCCCCGTATAATCGCCCTCTTTTTCCCGAAGGCACCCCGCTCGTGGCAGACAAACGGTACAGCTGCATTGGTTTATATAACCCCAAATCACCGGAAAACGTCGGTTCGGTGATGCGCGCCGCAGGCTGCTACGGCGTGTCGACCGTGTTCTACACCGGCAAGCGCTATGAGCGCGCCGCCGATTTCGTCACCGACACCAAGCGCGTGCACTACGACATCCCGCTGATCGGCATCGACGACCTGAAAAAGATCCTGCCGCTCAACTGCGTCCCGGTCGCCGTGGAACTGGTCGACGGCGCCCGCCCGTTGCCGGAATACACCCACCCGGATCGCGCTCTGTACATCTTCGGCCCCGAAGACGGCTCGCTGGATCAAGAGATCCGCGATTGGTGCGAAGACGTCGTGTACATCCCGACCACCGGCTGCATGAATCTCGCCGCCACGGTCAACGTCGTGCTCTACGACCGCATGGCCAAGGGCCTGAATACCCGCTCCGGACCGAAATTCCGCTGAAACGCCGCACATTCGATGGAACGAGCTGACCGCCTGCGCAGTCAGCTTGTTTATCGATTACTCATTGCCTGGAGAAAGATCATGACCGAGCTCAAACGCGTCGAGCGTATCGAATCCACCCCGTTCCAGAGCCGTTCCGAGCAGAACGTCGAAGGCTGGGAGCGCATCGGCTCGCTGGCCGGCGGCGTGATCATGGTCGGCAAGGGCCTGCGCCGTGGCGGGGTGTTCGGGCTGATTCAGGTGGCGATTGGCGGTGTGGCCATGGCCCGCGGCATCACCGGCCACAGCTCGGTAAAAAGCCTGCTGGAGAAAAGTCGTCAGGACATGAACAACGTGCGGGCAAAGATCGAGCGGGCCGGCGACGAGCTGAGCAAGCTCAAGGCCAATGCCGAAGCGGCGACCAACACCGCCACGGTGACCGGTAATGACTCAGTGAAATCGCCGAAAGCCGGGGTTTGATTCTGGATTTACCTTGAGGCTGCTGGCCTCATCGCTGGCAAGCCAGCTCCCACAATGTTTTGGGGTGGAGACCAATCGGTGGTCACCACACAATCCTGTGGGAGCTGGCTGGCCAGCGATGACGGTATTACTGCAGTAACGCGGTATCGAGGACTTTGGACGACTCGCCGAGAATGCTTTCGGCGAGTTGCACGAACGCTTTGGTGTCCACCGTCCCCAGATGCATCGCCCCGCGCAGCACGTCATCCAGCGAGCGCTTGTTGCGGGTCTTCAGGCGAATTTCGCCATCCAGCTCCTGCAACAGCAGCACCGCTTTCGACACCTGCGCCGGGCTGATCTGCTCGCCGCGCAGGGTCGTGACCTTCTGGCTGTCCTTGGCCAGCTTCGCCTGCAACGCCTGGTAACGCTCGTCGCTCATGCCCCCCGCACGGCGCACCAGTTCGATGGCGTAATACTCGGCAAACCCTTCGCTGATCCAGTCGCTGCGCCGCTCGTCGTTGATCCGTCCGAACACTTGCGCCAGCTCGCGCACCAGTGCGCTGCTGCCGCTTTCGCTGACCAGCGGCAACCGCGTGTTGAGGTAGATCGACTCCCGCGCCGCCAGGCTGCCGCGCCACATCGGGTCGTTGGCACCGACGATCAACAGTTTGCTCGGATGGCGCGGAAACACCGCCTGCACCTGCGGCCAGACAAACGTCAGCAGCGTCAGCACGTCCATCCGGCGCATGCCCTGCCCTTGCGGCGAGGCCACGGTGACTTCGGTTTCCCCCAACCGCGTGCGACGGCTGCCAAGGTGGCCGGCGAGCATCCAGCCGGTCGGGCGGTCGAACAGGCGTGACGGATTATCGATGCGGAATTTGTTCTTGCCGATGCGTGGCCAGGCGGTTTCGACGCTTTTCCAGCCGTCGGGCAATTCGAAGTGCAGGCGTGCGACCAGCTCGATGCCGTCCTGTTGATCGAGCCTGGCTGGCGGCACCAGTTCATCGCCGCGCATCAGCGCCCAGGTCGGGGTCATGCGCGTGTCGAAGCTGCCGTTCTTGCGACCATGGCTGATGCGCACGCGGTAGGTCAGGCTGGCCTTGTCCGCCGTCGGGCGCCAGACCCCACGCGCCGGTTTGCCCGGCGTCAGTTGCCACTGGCCGTCGGCCTTGAAATCGCTGTAGCGGCTGCCATCGCCAAGGTCGAAAACCAGGCTGCGCACCGCTTCGCCCCTGGCGAGGGTCATGCGCACTTCGGCCTGATCGCTCTGCGGCAACAGGCGTACCTGATAATCCAGATCGACTTTCTTCGCTGCCCACACCGGCGCACTCAGCGCCAGCAGCGTGACGATCAGCGCCCGGCGCAATCCCGTCGCCATACCTGCTCCTTGGTCAATCGTTAACCTGCGCGGAAAATCAGGTGATCTTCCCAGTCGTCTTCCGGCACGCTGCCTTCGGCGAGCATGCGCCCGGACTGGGAAATCCGTTCGTGGTGCACCGCGTCGCGATCACCGCAGACCAGGTGATGCCACAGCGGCAGATCCTTGCCTTCGCTGACCAGCCGATAACCGCAGGTCGGCGGCAGCCATTTGAATGCTTCGGCCTGGCCCGGGGTGAGCTGGATGCAGTCCGGAACAAACTTCATGCGGTTCGGGTAATCGCTGCACTGGCAGGTTTTCAGATCCAGCAGTTTGCAGGCGATGCGCGTGTAATAGACGCTGTTGTCTTCTTCATCCTCGAGCTTTTGCAGGCAGCACAGGCCGCAACCGTCGCACAGCGATTCCCACTCCTCGTGATCGAGTTGATCGAGGGTTTTGCGTATCCAGAACGGTTCGACTTTGGCGGCCATGGCTCAAGCATCAACATCAGGTGGTGAAAAGGCCGCCAGTCTAGTGCCCAAGGCCCCGTGATCCAAGCGCTGGCGACTGCCGGTTGTGCGGGGCTTGTCAGTTTTTGCGCGGCCAAGTAGTTTTGCCGGTCACACCAGGCCTTCGCCGGATGCCATTAACGCTCGACCGCGTTGCACCCGGTGAACTGCAGGCTTGCGCCACAACCCCATCGTTCAGCCCAACTGATCCCGCCGGGTTTCGCTTCCAACCTGTCCTCAAACGTAGCAAGGAATCTCTCGATGAGTGCCAACCCTCGCGTTGCCGAATACGCCATTCACCCGCAGTTCACCGATCGCTGGTCGCCCCGCGCCTTTACCGGCGAAGCGATTTCCGAAGAAACCTTGTTGAGCTTCTTCGAAGCCGCGCGCTGGGCGCCGTCGGCGTACAACTCGCAGCCGTGGCGTTTTCTCTATGCCCGTCGCGACACGCCGAACTGGGAGCGTTACCTGGGTCTGCTCAATGAATTCAACCGCAGCTGGGCACAGCACGCGTCGGCACTGGTGATCGTGATTTCGAAAACCACGTTCACCGCACCGGGCGCGACCGAGGAAACGCCAGCGCTGTGGCACACCTTCGACACCGGTTCCGCGTGGGGCCATCTGGCGCTGCAAGCGAGCCTGAGCGGCTGGCACACCCACGGCATGGCCGGCTTCGATCAGGAGCTGACCCGCAAGGAGCTGAACATTCCGCAAGGCTATGCGCTGCACGCCGCCGTCGCGGTGGGCAAGCTGGGTGACAAGGCAAGCCTGGCGGATTACCTGCAAGCACGGGAAACGCCGAGCCCGCGTCGTCCGCTGAGCGAACTGGCGGCTGAAGGCGATTTCACCCTCTAAGCCCCGTTTGATCGTTCCCACGCTCTGCGTGGGAATGCCTCAAGGGACGCTCCGCGTCCAGTGACGCGGAGCGTCACGGGCTGCATTCCCACGCGGAGCGTGGGAACGATCTCTAGTCAGTAACCGCGTGCGAAATCCACTTCGCCGCGCAGCGCCTCGCCCGCCTGATACGCCCGCAAGTTATCCAGAAACAACTGCACCATCATCGGCGGCGAGGTCGGTGCCGAGCTGTGCCCGGTCAGCAGCAGGCCCCACGCGGTCCAGAACGGGTGCCGTTGCGGCAACGGTTCCTGGCGGCAAACGTCGATCACCGCGCCAGCCAGATGGCCTTCTTTCAACGCTTCCACCAGATCCGCGTCGACCACCGCGACACCGCGCCCGGCGTTGATGAACAACCCGGTCGGCTTGAATTGCTTGAACAGTGCAGCGTCGTAGATGTCGTGGGTGTGCTCGGTGTTGGGCAGCAGATTGACCACGTAATCCGCTTCGCCCACCAGACGCGGCAAGTCCGCCATCGAGCCGACTTCGACAAACGGCGCCTGCTCGCGAGCGCTGCTGGCGATGCCGTACAACTCGACGCCGAACGGCAGCAGGAACTGCGCCACGCTCTGGCCGATGTCACCGGTGCCGACGATCAGCACCTTGCGTCCGACCAGACTCTGGCCGGTGCGGTTGTCCCACTTGCGCTCGACCTGGCTGACCAGTCGCGCCAGCACTTCGCGCTCATGGCCGAGCATGTAGGTCAGCACGTATTCAGCCATGACCTGGCCGAAAATGCCGACCGCCCGGGTCAAGCGGTAATCCCGGCGCAGGCCGTCGGCCAACAGCGGCGTGATACCGGCCCAGGTCGATTGCAGCCATTGGGGCTGGTGGCCCTGACGCAGCAGGGTCGCCAGCAGATCCGGCTGACCCAGCCACACCGGGCAATCGACGGCCTGACGGGCCAGTTCGGCGGAGTCACCGCTGGTCAGCACTTCAAGCTCCGGGGCTGCCTGACGCAGCAGTCGGGCGTATATCGCGTGGTCGTGTTCAGCAATCAGAACGCGCATCTTCAAACCTTTCGCAAACCGTGCAGGCGGCCGTCCACTTCGTGGCAGCCGTCGCCGTAAAAACCGTTCCAGGGGTTACAAGAGGCCCAGGACAGGGCCTCGCGGATCAGACCGGGTCGTTGCGTCGCAGCAACTCTTCGGGCAAGTGCTCGATGTACTCTTCCTCGGCCGGTGGCATCTGCAGGTGATAGCCCTGCTTGTCGAGGTTTTCCAGGACCACGGCGATGTCTTCGCTGGCGAGCTTGCGCTCGGGGGTCAGCACCAGATCGAAGGAGTGCTTCGCCTTGCCGAACGCCGCCATCAGGCCTTCCGGCACACGCTCCAGCGCATCGCTCTTGAGCACGTACAGATACATGCCGCTTTTCTTCGAACTTTGATAAATGGAACAAATACGTTTCAAGGCTGTTCTCCGGCGGTGGCCAGGCTGTCGAGCAGCTTCTGGCCCATCAATTCGCGGCGCCAGCCACGCAGCGAATCAGGCAATTGGTAAGGCCCCTCGGGGAAACCGCTTTTGACCAGCGCTTCGAGGGTTTTCTTGCGCAGCATCAGTTCCGGCGCGATGCCCAGACGCTCAGCTTCGGCCTGACCGAGCGCCCGCAGCTGTTTGATCAGCGCGGCGGCTTCGATCGGCAATGGCTCCGGCACAGCTGGCGGCCATTGATCAGGCCCCACACTGCCAGAGCGCTTGATCAGATCAAGCAGAAACTCGCCGTCCTGACGCACGGTACGCGGATGCATGTCTTCGATCTTGCCCAGCGCGCTGAGGCTGTCCGGTTGGGTCCGGGCCAGCGGCCACAGCGAGTGTTCACGGACGATGCGGTTGCGCGGCAGATCGCGGGCGCGGGCCTCGCGTTCACGCCAGGCACACAACTCACGCAGTACGGCGAGTTGAGCACGGGACAGTTTCCACGCCAGTTTGGCCTCGCGATACACCTCGTACGGATCGGTTTCGCGGCGCAGGTTGGCGACCAGTTCGGCGCCGTCCTCCAGCACCCAGGCGTATTTGTCGTCGGACAGTTTCGGACGCAGTTGTACGAAAACCTCCGCCAGATGCACGGCGTCTTCGGCGGCATAGCTGATTTGCGTGTCAGACAACGGACGCTGCAACCAGTCGGAACGGGTTTCACCCTTCGGCAGTTCGATGCCGAGCACTTCCTGCACCAGACGCGAATAACCCATCGAGAACCCGAGGTTCAGGTAGGCGGCAGCCAGTTGGGTGTCGAACAGCGGCGCCGGCAGGCTGCCGGTCAGGCGCAGCAGGACTTCGAGGTCTTCGCTGCAGGCGTGCAGGACTTTGAGTACCGCCGGGTTTTCCAGCAAGGCGGCCAGAGGTTGCCAGGCGTTGATGGTCAGCGGGTCGATCAGGTAGGCGCGTTTGCCGTCGCCAACCTGCAACAGGCCGGCAATCGGGTAGAAGGTGTCGACCCGCATGAATTCGGTGTCGAGGGCAACGAACGGCAGCTGCTGCCACTCGGCGCAAAACTGCGCGAGGCTATCGTTGTCGCGAATCCAGTGAATATCGATGGCCACACGGCTCTCCCTTCAAGAATGGCGCGCAGTATATATCGCCACCGGCGCTTTCCGCGCCTCTACAGGGCAAGAGCTTGATGAAATCTCCTGCCTGAGGGAAAGAATAGTCTTACAGATTGAGTCTGCCGGTCAGTCCTTGGCCAGCACCCCGTCGATCACCGCGCCCCGGCAGCCGGCAAACATGTCCAGATCCGGCTGGTACACCTTGCTCTGCACCTCCAGCAGGCCGAGCATCGAGTGGAACAGGTTGTCCTGGCTCAGCGGCTTGTCGCGGCTCATTTGCAGGCAATGGGTGTCGACCGAGTAAGACTTCTGATAGCTGTCAGAGAACCACGCCAGCATTGCCACGTGTTTTTGCTGCTCCGGCGCCAGCATGTACGGCGTGCCGTGCAGGAACAGGTTGTACTCACCCAGGGATTCGCCGTGGTCAGACAGGTAGAGCATGGCGGTATCGACCTTGTCCTGATTGCTGCGCAGCACATCGATCAGGCTCGACAGCACATGATCGGTGTACACCAGCGTGTTGTCGTAACCGTTGACGATGCTTTCGCGGCTGCAATTGTTCAGCGCATTGCTTTCACACACCGGGGTGAAGCGCTCGTATTCCTTTGGATAGCGCTTGAAGTATTCCGGACCGTGACTGCCCATCTGGTGCAGGACCAGCACGGTGTCCTTGTCCAGGTGATCGATGAAGCTTTGCAGGCCTTGCAGCAAAATCTCGTCGCGGCATTCGCTGTTGGCGCACAGCGCCGGGTCTTTCAGATTGCTGACATCCTGCAGGGTGACACGGTCGCAGGTGCCTTTGCAGCCGGACTGGTTGTCGCGCCAGATCACGTCGATCCCGGCCCGTTTCAGCACATCCAGCAACCCTTCCTCATTCTTCGCCTTGCTGGCGTCGTAATCCTTGCGGCCCATGTTGGAGAACATGCACGGCACCGACACAGCGGTTTCGGTGCCGCAGGAATGCACGTCAGTGAAGGCGATCAGGCCGGTTTCCTTGTCCAGTTTCGGTGTGGTGTCGCGGTCATAACCGAGGATGCCGAAGTTTTCCGCCCGGGCACTTTCCCCCACTACCAGCACCGTCAGGGATTTGCGCGGATGGTTCTGCACGGCGGCGTTACGCTGGGCGTCTTCGCCAAGCGTGACGAACGGTTGATGCGCCGAAGCCACCTGCTCACGCAGATAACCGGCCGAGGCGCCGATGTAATTGCTCGGCACCAGCATCAGGCGAATTTCGTGGTGATTGCGAAACAGCGACGACAGCCCTTGATAATTGGCCAACGCGACGCCGCCAATAACCGCGACCGACGCGACACTCACCACAACTTTGCTTAATAACTCGCGATGCCAGCGACGATAGTTGACTGGAACTTTCCACAACAACCAGGACGGCAAGACACCCAAAAACAAGATATAAACCAGCAACTTCAAAGACAGCAGATCGCGAACTTCGGTGGCATTGGTTTCGGCAAAGTTGCGAAACATGCCGGCATCGATCAATACACCGTATTGGCTCATGAAATAAGCTACGCCGGCACTGACCATGAACAACAACGTCAACACAGGTTTCAAAACAGGTCGAAACGCCAGCAGCGTCAAGACGATGTTATACGCCGCGAAGATCATCACCCCGAACGCAATGCGCATCGCAATGCCCTTGCCGTCCGCGGCGGTGATGTCGAACAGGTGTTGCCAGAGAACGAAATTGAATCCGGTCAAAAGAAAGGCGCTGGCAAACAACGTCACCCATTCCGGGCGCACGGCTTTTAACTTGAACATGGCGAGGGACTATTTCCTTGAAAGAAGTGCCGTCGCCAATTGTGAAAATTTCATTGACGCAGACCACACAAACTCTAAGCAGGCAACCATCAATTTTTTGTGAAAAAGAAGCCAACGATTAGTTGGCCGATGAAATAACCATGAAATATGCAGCGTATTTGAGAATGATTCAGCTGTGGTCAAGACGCGGGCCACGAGGTGCCGTATCGAGTTTCTCGATAGCGGTCATGACATTCTGATTTGCCGCCCCGCTCGCCTGCCCGCCTAATCAACAGCCCCTGGTTCAAAGGTCTGAAGATGGAAAACGTTCGCGCCACTGCCCGCCCCGCTGTCTGGCTCATGCTCGGCATCATCCTGGTCGCCCTCAACCTGCGCCCGTCGATGGCGGCGGTCGGCCCCTTGCTCTCGGCCATTCGCGGCGATATGGCGCTGAGCTTCAGTCTCGCAGCGTTACTGACCCTGCTACCGGTGATGGCGATGGGGCTGGCGATGTTTTTCGGCATGGCGGTCAGCCAGCGCCTCGGTGAACAGCGCACGGTGCTGCTGTCGCTGGTGATCATTGGCTTGGCGACGTTTTCGCGTTTGTTTCTCGATTCAGCGGGCGGATTGATCGCCAGCGCCGTGCTGGCCGGGATCGGTATTGCACTGATCCAGGCCCTGATGCCCGCGCTGATCAAATCGCGATTTCCCGACAACGTGGCGCTGTGCATGGGCCTTTACGTCACTTCGATCATGGGCGGCGCGGCGCTGGCCGCTTCGTTCGCACCGTGGGTGATGATGCAGACCGGCAACTGGCGGGCGGGACTGGCTGTCTGGGCGGTTTTGGCACTGCTCGCCCTTCCTGTCTGGTGGAAAAACCGCGCCTCGTCACCGAACACCAGCCGGGCCGTTGTCAGAAAAGAATCCTTCTTCACAAATTCCCGCGCCTGGCTGCTCGCGATCTTCTTTGGTCTCGGCACCGCGTCCTACACCTGCGTGCTCGCCTGGCTGGCGCCGTATTACGTGGAAAAGGGCTGGAGCGAACAAAACGCCGGCCTGATGCTGGGTTTTCTGACGGCCATGGAGGTGATTTCAGGGCTGGTGGTGCCGGCGATCGCCAATCGCAGCCGTGACCGACGCCTGGTGCTTGGCGCCCTGCTCGGCCTGATCATCACCGGGTTTGTGGGGCTGATCCTCAGTCCCCTGCAATTGAGTCTGCTATGGCCGTGCCTGCTCGGGCTGGGTATCGGCGGGTTGTTCCCGATGAGCTTGATCGTATCCCTCGATCACCTCGACGAACCGCAACGTGCCGGCGGGCTGACCGCATTCGTACAAGGCATCGGCTACCTGATTGCCGGGCTCTCGCCGCTGATGGCCGGGATGGTGCGCGATCAGTTGGGCAGCTTCGAATGGGCCTGGTGGTCACTGACGGCAGTGATGGCGCTCATGCTGTTGATGGTGCTGCGTTTTGATCCACGGCATTACACCCGGCACATGGGCTGATCGGGCGAACGGCAGGCCGCCTCGTCTGGATAAAGGCTTCTGGCCAGCTTTTTCGGGTTTGATTGTGTACGTCGTGTTACTAAAACTTTCTGTCCCACAAGTGACAGTGAAACGTCCTACAGGGCTTTCTCCTGGCACCATCGTTCCGTTACGATCATGCGCACACGTTTGCGCGGATTCGGCGCAAGGAGCACAGCGAGACAGAACGGATGCTGAACAGTAACTTGCTTAGAAAGCTCGACATGCAGGATCTCATGGTGTTTGTCGCCGTGTATGAGCAAAGCAGCGTCACCGACGTGTCGGAGTCGCTGTTCGTCAGCCAGTCCACCGTCAGTTACTGCCTGAAAAAACTGCGTACCAGCTTCGAAGACGATTTGTTCGTCAATACCCGCACGGGCATGCGCCCGACCTACAAGGCCAGCAGCATGTATGGCCATGTGCAGAAAATCCTCGAAAGCATCAACCTCTGCCACGCCGGCGCCCCGACCTTCGACCCGATGGCGCAACCGGTGACCTTCAACATCTGTGCCCCGGAATACTTCGAGCAACTGATCCTGCCGCGGATGTTGAAGCGCTTTGACTTCGATGACTTGCCGGTGATGGTCAACATGCACAAGTTCGAAACCGACGTGCCGGTCGAAGAGTTGCGCGACGGCAGCCTCGATCTGGTGATCTGTTTCGGCCCGCACTTCCATCGCAGTCACGCCGACCTGAAATCACGCATGTTGCTGGAAGATGATCTGGTCTGCGTTTTCGACAAACGCGCCACGCCGCTGGAGCCGCGACTGAGTCTGCAAGCTTTTACCGAACGCCGGCATGTGTTTCCCACGCCGTGGACGTCGACCACCAACATGGTCGATGGCTGGCTGGCGCGCCAGGCGCAAAAACGCCAGATCGTCGCCCGCTCCAACAGTTACAGCGCGGCGTTGAAGATGATCACCGGCACCGATTTCATTCTCACCCTGCCCCGGCGGATCCAGCGTTTACTGACCAACGACGCGGTGTTCAACCACTGCGAGGCGCCGAATGGCCTGCCGGGGTTCACCCTCGACATGCAGTGGAGCCACAACGTCGATCAGGACAGCGCCAACCTCTGGCTGCGCGAGCAGGTCATCAAGACCTGCGCAGAGCTGGAAGCGGCCTGAGTCCTACACGCCGATGGCGGTCTTGTTGTAGGACTCGCGGTCGATGTCGAGCAGTTCCACACTCAACTGCACCTCAACCCCGGCCGGCCATTCGCACAATTCCTGCAATACCGCCAACAGGCTCTGCGACAGTTGCTTCTTGATCTCCGGAGAGCGCCCGCTGAGCAGCGCCAGCCTCACCGCCACAAAGGCGCGCTCGTTCATGGCGGTGCCGACCTTGAAGGTTTCAACCTTGAGCGCACGGCTCTTGATATCGAACTCCGCCGAGAACTGACCGGAACCCACCAGTGTGTTGTTGAGCCGGATCAACGCCACGTCAGCGTTCAGTTGCGGCAGGTTGGCGGTGTATTCCAGGTGCAGGTGTGGCATCTCGGTGCTCCAGTGGTTCGGCGGAAAGGTCGTACATATAACACAGCAACGCATGACTCACGCCAACGACGACATCACCGGACGCTCACTCATGAACTGCTCCAGCCGCGAACGCAGCCAGCGCTCCGCCGGGTCGCTGTCGACGTGGCTGAGCCAGACCATCGACAGGTCAAGGGTCGGGGTCTTGAACGGGAACGGCTCCTTGAACAGGAACCCGGAAGCGGCCATGGCTTCGGCGGTGTAGTCCGGCAGGCTGGCAATCAGATCGGTGCCGGCCAGCAACGCCGGCAACGAACTGTACTGCGGCACCGACAGCACCACCTGACGGGTGCGACCGATATCCGCCAGCCACTCATCGGCGTAGCCACTGACATTGGCTGTGTGGGAAACCAGCACGTGGGGGCGTGCGCAATATTCATCGAGTGTCAGCGGCGTGTCGGATTTGTCGGCGCGCAGGATGCTCGGCTGAATATGCCGCAGCAGTTTGCGCTTGGCGTTGGCCGGCAGGCCGCGGGTCTGGCTGATGCCGACAGTGATATCGCCGGCGGCCAGCAGATCGGGAATCCGCCAGTAATCGACGTGCTGCACCACGAACACCACGTTCGGCGCCTCCTGGCGCAATACCCGAAGCAATGGTGGCAACAGGCCGAATTCGACGTCATCCGACAGACCGATGCGAAAGGTCATGGTGCTGACGGCCGGGTCGAAATCCCGGGTCAGGCTCAGCGCCACCGACAGCGAGTCAAGCGCGGGCTTTAGATGGCGATAAATGTCTTCGGCGCGGGCGGTCGGCTCCATGCGATGGCCGACGCGGATGAACAACGGATCGTTAAGCATGGTGCGCAAACGATTGAGCGCCGAACTGATGGTCGGCTGGCCGAGAAACAGTTTCTCGGCGGCCCGGGTCACGTTGCGTTCGAGCATCAAAGTCTCAAACACCACCATCAGGTTGATGTCGGCCTTGCGTAGTTCATTGCGGTTCATCCATTGCCCCCCGATCCCCAGATTGCGGCAGTGTAGAAAGGCCGTGGGGGCGGCGTCCATCGAAACGGTGCGTCATTGCACCGTCAACGTCTTCAGCCCCAGACCCATGACCCGCGAATCGTCGTTGATCCCCAACTGTCGGGGGCTGACGGCATCCGGCAACTGTAATTCGATTTCGAGCCGGGCATCGTTCCCGAGGCGCTGGTTAAGCTGGGCGCTGATCGGAATTTCCAGGCGATTGCCTTGAAACTGCGTCAAACGGGTATCCAGCACTGGTTGGCCGTTCAGACTGATGATCACCCGCTGGCCGGGGTGCCCGGGCTGTATGAATGCCAATGCGTCGATCACGATCGAACTCGCCGGGGGCAACACGCGCAATTGGATTTTCGCCTGTTGACCTTCCGTCCACGTCCCCCAGCTTTCAGGCTTCGACCAGCCGCTGGCCAGTTGCCGGTTTCGATAATTGAAGACCAACGCCTGTCCCGGGCGAGTCAGGGGAAGGAGTGAAATCCGTCGCCCCTCATCCTGCACGGACAGGCACTGCACACAACGTTTCCAGCCCGGCGCCAGTACCGTAATCCCGTCCACGCGCGTCAACAGATCGGTTTCACTGTTGATGGTTCTCGCGGCATCGACCAAAGCATCGTCGTCCAGGACGTACAAGGAATCTGCGTCGTACTGCCCCGAATCGAGCATCGCGCGGGCGTTCTGCTGTGCCCGCACCAGCGCCGAAGTGCTCATGCGTCCCAGATAGACAGCATCGGTCTTCATGCCGTGGGTCGCTGCGAAACCGGCAATCATCTGCCAGCGCTCTCCCTGATTCTGTGGCATCACGCTGCGGACATTGGCATAACGCGCAGCGGCGCTCGCCCAGAAAGGATCAGTCATCGGGCTGGCCCAGACCGACGAAGGTGCCACCATTTTTCCCTGCCGCAGCCCCATCCAGCCGTTTCGGGTATCGACAACCTGGATCAGCAGCGCCACCGCGAGCAGACCGATGGCGACGCGCGGCCGATAACCGCGTACCACCAGAAAAATCGCGGCCAGGATGCAGACATACAGAACCGGCCAGAACATCCGGCCCGAGGCACGAAAGATATTGGCCAGCGCGACAAAACTTTTCGGCAGCGGATAATCGAGATTCAACGCCCCGATACCGATCTGATTCGACAAAGCGAACAGCCATAAACCGAACAGCGCCATCAGCAGCCATGGACGCGCGCGCACCTGATCCTGCAAGGGTTGGCGGTTTCGAAATCCGGCAATCAGCGCCAGCGGCGCCAACAAGAGAACGCCCGGACCAAGGTAGTTGAAACCTTCGTAATCCCCGTCGGCCTTCGGCAGATCAGGCAGGATCAATGACCAGCCGGCCGGGTCGAGGGGCGACAGCAGATTCATCCGGTACAAACCAAAGCCACCGGATGCCGCGCCATCGGCAATGCTGAAATACCCGGCCTGCCAGCAACACACGCTTACCAGAGCGAAAAGCATGCCCCCTTCAATCATCCCCTGACGCCGGGTCAATGACTGATTGAATGTCTTGCCCAGCAGATCCGCCACCCAGATCAGCGCAACCATGGCGAGCAGGTAGGCGTGCACCCATGCCGTTACAGCAAGCAAGGTTCCCCAGGCGACACGACGTCGGCTCAGGTTCGGCAACAGCGTCAGGTACAGCGCAGCCAGGATCAGGAAATGGCCCGCCAGCGAGAGGTGCGCGCCCATGCGCAAAAACATCGCAGGCGAGAACACCAGCAACCCCGTCCCTAGCAGTCGAATCAAGGTTTGGGTCGTCATCAGCCCCATTAGCTTCCAGCCAAACCAGGCTTGCAGGACACAACAGGCCAGCAGCCACAAACCGAAATACTGAAAGGTCTCCGGCAACCAGGCACTGAACGGTTTGAACAACAGCGCGAGCAGTGGATTGGAGTCGGAAAAAATGATCGCGCTGCCCAGTTCCAGGCCGTAAGAAGGATTGAGCCCGAGCGGGAACGTCCAGGGCGCCTGCCGAAAAAACGCCCAGCCCAGATAATGCGTCGCCGGATCGCCCTGCTCCAGCCAGGCGATGTTCTGCGGATTCAGCGCTTGCGGCCCGACCACCAGAAAAAACACCAGAACACCCAATAGCAGCGGCAACAGGGAAAGTGCCGGGTGCTCCCGTGAATCCTTCATCGATACGTCCAGAAGTTATGCAGTACAAAGGTGAATGCCGGAATCGTCAGCGCCACGGCAACGATTCCGGCCAGATAGTGCAGCCCGGCCATCTGCGCCGCCCAGGCCACGAACATTGCCAACAGAAAGCCGCCCGCCGAAACCATCAGAAAACGCATCAGAGTCTTGCCGTGCAACCGGGCGGAAAAACTCCAGGTGGTGTTGATCACGTAGGACACCACCGTCGCCACGATAAAGGCGACGCCGTTGGCCAACGCAGGCACAGGACTGACGAAATTGATGAACAGCACTGCCACCAACGCATGCAGCGCCGTGACGAACAGACCGGTGACGGCAAAACGCACACCGCGCTGAATCAGTGCGGACCGTTTCGTCGCCATCACGGCTTGCGCGCCAGCACGAACACACTCAGTCCGCCTGCGCGGTTGATGCCCATCAGCGGCAGCTCGAGGCTGCACAGGGTTTTGAGCAGTCTATTGACCAGCGGATGGTGTTTTTTCAATTGCGAACGCGGTGCCGAACCCCGAGCGCCGGGTATCAGGCGCGACGCCAGCGCAATCGGGAAGACCGCGCCGAAGTAATAGGCGCCCCGCTCCACCGTCAATCCGGCCTTTCGGGCGAGAGTTTCGAATTGCCCCAGAGTGTAGCGACGCTTGTGTTCGAGAAAATCATCGTGCCCGCTCCACATGAACTGGAACGCCGGCACGGTCATCAGGAAGCGACTGCCGGAGGGCACTTTGTCGACGTAAGACTCGAGCAGGCCGAGGTCGTCATCGACGTGCTCCAACACATCCATCAGCAACACCAGATCAGCATCCACGGTGTCGATCGAGCGACGGTAATGCACCGGTTTGCCGGCAGTGGTGGCGCTGGAGTCGGCCGGGTAGCTGATGTCCACGCACCAGGCTTCGCGTGCCGCCGTGTGCGTTAACAAATGATGGGAAAAAAATCCTGAACCGGCGCCGACGTCGAGAATTCGTTTGATGGGCGCCTCACCCAGCAGGCGGCGGGTCGCCGCTGCCTTGGAGCAGTAATACCAATGCTCGCCGATGCTGTCGCCGAGAATGTCGGTTTCCTTGAGATCCATCTGTCAGTCCTTGGATTCGTAAATGCGGCGCACCAGGAAAACCGGCCGGCGCTTCGCTTCGATGTAGGTGCGGCCCAGGTACTCGCCGAGCACGCCAATGCCGATCAGTTGCAGGCCGCCGAGGAATGTCACCGCCACCATCAGCGACGCATAACCTGGCAGATCGACACCGTGCAGCACCGTACGCAGCACGATGAACATCGCAAAGGCGAACGACACCAGAGACACCAGCGCCCCCAGATACGTCCAGATCCGCAACGGCTCGGTGCTGAAACTGGTGATGCCTTCCAGCGCGAAATTCCACAGTCGCCAGCCATTGAACTTGCTCTGCCCCGCCGCCCGCTCGGGGCGTTCATATTCGACCTGCGTGGTGCGGAAACCGACCCAGGCGAACAAGCCTTTCATGAAGCGCCGCGACTCGGGCAAGGTCAGCAACGCATCGACTACACAGCGATCCATCAAGCGAAAATCGCCGACATTCTCGGGCAATGGCTGATCGGCAATCCGGTTGTGCAGGCGATAGAACCAACTGGCGGAGGTCTGTTTGGCCCAAGTGTCGTTGCGCCGGCTGATGCGGTGGCCGAGCACGACCTCGAAACCCTCCCGCCAGCGTTCGATCATCTGCAAAATGACTTCGGGAGGATCCTGCAGATCAACGTCGATCGGTACCACGATCTGCCCGGTGGCAATCTGCAAACCGGCGGACATGGCCGCTTCCTTGCCGAAATTACGACTCAGATCGACGATGCGGATGCGTGAATCGCTCTGCTGACGGATCAGGAGCCGTTCCAACGTCGTATCGGAACTGCCGTCGTTAACGAACACCAGTTCCAGGTTGATCAGCGCTTCACGCTCGAACACCTGACGAATGCGCAGGAGAAAGCCGTCGAGGCTGTCCTCTTCATTGAATACGGGAATCACCAGCGACAACTTCACCGGGCCCGCGTGTTGCGTTCCGTGCAGATGAGCCAATGGACTGCTCTTTCTTATAGTGATTGTCGGTCGTCGAACGCCGTTCGACGCCATGAGCCGCACCGTATTAAGCAGCAGCCCGATATGTCATGCAAGGGGCAAACGACGGCGTTCCGGCCAATCCGGAGGACGATCCCTGCGCTCTGCCCAGTGCCTTTCAGAAACATTCACGAACGATTGGAAACAAATCCCCGATAGCCAAAAATCCGCGCTCCGCTAGGCTTGCGTCGAGGCGTCACACAGGCTGTCGCACATAAATCGCATGGAGCGAACTGAATGTATTTCGAGATTTACAGGCAATCCAAAGGCACCCCGAGCACCGGAAAGGGCCAATGGCGCTGGCGGCTGCGGGCAGGCAACCACGAGACGGTCGCCAGCGGGGAGTCGTATGTGAACAAGGCGGATTGTCTGCATGTGATCGAGTTGATCAAGGGTGTCCAGGGGGATACGCCGATCAAGGAGATCTGAGGACTGTTCAGGACGCCGGGCTGCCTGTGTTGGCAGCTCCGGCGACTTCTGATGTTGCTTCAGGGCATCAGGTCGCCCTGGAGATGGCGGAACAGACTGAGTTTGGAATATGCCTTGCGACGGTCGAGTCCTGACCGTCGCTACCCAGCCAGAATCAGCCGATAGAAGAATCTTTAATTTAAGAGGTGACTCTATGTTTTAAGCACTTGTTGATATCTTCAGAAGTTACAACTGGCGGGCCTGCTGAGTGCTAAGAAAACCAGCTTAGATGGTTCTACCAATTGCTTGCTCGTAGTATGAAAGGAAATGCCGCCACTGCGACTCATCCCAGTAAGAATGCCGTCTGAGTTGAGGAATGTCGTGACGAGCTGCTCCCATCGCCGTAGCACGACCGCGTGACTTCTCTAAATCAAGCAACGCCAGCTCGAAGTCAAATACCGCATCCGTAATCGATGCCTTGATAAAGATGTGTTTGGACCGCATGCAACCGTGCTGCCACTTGCCCGAGTGCATTCTCGCCAGCATTTGCGCCAAACGCTTAAATAGTTGCTCATGTTGTTCCGTCGTCAACATGCTGGCAGCGCCTTGGCTATACCAAGTATCCAGATCTATGAAGCCGCCCAGGTCTTCTGTAACCAAAACACCTTGCCATACCCCGTCGACTTTTCTCGCCCCATAAAATACGGGTCTTGGCGCGTTTACACCCAGTTTCTCGAGTCTGGAGAGGGCAACCCCCTCACGCAGAGCGGTGGGTCTGCCAGTGGGATAACGCAGGCTGCGAAACAGATGGCCGGTTTGACGCTTGACGAAGAAGGTTCTGTTATCTTGAACAACCAGCTGGACACCACTAGTACCGCTTCGGCGCACATTGGGCGGTTCAACCCACGATCCGGATGTACCCCACCAAAATTCAAACTCTTTGCCTGACCCGCCCATTACGCGCTCCATTATTTAAAAGTTTTCTGCGCCGTTTTATTTTGATCGCAATAGCAGCTCAGTCCATTCGTGAATATAAATAGTTCCCCGCAAATTGCAGGTTTTTTACCAGCTCGAGATCTTGCTCTTTACAGAGCCGGACATTCAGAGCGACCACGCTCAAGACAAGCGATTTGGAAGATTTTTGCGTCCACGATTGGCCGATGGTGGTTACTGGCAAACCTCTGCTTATCGCTGGAAGCGGTCGGTCAGCCTACTAAGCTTTTACCAAATATTTGCTGGACGATCTTCGTTGGATTTCATTCGTCCCCTCATAAGTCCCTCTGAAAGGTATTCAGCCAGCCTTAGAGCATCAAGTCCGTCGTTAACTATGTAAGCAACGCCAAGCACGTCGAAAAAATTTGGCAAACGCCGATTCGTCTACATCAGCAAGAGCGATGTAGAGCCATTCGAAGCGCTCGTAGACACCAAGAGCATGGCCGGTGTCGTGTCAAAAATGCTGGGGTTTTAAAACGGACTAGAGCCGCATGACGGGCAAGGCATGCCCTGGAAATGTTTTAAATATATCGACAGGAACGAAAAAGCCCCCGTAATCATCAATGATTACGGGGGCTTCGTCTTGTTCAATAATGGCGGAGAGATAGGGATTCGAACCCATTCCAGCGTGCGCGTAGGCCGCGTAAGGCCAGTAAACACAGTAATTTCACCTCGGGTAGTCGGCATACGCCGGCGCATAGCGGCCCACAAAATGCCCTAAATTTGCCCTAATCTCATTATTGCTACCCGCATCATCCATATAGTAGTCAAGCCGCATCGCCAAACGTACTAGCCTGGCCACGGCCTGCTTAATCTGCTGAAGATGCTTCACACGCTTACCGAACATCCGACCACAGCAGATCTCCTGCTCATGTGGATCAGGCACATCCATCTCCAGACAAGGCATACCAGCGAACTCCCGCGAAGCGGCTCAGTGATGACACTGAAGTTTTTGCGCAGGCTCTGGGCGTTGACCTTGGCCAGCTCCATCGCGGACCCAGAGTGTTCAAGCGCACTTTCATACGCCGACCGCACGTCACTTCGTTATTTTCGCAGCACCCAATCCACTTAACCGTGTCGTAGATATTCCCCACGTCACCGGTTTGGGCCTGCAAGCATTTAGCTGTGTGGTTATCCAGCTTGGCCAGGTTTTTTGCCGGAGCGATGCCGACGCTCAACGGGATGCCAGCGCAGCAATTGGTTGCGGATCTGCCGTCCGAATGCGTCTAAGCAATCTTTCCCTGTCATGTCGGCGCAAGCCTCATCTATACGTATACCGCAACCGCTGGCACCATCGACTTGACCAAGGTCATAACGCGCACCCTCGTGTCTCCATGTAACGCGGAATCGAGGATGCCGCGCTGCCGAAGCTTGTGCTGGCTCCAGAAGCATGACCTGCCATCGATACCGGTTTTCATATGTAATCGTATGTGTAAAACGCCCATTTTGTCGGCTCTGAAGGCAATGTGAGATCACCGGATAGCATATGATCTGCTGACCTTTAGCGTGTACAATCGATCAATTTGGGTTGTAGACCCCCGATACGCTTGAATGAAGGGCCATATGGAATTCCACGACATTTTGCATGGGCTCATACGGTTTTCTGATGAAAACCTAACCTCGTTGCTGGCTGATCTCATAGATAGCCCAGAGATTCATCGGCTTCGAAACATGCGTCAAATGAATTTTGATGTACCTCTTATCCAAGAGCTGGGAAGATCCAGACGTCTCCCCCACTCTATTGGAGTTACTTTCCTAGCAGTTGAACTAGCTCACAAAAGTAACCTCAGCGTTGATGCAACCAAGGTTCTACTTTCTGCTGCTATTCTGCATGATGCAGCGATCCCCCCTTACGGGCACCTCGTAGAATCTGAACTTAAACGAATCGACCAAAGTTTCAACCACGAAGAAACTCTTTCCCGAATGATCCGTGGAAATATGAGCGACGACAACGCATACCTGGAAATCGTATTTGGTAAGCATTTGGACCTGGCAAACATTCTACAAAGGCACAACGTTGATCAAGATGCAGTAATCGATCTCGTATGCCCCAAAAAGGGACGGCACAGCGCAGTGTCTGCGGACATCGATATTGATAACATTGATAACGTACATCGTATGGCCGCTATGCTTGGCTGGGAAAACGCTAGAGAGAATATTGTAGAAATACGAAAAAGTATGAGGCTAAACGAAAAAAAAGGCCTATCTTTCAATATCTCGGCGATTGAACCACTAAAAATTTGGCTAGACTTTCGGCAACGCATTTATACAATGATAATTGCGCATCCTGAGTGTATTCCATACAACGCACTGCAGACAGATCTGGTTCGGCTCGCAGTGAAACACAAAATAATCACTCCTGAACATTGGTACATAACTGAACCAGTATTTGAAGAAAACCTACGCTCCAACGAAAACACAAAGGACTTGGCACAACAGCTAATCTCCGGATGCAATTATCAGTTAATCGATTACGTATGGTTTAAAAACTTCGAAGCATCTGCGAAACATAAAAACGCAGAAATCGCAGAATTCATGCATAACAATGTAAAAAAGAAGCCCGTAAAAGACTTTGGTTATTTTGTCTGGAACGAAAAAGGACTAATAAGTCGAAAGATTGAAGTCTCAATAGAAGATAGCAATAAGACAATCATTTTAGGCAAAAACTCGACTAGCTGCATGATTGCGCTAGTGCAGAAAAATCAAGGGAAGGGTAAACCTACTAAATTAGAGCTTTCCGCTTGGAGACAGGAAGTCACCGCATTATTTTGCGACCTCTTTGGGGTCACTACCTTCGAAGCTGATTTCCCAGAAACATATAAAGGAAGCTTCTACGCCGGAACGGATGAGCTACGACTTGAACTTAACTGAACATTTAGCAACCATTGATTGGTCTTTCCCTAACCTCAGCAATTCGGGAATACACTCTCTTCATTGGTATCCTGCAACATACGTAGCGGCGATTCCTGGAACGCTTATTCCTGCATTCACGCAAAAAAATGACGTCATCCTTGATCCATTTAATGGATCAGGGACTACAGGCGTAGAAGCCATCCGGTTAGGAAGAAAGTTCATCGGGATAGATACTAACCCTATTGCCCTGCTAATGAGCGAGGCAAAGCTGTATTTCCCCGAACCAAAAACACTTAAAAAGCAGATTGACTTTATAGTCGAAGAATCTGAAGGTCTCTTCGGCAGAGCAGAAGTTGACCCACACCCTCATCATGACGAACTCAAGGCATGGTACCATCCAGACACCCTATTTACATTGAATCGGATTTTAACATCGATTATTAAAACCGATAATTTACAAATCAGAAAGTGTCTTCTTGCAATCTTCTCTGGAATACTGAAGAACGCCTCGTCTCAAGGAAGACACTGGGGCTGGGTGTGTGACAACGTAAAACCTAAGCCCTTTGAAATCATATCCAAAGATGCCTTATCGATCTTCCTGAATGCTGCTAATGAATATGTAAAGCTCACAGAACTCTCTCATAAGGCCGTACAGGTTCACGTCGAGGCTGAAACAAGAAAGCAAACACGTGCAAGGTATAAACTCCTTGCTGGCGACTGCGTCACCAACATGAAATCCATCAAGAGCGAGTACGTAGATTTTATCGTAACGTCTCCACCCTATTACGGTGTAGCTGATTATATAAAATCGCAAAGATTGAGTTATCTATGGTTTGACAAAGACGAACTAGCCCCAGAAAGACTTGGTTTTAGAGATTTCGAGAAACTACGATCGTTCGAGTCAGGCGCCAGGTCTAATCGCACTAGAAAGAACAGCCATGAAACATACATGAAATTCATCGCTGCGTTCTTTGAGCAAAGCTTTCGAGTTCTGAAGCAAGGATCTTCAATGGCCTTAGTCGTTGGCGAATCACAAGCGAGAGCATCTACAACTGATGAACTCATCGCCGCGGCGCAGGGACAAGGCTTCACCCTAGCTCTTCGGAAAGAAAGAGACATCAAACTGAGCCGTAGACGCTTGATGGCAAAAGTAAAATGTGAAGACATTCTAATATTTATAAAAAACTAAATCCGAGGGAATGGAGCATGTCCGAATTCGAATTCGAAATGATTGAGCCTGGCGTATTGAAGGTTAAAAACGGTATTAAAGGCCCGAAAGAAACTGAACACGAGGGAAACAAGTACTTTCGATTCATGGACGTTTTCTACACTCGAACTGAGGATCTAGACCAACTGAGCCCTGAAGAGGTTAGCAACCTTTGTCGCGCTCGTGCCAGATTCCCAGACTTGATAAGTCAACCCAACATCGAAGTACGCTCACTGTTCAAAGCTCTTGCTATGGAAATTAATCCTACTCGCCTGTTGGAAATAGGAGCAGGCCGGAATCCAGTTTTTGCAAGTACCACGTCAAACAATATGCATTACGTTATTTCAGATGCCGACCACGAGGTGGTTAAATCACACACCAGCACTGAAACTGAATGCTACATTTTTTCTGAAACTGCATGCGTCCTTCCATGCCAGGAAGGCCACTTTGAAATGGTCATTGCAGTGTTTGTACTTCATTTCCCATTTTACAAAGCACAACTATCAGAGCTATACCGCACACTAAACAATACCGGCGTGATTGTTGCCAACGTCTACCGCCGCAGCACCAATGCCAGACTGCAACTGGCGTCAGACATAGAGAATTCAGGCTTTAAAATCTTAGTAGTAAAAGATACGAAAGACCTATGCCTCAATCACGAATACTGGATCCTGGGGAAGAGCGAAGCGCAGATGAAAGCGTGCGCAACCACTCTAGAAAAACTCATAGGACTTGATTAGCTCTATGAAGCCCAATCTTTAAGAGTCTGATCAATTTTTTTCTTTAGACTCTCAAAGTCACCATCATTGCTAATTATCTTATCTGCTCTCAAAATCAGATCAGGAACTGCTAACTCGCTACGAGACCGCACAAGACCATCAAAAACATCACGTGAAATATCAATATCCTTAAATTCCTCTGACTCGCGCACGGCTCGATCATAACGAACATCTGGATCCGCAGTAATAGCCAGCAATTTAAAGCCTTCAACCTCAGAATACCGGCTTATCTCTTCTGGATAACGTATTCCGTCGACAACAATCCTTCCCAAGTGCAAGTTATCCATTCGATATTTTGCGATAATATCGTTGCCTAACACCTTGAATATAGAATCACCAAGCGCCCCCAAATTTGCTCTATTTTGAGCAACACCAATACCTGCCAAGATCCTTCTCAGCACGTCAGAGTTGGACGCAGAAGTGTACCCATAGGTTTCAACTAGGTACTTGTTCACCGTTGTCTTTCCGGCCCTTATAGGACCAACAAGACCAATTATTTCAGGAAACTTGGAGGCCATGTTAACACCATCATTGAATAAACATATACACTTACTAAAACCACCATCCCGACAGATGCCTTGGTGGTCGGAGCATCAGCTCTCTTAGTATTACTCCTATCACCCTCGCGAGGGAAAACTTTAACTGCATAATACTCCAATTTTTTACCTAGCGCGAAAAATAGAAGCAACGCAATCAAAGCTATATCGCCCCATAGAGCTTGATATGGAGTGGCAACAGAGGGTGAATTTACGCTCACGAGCCAAGCACCAGCAATACAGATTACAGATATAGAGCAATAAGTCAGCACCCCCTGAATGATACCTGTAATCTTTTCACCAAAAGTTACAAGCGGAGGGTTATGAGGGCTGTACATTACATCTGTAATTATATCCCACACAAAATATACCGAAAACACCCACATCATCTGAAGTGCTTCAGGCCTTGCTGAGGTGGTGCCAACAAAAGCAGCAACGGATTTGCCCTTTACATATTCAGAAAAGTTTTGCTCCATCGTTTTAGCAATTGCAAAATATAATACAACTAAAAAAACCTCCACAAGGAGAATAATAAACTCCTTCGAAAAGATGGAGGAAATTTCGGTCTTATGTCCTCCTGCCTGAGATTTCGACCACATTACCCAACTCATAGCTACCAACAACAACGCTAAACAAGAATGACTAACTGATGCAAACAGCATCCCGTTACCCAGCAACAAATTTTCCCACATTTTTGAGGGGCTAGCTGCCAGATCCCAACCTCCGGTGACTACAAACAACATCTCGGAGATCTGTTGAGCAATAGTTGCCGCCACCAACGCGAACAACATTGCGATGAATGTTCTCCTCAATTCATTCTGACTGACCGGTGGGGTTGCTAATACCGTCGTGATAACGGTGGGGTTCTGGCTGCCGGCATTTGGATTAGCTACAGCATTCGAACTTGCACTATTACTTTGAGTCACACTACTCATGGTCACTCCTTTGATGTATGAAATTGGAAATCTAGAGTAGCCATGCTGCATGGGTGCTTCCTTTCACCGCTTATTCACCTAGCGATCAAAGCGCTCTGCATTCGGCTCCCAGGCACCCTACCGGATGCTGGCAAATTTTGCGATATGATCATTATCAGCGCCCTTGCGACTGCGGTCGAACGAGAGCACATTCGATTTTCCTGTAACAAGTCAGGTAGGCGAGCGCCGCTTCCAAGACAAACGCAACCGCCTTTCACTGTTTAGTCAAAACAAGCCCCCTAGCGATGCTGGCTCCCAATTCATGATCACCAACTCGCCACTGACTTCGGCCTTCCCTTGCCGCTGATTGGTGTTGCTGTAGCGAATGTCCAGGGTTTCAAAATGAAAGCCCTCGAAGACTCGGCGAATGTCTGGATGGTCGTTGATGCTGACCATCACTTTGCCTTTGCAGCGACGCATGAAGTCGGCCATCCGTTCGTAGTTCTCGAACGGAAAGTCCACGCCATATCCGGCGGTCTGCCAATAAGGCGGATCCATGTAGTGGAAGGTGTGGGCACGGTCGTAGCGTTCTGCGCATTCAAGCCATGGGAGATTTTCGACGTAGGTGCCGGACAGGCGCTGCCACGCAGCCGAGAGGTTTTCTTCAATCCGTAGCAGATTGATGGCCGGTGCGGTGGTCGCCGTGCCGAACGTCTGACCCGAGACCTTGCCGGCGAAGGCGTGGTGCTGCAGGTAGAAGAATCGGGCGGCGCGCTGGATGTCTGTGAGGGTTTCGGGGCGGGCCATTTTCTGCCATTCGAACACCTGCCGCGAACTGAGCGCCCATTTGAACTGGCGCACGAACTCTTCGAGGTGGTTCTGCACGACGCGGTAAAGCGTGACCAGGTCGCCGTTGATGTCGTTGAGGACTTCGACCGGCGATGGCTGGGGCTTCATGAAGTACAGAGCGGCGCCGCCGGCAAAGACTTCGACGTAGCATTCGTGTGGCGGAAAAAGTGGAATGAGGCGATCGGCCAGGCGGCGTTTGCCGCCCATCCAAGGGATGATGGGTGTAGACATTGAAAGCAAGACCTTTACTGTATGGATAGACAGGTGCTAGGCTCGCCGCGCTTTGTGCACGAAGCAGAAGCCTAGGCTGGACTTGCAGGGGCAATCTGCGGGTACGGCGGCCGGATGAAGTGTTGACGCACTTGATCCGGCCGCTTCTTTATTTGACTAAGGACGTTGCCTCCATGATTAAAAAAATGCTGGTTCTGCTGACCGTGTTGCCGTTGGCTGCATGCTCAAATCAACCTTCCAGTGCCTTTGACAGCGGCTGGACAAGCAAAACCAACGAAGAAGCCTATGCCAACTGCGGCAGCTTTCGATTTAACAAAGGCTTTCAGGATCCATCGGTAATTCAGCGTCTCGTTGAATCGCGCCAGCTCACAGCCGAACAAGCTGCGCAGGCAGTGCAACGCAATGTGAAGGTAGGAGATCCTGAGTGTTTGGCCTTTGCAGTGTATGGTCTCGATGTCCAAAGATTTGATATCTACAGGAACAACGAAGGAGAAACGACCGCGAGAGCCGTAACGTATTCCTGCAGTCAAAGCGATGTGCCCTGCCCTGGCCTAACTGTGACGTTCTCCGACGGTAAAGTGGTAAGCAAGGTCATCACTAACAAATAAAAGCATTCAATTTACGTTGCGTGATGGTGAGTTTCATGGCGCACCATCAATCGCTCGTTCTCATTTAGAGACAGTCTTCGCATAGGCCTGACAGGCTTGCAACGCAATCAATCCTCGGTCTCCTTCATCGGTGATGGCGACAATTCGTTGAGCATGCGCCGGGTCAAGTTCGGCTCTTGTGGAGTCATGAACCACGCCGCTGGTGGCGGTGGTGGCTGACACTGATCTGTTGCCGGTATCGGCGGTGGCTTTGAGTAGGACTGACAGGCGCAGATCAGCAGTGGCAAGGCGGTCGCGCAGGCGACCTTGATCACGTTGGACATCGCTCAAGGCTCGGTAATGGGTTTGTTCGCTGGATGCCAGGCGCTGCTCGAGCGCGAGACGTTTGTCCTGTTCGGCACGCTGTTGCGCGGCCGAGGCCAGATTCAGTTGGTTGAGGGTTTCAGTGTGCAGCTGGGACTGCTCGCTGAGGCGACTACCGTAGCGCCAGTCCTGCACCTGCCAAGTGATTGCTGCGGATGTGCCGGCCAAGGCGATCAGTAGCACCGGTTTGACCATCAGCCGATACTGCGCTGGCATCAAGTCGCCGAAACGCATAACACCGCCCTCGCCCTCTCCCACAGTTCGAGCCGATCCTGCAGGCCATTTAAACCGCCGTTGATTCTGCGGGTGATCGCGTTGAATTCGTTTTGATCCGCAAGCGTGTTTAACCCATTCACCGACCAGAACCACGCGGCTGACTCAGCGGCCCATTGCGGCAGCTCCAGCAGCTCAGGAGTGCGTAGCAATCGCTCATCGCCGAACAGCGCCAGGCTGCAGCGCAGGTAGTTGTCATGGCCGGTGACCTGGATCAGTCCGCGACCGCGATAGCGTTGTCCATCGCCATCCGCTGAAGGGGTGTTGCCCAGTTTTGCGGCCAACGTACCCGTGTCGTATTTGCTCAGGTATTGATCGCCGCCCAGCTCGCGCACGTACTGCAGTTGACCAGACTCGTGACCGACTTGAGCCAAGAATGCGGCTTGGCGTTTCGGTGTGTTGATCTGTCGATGCGCCATAGCTGCGTTGAGGGCGGAAACAAAAACGCCCACTTGGCGGCGGGCGTTGGGCATGATGATTTGAATCTGCTGGGTCGTTATCTGCATAAATGCTCCAAATGAAAAAGCCCGCTTTACGCGGGCTTCTCAGTTAATTGACCTTTCGATCAAAGGGTACATTTCGAGGTGGTAGGGTGGCGGATCATTTCATGCGCGCATTCTAAGTCAGCATTCCTCTTCTCAACGAATGGCGGCAACGCTGCTGCTGCAAATGCGAGCATCGGCACGAAATACAACGTTAGGTACAGTCTTCCAAACATCACAAGCTACCTTTCTGGTGGGTTTCAGAGACGCTAACGAAAAGCCAAACTCCGTGCCATCGAACACGATGTAATTACTCGAAGGGGGTTCAATTTCCATACGATCAGGGACGCTTCGCTACTGCTTGAGCTGAACGACCTTCAGATCCTTCATCGCTTTTTTCTTCCTGCCTTTCGCTTTCGCCTTGCCCTTCTTGCCACCGTTGCACTCGACCGTTGTGCTCCAGCCTGACTGGGTGAACACCTGCTCCACCGAGTCGACCAAGTATTCACCATCGAGACCAATCTTGAACCCTTGGGCATTGATCGATCGCTCAGCGAACAGATCGGTGCGTCCTGACATTTCCAACCGGACACCGGCCGTGGACCGGTTGAAGGCAGCCAGCCGCGCCTTGGCCGCTTCTTCAGCTGCAGACTTGTTCGGGTAGATGTGGCGGTCGGTATGCACAGGCGGCAAGCCGTCCGGTGATTCGTCGTTGTCGAGAGTGACGACCGCGAGCTTTCCGGTTTTCTTGTCTTGGTGCTTGGTCGACACCGCTTTGTGCGTATTGCGATCACCGAGGCGAAACTGGAAGCGACTCACGTCGCGCCGCTGGATCAATACAACGCTAAAGCTCTCGCCCGAGGCGCTCTGCCCCGCTTGGCGCGGCATCACCAGCAGCTTGCCATCGGCGACCTTGGCCGTGCAGTCGTACTGCTTGGCCAGGCGGGTGATGAAATTGAAATCCGATTCGCTGAGTTGATCCGCGCGAGGCACCTTGGTTTGCACCGGACACACCGGCTGCCAGCCATTGCGTGCGGCGACGTCGGCAACAATCCGCGATAGCGGCACGTTCTCCCAACTGCCGCTGCGGGTGGTCTTGCCGCTGCCACGCATGTCGCTGGCTTTGCCGGTGATCACCAGCGTATCCGGTGGACCGGACAGCTCAATCTCGTCGACGACATAGCGGCCGATGCGGGTCAGCGACGTTTCGACGTAACCAAGGAAGATCTCGATGCTGGCTCCGCGTGGAGGCAACACCACCGCGCCGTCGCGGTCATCGATGCGCAGCTCGAACTCATCGGACTCCATGCCGGGCTTATCAGTTGTTTTCAGCTGCAGCAGTCGGTCATTGATCAGTGCCGTGATGTCGGCGCCATCTGCCACGACGCGAAAGGCTGGGGTCATTTGTTCCATCCATAAAAAAGCCCGCACTAGGCGGGCTGAGTTGATCGCATGCTGCAGGCGAAAGGGATCGCCGGTCAGTCGATTTTGATGAGGACGAGACTGTCTTCTCGCACAGCCATACAGCTACCGCACACCGGGCAGGCAAAGACATCTGTCTTGGGGTCTACAGGAAGCGTTTTAGTGCAGGCCGGGCAGTTGCCCTGAAGGAAGGTTTCACGGAATCCAAAGGTTTTATAGAGGATTGCCAATACCAATCCCAAGGCCAGGAGCCAGCCCAATACAGGAATGAAGCACAGGAGAATGGCACCGATGGTGCCGAAGACTATCCAGTTCAATCGGTAATTGAATTCCCCCCAAAGGCTCCGTTTTACTTTCCTTAACGCTGTCGATCTTTCCATAAGGGGTCTCTCGTACCTTCCAAAAAAGGGAAAGTCTATCGAGGCTTGAAACCTGCGGCAAACTGCCACCACTGAAGGTAAGCACGCTTCAGCCCCACAACATCACGTCGCCATTGCTGGGTGCCGGCAGATCCGGCAGCTCAATCACGATGCCGGCGCGGTAAGGTTGAGGCTCATCGGCCAACCCCTGATTGGCATCGAGCACCGCCTCGACAGTGCCTTCCAGATGGCCATAGGCGTGATAACACAGGGTATCGAGCAGATCTCCGTCAGACGTTCTGCATGTCATCGCCATAACGCGCGAACTCCAAAGTAAATGCCTGCTTGCGCGGGATCCCGCCCTGCAGCAGCGCGCTCTGTTCTTCTTCAACGTTCTTCAGGCACCAGGTGCCCAGCACGTCGCCATAACCGGTGGTGAGTGTCAGCGGTTTCAGCTGGGAACCGAGACTACGCAGGGTATCCAGTTGTTTGAGGCCACCTTTGAAGCCCGGGAAGATCGCTCCTTTCAGAGTGATTTTTTCCTCGCCGATGCCCACCGCTTGTTGCGCCGGCCGGCGGGTCAGGCGTTCCTGCGACGCCCAGCGAAACTCCGTCGAGCGCCGCAGCTCATCAAAGGCTGCTGTGTCCAGATTGAAGTAGTACGGCTGAGCGTTGGGATCGAGCGGCTGCACGATCAGCAAGTGCGGGAACGGCTGGACCGCTTCCGGTAACGGCGTAGCGTCGCCGGCCAGCGAACCAGTCGGCACGATGTTGGCCAGCGACGGGCTGACCTTGCCGGCGATCTTGTTGATCGCGGTGGAGGCACGTGCCGCCTGCTCCTTGAGTTCACCCATGCGTTCATCGATCTGCGACACGGCGCGAGTGGCCTTGTTGTAGGTCGCCACGACCTGACCGACCTTGGCTTGAGCCGCGTTGACGCTGCGCATCACGCGCTGCAGTTTGGCCCCAACCGCCGGCCCCACGATGGGGATGCCTTCCAGCTCCGAGGCCGCGCCGCTGATCTCGCTGATAGCACCGTTGACCGGTCCCATCATACCGTCGAGGCTACGGCGTCCAGTCTCCCCCGCTGCCGCCAGATTTTTCAGACCAGACTGCAGCTGTTCCATGTAAGCCATCGATCCTCCTTACACATGTGGTTCGTCATACAGCTTGCGGTTCTGCAGCTGCTGCGTGGCCTGCTGCATCTGCTGTTCGATGAAGGGCCGCAGCTCGCGAGCCATTTGTGCCGGGTCCTTCGCATCGCCTTGCACGGTGATGTGCAGCGGCGCCGAGATCTCGATGCGCTGCTCGATCTTTGGAGGCTCGACCATGATCGCTGAAGGCGGAGGAGCTAGCAGTGCCGGTACGCTCGGCGGTGCGGGTGCGCTCAGGGAACGTGTCACATCTCCCATCGCAGCCGCATCGGCGGCGCGCTCAGGCAACAGGCTCTGCACGGCCGAGGGCGTTGATGCACTTGGGGCAACCGGACTCGCGGCGCCAGGCGCAAATGATCGGGCGATGTTGCCCATCACCGGTGGCAGGTGCTGCCCAGCGTTGGCCATCATCAGTGGCCCGGCATCGGGTACCTTCTTTAAGGTCTCGTCCGCGCCGAACAGCGACTTGCCAAGCGACCCACCTAAGGCATCGCCGCCCATATAACCGAGGTAACCACCGATCAGGCCACCGACGATGTTGCCAATGATCGGTACAGCCGAACCGATAGCGGCACCCGCAGCGGCGCCGGCCAGCGTGCCAGCCAAACCACCGGCTGCTTGGCCGTAACCCTCGGCTTTTTCGTCTTGGGTTTCGGCATTCTGATAGGTGTCGTAAGCCTGATAACCCGCCTGGGCAACGGCGAGAATCGCCGGGCCTTTCATGCCGCCACCGATCTTGGCGCCACGGCCTCCACCGCCTCGGCCGCCTCCCTTTCCACCTTTGCCCTTCTTGCCATTGCCGTCGGCATCAACGCCACCGCCATCCAGTCCAGCGCCACCGGGCGGCAAGTTGGTAACGATGACTTTTTGCGGGATATTCGGGTTGCCCATCACAGTGCCGCGTCCGATGTTCATCAAACCCTTACCGACCTTAAAAGCGCTGACTACCCCCTTGAGTGCAATCAAGCCGGCGACGGCGGAGCCGATACCGGTCGTGACTCGCGGGAACTCATCGGAGAACCCTGCCAGCTTGCGGCTGACATTGTTCATGCCGTCAGCCACCGCATCGGTCACCGGGCGTATCGCATCGCCAATGCTGCGCATGGCATCGTCCATGCTCTGGGCCATCTCGGACCATTTCTGCGCGGAAGTTTGCCGGCGCTCGGCGAGGTTCTTGTCGAGGATGCCGGTGGCGTCGGCCGAATCCTTTTTCAATTGGTTGTACAGATCCTTGTTCTGCATGTACGCAGTCAACGCGGCCTTGACCTGCATGTCGGCAAACAGGTCACCAGTGCGCAAGGCCTCTTCCAACGCTTTCATCATGCCCTTGGCTTTTTCCGGGTCGCTTTCCTTGCTGATGTTGGCCGCGGCTTCGGCCATCAACTGTGCTTTCTTCGGATCGGTGGCGGCAATGTATTTCTGTGCCAGGGCAAAGCTGGATTCCAGCGTCGACATGCCGTTCTGCAGACCGGTATTCATCGACGCCTGATAATCGATGCCCGCCTTTTTGTAGGCATCTACCGTCTCACCCGAGCCGATCTTGCCCATCCAGTTTTTCAGGTTGTTCGCCGCTTCATCTGCGCCGCCGGCTGTCTTCATCTGCACCTGCAGCATCGAACCCAACTGCGTTACGGCGTCCATACTGTAGATATTCAGGTTGCCCATGTTGGCCAGCAACTCAGGGAACCAGCGGGCCATGTCCGCTGATTCGAAACTGCCCGCCTGCCCTTGAAAGGCGATCGCTTCGAGCGCCTTTTGCATCATGGCCGGGTCGGTGATCTTGGCGTTCTGACCCAGCGCGTTGATCATCTTGGCCGTCTCGGTACCGTCCGAACCTTGGCCGACAACGAACTTGGCGGCGGTCGGGGCATAATCCAGCGCTTGCTTCAAATCCATGCCGGCGCCGACCAAAGCATTGACCACCTCGGCCACTTGATTGCGCGCCATCCCGGTATCTTGCGAGGTGGTGATGATGGTGCGCGACATGTCCTGCTCTTGCGCCGTATTGGCGATGCCGGCCTTGATCGCGATATCGCGAATAATCGCGCCATAGTCGGCACTGACCTTGGTCGGGATCGCGGCGGCTGCGGTGAACGCACCGGCTTGACCGATGGTGCTTTTAAGCCCCTGCCGGCCTTCTTCCATTTGCCGGTGACCCAGTGCTTTCAGTTCGGCGCCGGCAGCCACGCGCCCCATCGTGGCGTAGGCCTTGCTCAAGCGCCCGACCTCCACGCCTTGCTGCTTCAACAGGGCGAGGTTCTTCTCGTACTTGCTCAGCAGCTTGTCTGCGCCTTCGGCGCCGGCCATGTGCGCCTTACGCCATTCATCACGCAGACGCATGGTGTCGCCGATGGTGTTCTGCAGGACACGGGCTTTGCTGCCGACCGTGTCCAAATGTTTGATCTTGCTTTCAACATCCTTGAAGGCTTTGCCCACCGTCGAATCGACGGCGCCGCCAATGACAAAGCCAAGCGCGAGGTTCTTCGCCATGTGCGTGCCTTATGCGTTGGGGAGTTGCCGTGGTGGCTCACTCAGAAAGCCACCACACCATTTCGTTGAAGGGCATGGCCATGATCTCGGCAGCGGAGAATCCAGTCTCTTTCGCCAAGCGTTTGGCCAGCGCCTTCAACGTGAACCCGTCGCACTTAGTCGTCCGTGACCAAGCGAAAATAGCCGGCCTGCAAACGCATGTAGTCAACCATCTTGAGCGCCACCAGATCCGTCTCGGGAGTCTGAGTCAGCGAAGCAAACAGCGACAGTTCGCGCTGTTCGGCATCGCCGTTGGAAGCGGCCTGTGCGGCGCGCACGTCACGCACACACGGCGCGCGCATCGACACGACGTCGACCAGAACGCCGCTCAGCTCAGTGGGGTATTTAAGGCCGATACGAAAACCGTCTTCGGTGAGTTCCAGCCACTTTGGCAGCGGCTTATCGGGTGTGGTCTGGATTGCTTGAGTCATTGCATATGTCCTTAAAGGCCAAGGGCCGAACGTTCTTCTGCCAGTTGATCGACGCCATCGACCACCAACACCATGCCGACCATGTCGATCTCGTAGATCAACCGACCGCCGACTTCGAGCTTGTAGTAGGTCAGCGCCATGTTGTGTTTGCTCTCGGCCTTTTCACCGGCCTTCCAGTCGCCCATGTCGACCTCTTTGAGTCCGCCGCGCATGGTCACAATGACCGGCGTGACCTTGCCCTTGAGGCCTTTGAACGAGGCTCTAAAAACGGCGTTGCACGCTGTGCGGTCGGACAGGCCGAACCATTTCAGCGCCTCTCGACGCACGCCGTTGGTGGTGAACCCGGCTTCTAGTTTTTCTACACCGGTCGGGATCTCGATCTCGCCGGCCATGCCGCCGCCCCGGTAGGTTTCGGTTTTCAGCACAACCTTGGGCAAAGTCAGGCTCGGCATCTCGCCGGCAAAACTCACGCCGTCGATAAACCCGGCGCAGTTGGACAGAACTTCAGGAATCATCAGGTGGCCTCCTTAGGCGGCTTCAAGCACTTCGGTCATCCATTCGTTGGTGACTTCGAAGAGGAAATTTGGGTTCTCGGCCGGCGGCACGTCGGTGAAGCGGATCCGCCAGTACACCTTGCCCTGCTCGATCTGGGTGGCCGTGTTGAGTTCCTGATCGGCGTACACCTCGAAGTTGATCACTGCACCCTGATTTTTCAGGTCGCGCATAAACGCCTCAAGGCCGTCGGTGACGTCCTTGACGTAGGTCTTGGTGATCGAGCGGTCGACCGCCCATTTGTGGCCGGCCTGCACCGCGTCCATGAGGATAAACAGCGTGCGTACGCGCGTGACGAACGCCCATTTCGGATCGCTGGACAGCGTGCGGTTACCCCAGAGGCGGTAACCATCGTCGCGAATGATCGTGGTGATGTTCGCGTTATTGAGCAGGTTGGCCCGGCAGGTTTCGTCGCCGTCCAGGTATTCGACGGCGCGGGTGGTGCCGGTGATGCCGGTGAATTCCTTGTTTGAGGGCGAGGCCCAGAAGCCGTAGGTGGCATCGGTCCATGCGAACAGTCCAGCCGTCCATGCCGAACCAGGTGCATCCACTGTCTTGCTCTCGCCGGTGTCCCAGAACTGCACGCCGGGATCGACCATGAACAAGTTGCGGCTGCCAAAGTTTTTGGCATAGGCCATCGCGGCCTCATCAGTGGTGCATGGCCCGTCGATGATGCCGATTGCCCGCAACTTCTGTGCCAGGCTGTCCATGGCCGTGGCCACGGCTTGGGTGGCGGAATGGCCCGGCGCGATAAGCAAGCGCGGCTGGGCGTTGAACAGGCTCTTGCCATCAAGCAGCGCCTGCAGGCCGGTACGTTGGCCGGACGCCAAAACGCCGCCGATGATCGCCGAGGTCTGCAGCGCGGGATCGTCCATCTTCGGTACGCCGATGGCGACAATAACCGCTTTGGCCTTCGTATAAATCGCTTGGCATGCTTTCGTGATCGCCGAGTCGGCGCCGAACGCGGCAATGGCTTCGCGCTCGGTGGTGATCAGTTTCAGCTCACCGGCCTTGGCGGTACCACCGCCGATCAGGCCGGGTGTGAAGGTGTCGCACAGGCCGATGATCGAAGAGGACGGTAACGAGATAGTGCGCGCGCCGGTATCGACCGAAGTGGTCGTGACGCCGTGAAAGAAACTCATAGAGGTCAATCTCCAGAAACGAAAAAGCCCCGCATACGCGAGGCTGTGAGGTGTCCGTGTTACGCGTAACGAAATAGAAAACGCCCCTTCAGTGCGGGGCGCTTATTGAATTCGCTCGATCAACCAAGGCGGTGCGATCGGGCGGTGGTCGACTAGCGGGAATTCCCCCGCCTCCGGCCAATTGCGCAATGAACGGCGGTACACCTGAAGTTCGGTGTATTGATCAGGGGATAAAGTCGTCTCGACGCTCGCCTCCAGCTCGTCCCGATGCCGAGCAACAACGCCGTCAGTAGCGGCTAGCTGCACGTCGCGCCATGACCGTTCAACTTCCGCGAAATATTCAGAAGATGGCAAGGGCGGATCGATGAGCAACGGGTAGCCATCTTCACCCCAGCCAATGACTTTTCCCTGACCCTGCCCAGCCATAAGCGCGGCATGCGCTTCGGCGGTGATTTCCACCACATCGCCGGGCATTGATATGTGAATAGCTGAGTCGTAAAACCCGCCAGAAGATTTCGAAGCAAACATAAGGCCTCCCTAATAGCCGACGGCGATCCAAGAAAATTGATCAGGGTACGTTGCCGCGGCGTTTCGATACTTGAACGCGGTAGCCGTCAGGTAGTTGTTATGGAAGCTGGTACTTCCCTCATTCTGTCCAAAGACCAGCGACATCGGCCCAACTGGGAACGCGACGGGAAAGGTAACCAAGTAATCAGCCGCCGTCGCCAGAGCGCTGCCCCATTGAATAATCAAACCGCCCGGCAGCTTCTGATAGCCGTTAGCCGCAAGAACTGACAGGCCTGTGCCACCGACTGCGATCCAGCCTGTTCCCGAAGAAACGAACTCTGATGCAACACCCTCGCCAAGAACGAGAGTGGACAAACCAGCCGGAGCGCCATTAGGCCCGGAGAAGTTGCCGTTTACGGACGCTACCGTAATCTTCGTGCTCCCCGCTGACGCCTGAATATAAAACTTTGTCCCCGCAGGCAGTAACGTCAGATCGGGCAACGTAAGGGTGATGGACACACCGTTTGCATAGATGTACTTGCCAGCGTCCGCAGCCGTTAAAACTGTGTTTACTGAGTAAGTAACGTATCCGGCCAGACTGCCCGAGGCCCGACGCACAAACTCGGTCGTAGCGAGCTTCAGGGAGTTATCAAACAGAGCCGGCGTGTTTGCCGTTGGATTTACCAGCGCCGGAGCAATGATCGGAGCAAAACCCTGCGTCACATTCTGGAAAGTCAGCGCCGTGGTGCCCAAGACAATCGCCCCGTCGGTGATTAACTGCCAGCGAGTGTCAGCCAAGGTGGCGCCCTGCTCGACCGACACCAGCAACGCCGAGGTCACCTCAGTATTCGAGTCCGCATCTGCCGCACGCGACCAACCGGCCGCCGCCGCCACCCAAATGCCATTGTCCTTGGCAGCATTCTGGTTTTTTACCAGCACCCGATCACCGACAGCCACTGCCACGCCGTCAATGGACTGAAGCCCGGCCAGCGCAATGTTGCCCACGGTCGCGACTCGCACCGACTGCTTGCTGTCGAGCTTGTACAGTTCATCCTGAATCTTCGCGTCGACGTATTCGCGAGTAGCCAGCACCACCGCCGGGTCAATCTTTAGCGTGATGTTGCCGGCGCTAGTAACAACGAAGTTCATCCGCACGATCTGGGTGCGGCCAGAGCCCTGCGACAGCAGAGGCTTGAAGCTAGGCGCACAGTTGGCCACCGCCACCAGGTCACCGTCCGAGTCGTACAGTCCGATCTCGCGGATCCATTTACCGCCTTCATCAGCAGGGATGACCTGTTCGGCAATGATGATCGCTGGATTGTTTGGGTCGACCTTGAGTTGATTCAACGGCCGCCGTCGCCACTCGTTGATCAGTTTGGTTTGGAGCCGATCAGGAATGGGATCAGTGCCATTAGCATCGCCCACGCCCATTTGGCTGATCAGCCAGGGAACGCCGAGTGCATCGGCGTTCGCTTGTTTCGCCTCTCCGACCTTGGTCAGGATGGCAAAAAATTGCGAGTTCGCATCAATCATGGGTAAACGTCCAGAGTGTCTACTGAGTGTTCGCGCCCGACCACGCCAAAGCTGCCGGTGACTTCAATGTCATGCATCACGGGTGGGTACACGTCAATTACGTCGCCCTCGTACAAAGCGACACCGATGTTCAAGTTGCCTTGAGTTTCAAGGCTGATGGCGAGGCCGGTGAGTTGCCGACTGACGGGTTTGGCGTCATCAATCAGGCGGTCCAGTTCGCGGTACATTTCTTCGGTGATACCCGTGTCCAGAACGCCCACCTTCAACGCAAAGGTGCCCGGCACGCCCTCCGGCAGGGTCTGCCACCATTCCAGCACTTCAATCAGGTAACCCAGTGGCTCGACTACCCGGCGCAGCGCGCCGATGGTGCCTTTGTGTTTGTGGATATAGAACGAAGCCCTAATAGCGGCGCGCTTGACAGGTTCTGGCCAAGCCGGATCCCAGCGGTCGACCGACCAGGCCCACGCCAGATGCGGCAGCAGATGAACCGGACAGGTATCGGGGTTGTACAGCGTGCGCAGCGGAATCAGCGTGGTCTCGGCAAACGTCGCCTCGATAGCTCGCTCCAAGGGGGTGCTGTTGAGCGGCAAAAGACTGCGCATATCAACCTCCCAACACGACGGTGCAATCGGTGCAGTACGCCGCCTGCGCCTTGGTCGGTTTCAGATCTTTCCAGTCTTTGAGTTCGACGCGTGCGACACCCGCGACATGCAGCTGCGCGTCGACACCGGAACGTGCCACCTCGACGCCCAAACGGCGGCGAGGATTGATCCACGCCGCCAATCGCTTGATGGCCTCGGCCAGCGCGGCATCGTTTTCCGGACCGGTGCCTTTCATGTGCAGTACGGCATCAATCCGGTACGGCAGGATCTCGGCGCCGCGCACTTCCACCCGATCACCAACAGGGCGCACGTCGTCGTCATTGACCGCCTCGGCAACCAACGCCAACAATTCAGGACCGACCGCTCCGTCGCCTTCAAGTCCCAGCACCGTGACATCCACGCAGGCCGGTTTCGGACTTTCGGCGGTGGCATCAGCGACCAATGCAGAGGCATTACGTGCATGTAGGATGTAGCTATTGCGTGGCCCTGCTGTGGTCAATCCCTCGTACGCCATCTGCACCCGCTCGCGCAGGGCATCGTGAGATTCCATCACCGCCGCGACCGGCGGAACGGCCAGCGGATCAGCCGCCTGAATGACCAGGCGTTTCAGATTGACGTTGGCAGCCAGCTGATCAAGGTCAGCGCCGATGGCGTAGGCCAGAAATTGAGCCTTGGCCGCATCGTTGACGCGCGCTCGGTTGCCGACCTTGATGTAACTGCCGACTTCCAGCAGCTTGGTCACCGGATCGCTTTCCAGCGCCGCCGTCCAGTTGTCGCCCATGTAACCGCGAAAAACGTTTAGCGCTTCGCCGTACACCTCCTCGAAATCGAGCGGCTCAAGAACGTCCGGCGCCGGCAGTTCGGTCAGATCCACCAGCGTACTCATACCCACACCTCCAACGTGCCGCGCTCACCGAGGTACTCGCCGCTGACTCTGAAATTGATTTTTCCGCCCAGCACCGAGGTGACGACGATGCGCTCGATCTTCAGTCGCGGTTCCCACTGGCGCAGCGCCCGCGCCGCTTCCGCTTGAGCGGCACTCTTCCAACCTTCATTGATAGGCAGGTCAACCATGCGCCGCAGCTTGCTGCCGTACTCCGGACGCTCGCGGCGGCTCAGCAGCGGCGTGCCGAGAATGTCCGCCACCGACTGACGTAAATGCTCGATGCCGGAGATGGGTTGCCCGGTGTGGCGATCCATTCCGATCATCGGGTTTACTCCTTGAGTTGCTCGAACTCGGTATGGGCTTTGAGGCACTTCAACGCCACATCGTCGGTGCTATCAACCGACACAACAGCTTTCGCTACGGCAAGCGTGCGGCCATCGGGCAGGATGACTGTGCGCGAGGTGTAAAGCGTGTCGCGAAAATTTACCGTCGACGTCATCTGCACTGCGCTGATTGGGACGGACTCAGGCGCAGCCAACTCATCTTGATGTTTGGCCATGATTTCTCCAGGCATGAAAAAGCCCGCGCGCGGCGGGCTGAATGAATGATGGGTCAGTGCTTGTGGTGGTTGTCACTTTGGCCGACGGCCAGGATGTCGGCATCGCTGGTGATGCTCTGTGTCGCGTGCAGCAGACCGTCAATGTTGACCGGCCCTTTGAAGTTCACGGCGCCTTCCAGATCGATCGTTCCGGACTTCACACTGACCGCGTTATCGGTGAGTTCGGCCTGCGTTGATCCGACCTTGATGGTGACCGTCCCGCTCGGCAAAGTGATGCTGTAGCTTTTGGCCTCCCAGTCGTAGATTAGGGAACCGCCATCTTCAAAGCGCCAGACCTCCACGTGATCGCGGTTGTCCGGCGGCGGCCCCCCATTTCCGTAAAGTCCCGGAATGAACGTACCCTGCGCTACGTCGCCGCTTGCACTGATCAGGGTGCCCTGCTCATCAATGCTCGGTGCTCGCCAGTGCCGCGCCTTGCCGGCGGCGATACTGTGCCAGCGCACCCAGCCGCTGACCCATTCGCCGTCCGAAACCCGGCATACCGGTGGTGACGCGGCGAGATCCACAGCCACCACGTAACAATCCTTGACTAGGCCGGCGAGCATGCGGTCGTGCTGGGCCGCGACGTAACCGGAACTCATGACACGTCCTCCGGACGGAGCGGGCCGTCGCCTGGCTCAATGTTCAGCAGCAGGGTGCCCGGTGGCTGATCCGGCCAAGGCCATTCGGCCTCTCCGAGGTAGATCTGCTGTGTCCATTCCACAACCCAGACCGTGTAGCCGTCCAGTTCGGGCTTGGTCCAGTCCTGCATGGCCTGCACGAACTCGGCCGGCTCGACCTCAACGCCCCAGCACTGCATGCGCAGCAACGCGGCGAGGTGGCCCGCTAGGAACACCGCCTGTTGGTGATGATCCGGCTGAATCGGATCGGTGATCACCCGTGCCTCGAACTTGCAGGCCAGGCCAGTTTCACCGGTTCCCGGATCGAGACCAGGCTCCATCTCGGCCAATTCGATCAGCACCGCTGGCAGCGGTAGGCGATCCAAATCATCCGGCCACATGGACACCGTCTGCAGGCCCGGGAAGTGATCCTTAATGCGCCGCTCAATGGCTTGATACAACTGCTCAAGATTGAACGGCTCGTCGACTTGATCCGTCACGTCATTTCCCCTTCAAGTGCTTCTGCACTTCGAAATTGAGTTCCTGCTGTAGGACATGCACCAGGTGTTCGTCGGCTTTGCGTACCCAGCTTTCGAAGTGCGGTCGGGCCTGCTCCAGAGACACCTTGGCTTTGGCCAGCGGGAAGCGGTTGTCGTGTTCGGCGATCCAGCCCGAACTCGCGCCGATCGCCCCGCTGACATCACTGTCGGGGTAATCGTCTGCCCTGAAATGTTTGCTGCCGGTGCGGATCCAGACATCTGCGCTGTTGCCGTAGACCTTCTTGAAGAACGCACCTTGAAAGCGGCGCCCCGCCACCGACACTCCGGAGCGGCTCTGCCGAGGTCGGCCGATGCGGCTGGCTTCTATTGCATTGAGACCGAACCACAATTTGCCGCTGTTGGCTCCGCCATTGACCGGGTAGGCCCGCAGGCGCTGCCGAACGGCGGCGACCGCAATGCGTTCCTGACGGCCGACGGCGCGGGCAATTTGAGTGGCGAGCCAGCGCAGGGTTTTGTTGATCGCACGGCGTTGGGCATTGGCCGCTGCTTTTGGTACGACGGCGGCAAAAACCTGAAAGGCTTTCAGGTCTGCCGCCGAGGTCTGCAACGAGATCATTCCGCCGCCGGCCGAGGGCTTGAAGTGGCTGCCGACGCTCATGGTCGTTTCCTCAGTATCAAGGCGACGAGGCCGTCTCCGCCCGGCTCCAGCTGCAGCAGGTCGTAGTCGCCACCACCGTCCAGCGCCGGCAGATCCACACTGACGAGCAGCCCTTTTCTCAGTCCATGCGAATCGCGGACGCGGATCTCGAACTTCGGTTCACGCAACGCCGTTCTTATATTGCCCATCTTGGGTTGCAACCAGGGCGCGGCGAACATGCCCAGCACCGGTTCGTCGTAGCCCTCGATCCGGGCCGTGTCGCCCAGCGTTTCGAACACCGTGTCGTCGATGTCCTCCAGCAACTCCCGGAACGCCACGGTCAAAGCTCCAGAAGAACCTGCGCACGTGGTCGCGTGCACAGATGCAGCGGGTTGGACTGCGCTTCACCGGCCATGCCTTTTTTGAACGGCAGCGGCTCGATCATGCTGTAGTACGGAATGCCTTGGGTGTTGACCGTCTCCATGTAGTCAGCCGGTGCGAACACCGAGATGTACAGATCCGGCACGCCTTCAGGGATCAACAGCGCCTTGTCGTCGTGCACGAACGACACGCCCGCCACCTTGCCACGGTAGCGCTCCCAGATGATTCCGCCGAATTCGAAGCTCTCACGAGCATCACCGCGCAGAGCGGCTGCCTGCTGACTATTGAGGTAGGTCTCTTTGACCGACTTGTGAACGATCAGCTTGTTCCAGAAGTTCTTGCCGCAGAAGGCGCGAGAACCGGTGCTGGTCACGCTGCCGAGTGCGTCCTCTTGCATATCCAAGGCTTCACCGCACTTAACCCGCAACTCCGTGCCCGCATCCGTCAGTCCCATCGACATTTTTTGGCGCCCCACACCGAAGCGGTCATAGAGATCCAGCAGTACGGTCTTGCCGTCAGCGTCGAGGATCTGGCCATTCAATGCGCCCATGCGCTGAAATTCGTGTGTGGCGTCCAACTGACGCCGCGCCTTGGCCAAGCGCGCATTGACCACGTCCTGTACTGCTTGTAACTCGGTGCGAGTGCCGAAGGCGCGAATGCCTTGAATCTCGTCGGCCTTGATGGTGAAACGCTCCGGCAGGTGCACGGTGTTGAACGGGATCAGGTTGCGCTTGCTGGCAGCAACCACCAGACCAGAGGTGCCACGCTCACCCGCCGGTACCAGGGCCAGGGTGTCACCGTCCTTCTCGATTTGCACGGTCAGGGTGGTGATGCCCTCCTCGCGAAACAGGCCCAGCGCGCTGATGCGTCCTGGCAAGTAAGGCTGGTCGTTCAACGCAGCCGTCAGCGAATCGACGCTAAAAGCTTCGTCATCAAAAATGGCGATATCGGCCATGGGTACTCTCCAGAAACGAAAAATCCCGCGCGCGGCGGGATGCATTTAAAAAGGATCGACTCAGCGGACGATCAGATGGTGTGCGGCGAGCGCTTTCTCGGCGGCCGGGTCCAGGCCTGTCAGGTGGACTTCGCTGACCTCGGCAAGCCGGACAACAGCGCGACCGCGACGAACGACGTCTGACTCGCCGAGCGGGCCGTAGAGTATGGCGACGGCGTTTTCAGTGCCGTCTTCGGCGGTCGGGTTGTACGGGGCGAACTCGCCGGTTGCGGTCTCCAGGCCGAGGATCTGTCCGGGTTCCAGAGCGGGGCCGGCCGCGACGTTGATCGCCTCGCGAGAAATGGTTCCGGCGCCTTCAGACAGCAGGAACTCGCCTGCATGCATCGGTTCGCGTTTGATGGTCATGGTCTTGCTCCTTTAGAGGCTTGAGATTGTGCGGCCTGACGCGCTGCCCAAATCGAGGGCGGATCGGGTTGCTTGGCTTGAATCTTGGGTGCCGGGTCTTCGTTCTGTGGCAGGCTGTTGTCGATCTCGAAGCCCCCACCTTTCCCTACAACTTTGTCGAACAGCCGGGCACGCACGGCGCTGGTATCGAGTCCGGCCTGTACGAACTCCACCGCAAACTCTGGCAACCGGGCAGCCACACACAGATCGCGGATCGACTTGGCCTGAGTGATCGCAGCTTTCACGGTCGCTTCATCTACCAGCTTGGTAGTGGCAAGCAGTGGCTCGATCAGGTTGCTCATTCCGCCTTGGTTGCAGGACTTGGTGATCAGCAGAGCCAGCGCCGCCGCATCCGCACTAGGCGCCGATGGCTCAGGCTTGTCGACCACCGGTTCGGTCGGTTTCGTGGGTTCGTTGAGCAGATCCAGCAGCGCCTGGGGCGTGCGCTGGTATTTCTGCATGACGGTGCCCTGCCCCAGACAAGCCTTGATCTGCACGCCGTCGCCGATCTCATCGGCCAGCCCGAGGGCCACCGCTTCGCGGGCTGTCAGCCAAGTCTCCGCATTGACCAGACGTCGTAGCTCGACCTCGTCGATGTCGGGCGCCTTGGCTTTGTAGGCCGCGATGATGACCTCCAGCGCCTGATCCAGCGCCGCCGCAACCTTGCGCAGATCCTCGGCACCGCCCGAGGCATACGTCCATGGGTTATGGATCATCAGCATGGCGTTTTCCGCGACCACCACTCGGTGTGCACCGCACACCGCGACACTTGCTGCACTGGCGGCCAAGGCATCTATCCGGCCGGTGCATCGCTCGCCTAACCGCGACAAGGCGTTGTGAATTGCCACCCCGTCGAACAGGTCACCGCCGATGCTGTTGAAGGCTGCAACGACCGGCGACACACCATCATCCAGCGCAGCGAGGTCACGTATAAATTGATTGGCGGTGATACCCCAGGCACCTATCTCGCCATAGACGTAAATCTCGATAGTGCGTTTTTCGGCTTCGCCGCTGGCTTGAAGGCTGTACCAGTGTTTGTCTTGCACGGGCAGTTGCCCGTCCAGTTTGTTGAAGATTCGTAGAGGGAACGGCGGTTTCATGGTTTCTCCTGATCGTCAGGGTGGGTATCGACCTCGACGAGCGTTCGGTAATTGAGGCCCAAATCGCGGGCACGTTGAGCGTCGGCCGCGTTCTCCGCGTCGACCGTTTCGGCGTCGTAACCAGTACGCAAGCACATCTCACTGCGCGAACCGAATCCCGCATTGACCTCAAGCATTCGCGCCTGCACATCCTGCACCGGCTGGATGTAGGCCCAGCCTTGCGGCACCCAACGCGTACGCAGAAATTCGCGACGACGCTTGGCGTAGTCCGGCAGTTCGATCACGCCGCTCAATACCGCCATGTCCAGCCAAGCAGCGCGAACCGGCCGGCAAAGCTGGTGGATGTACACGTTGAATTGCAGTTGTTCGAGGCGGCGCCGGAACTCGTTGAGTACGACGCGCAACGCACGGTCGTTGATGCCTTTCATATCGCCCGTGAGGATCTCGTAGGGCGTGTCGGTCCCCGCTGCCGCTGCCATCAATTGCTGACGCATGAAGTCCGGATAGTTGTTGCCGGCATCCGGCGGCTTGGAGAATTCCACCTCCTCACCTGCGCCCAGCTCCTGCATGGTGCCGGGTTCCAGCGCGACCATTGGCGTGAAGCCGTCGCGGTCGGCGGTGATCAACTGGCCGGTGACCGGGTCGCGAGGTACCTGGCCCATGTCCGGCGACGGACGTTTGATGAAGCCGGCGAACAGATTGGAGACTTCCTGCCGGAACAGCACCGCGTCGTCGTAGTTGTCGAGACTGCGCAGACGTTTGAGTACCGGTGACATTCGCGGCACGCCGCGCAACTGCCCAGGCTCTAGAGGTTCGAAGATATGTAGTACCTGGCTGGCCGGAACGCGCACCAGTTGGTTGTAGCCGCTGTTGAGCGACGACGCATCACGCGGGTGCGAGCGGTACATCCAGTAGGCCACGCGCTTGCCGGCCGGGTTGAACTCGATCCCGGCACGGATGATGTTGCCGGTCTTGGTCATCTCGAACTTGTCGTGCGGCACGAACTCCGGTGCCAGGGACTGCAGCTGCAGCGGCACCACCAAGCCTTCGTCCAGACTGCGCGGACGCAATCGCACAAAGCACTCGCCTGCCGTTTCGACGGTGCGAGCCACCAGCGCCTGCTGGCCGTAGAAGTCGCAGAGACCGTCGGCATCCGACTCGTCGGCCCAGTCGTCCCACAACTCTTGCAGTAGGTTGCGCAGCTCTTCGTCTTTAACCTTTGGGCGTGGCGTGATACCTGTGCCGATCAGGTTGCTGACCCGTTTGTTGATGGCGTTGGCCGCATACGGGTCATTGCGCACCGCCGCCCGTGAGCGGGCACGCAAGTTACGCAGCGCCGGGGTGTTGATGCTGTTGATGCCATTGTCGGAGGCATCCCAGCTCGCAGATCGGCGACCCTCCCCGGCGCCTTCGTAGCTGGCCTTGATGTTTGATGGCAGCAAGAATCCGCTACGGGAAAGCGCCGGGAATTGTCGAGCCATCAGATTCCCTTGCCTCCGTGACTGAGCCGCACAACCCGCGAGCGGGGGCCGGCAGCGCTGGTGAGCGAACTGCGGATTTCTTCACGGGCGCGGAGCAGTTCGTCGACGTCGCGGTATTCCACAGTTCGGTCGCTGTAGCGCACGGTCTTTTCGCCACGCGCAATGGCGCGCTCGATGGCGTCGAGGTGTTTTTGAGTAAAGGACATATCAGCGTCTCTTCAGATAGCCACTGTTGGAGCTACGGCGTTGAGGGGGAGCTGCCGGTCGCGATTGCGCAGCCGGTGCGGTGGGTGGTGGTACAGACTGAGCCTGACGCACTGCCGCAGGCGCAGGTGTTCGCTCGTCATTAACTCGCTCACCTTGAACAGGCTTGACGCCCAAGGCGTCGTCAAACAGGCCCGACTGAGCGAGGGCTTGTCGCACCCTGTCCCAATCGTGTTCCTGATAGCGGTTGATGCCGAGGTAGTGCGCCATCGCGAGGCAGTACACCATCAGATCTAGCGCTTCGTTGCGCTCAGCCTTGCCCTTCACCCATTCGATGCGCTTGTGTCCGCGCACGTAGCGCACGACTTTGCGCTCGGCGACGCACTGGGCGAAGAACTCGTCCGGCAGGTCATTGGCGAAGTGCAGCGAACCGGGGCCGTCCGGGAACGGGTAGCGGTTGTAGATCCAGTCTTTGGCAGTGTCGGTACCGACAAACCACAGCTCGGCGCCGTTGCGTTCGGTCTGGCCCTTCCATGTCACGTCGACCATGGACGGGCGCTGTGCAATCACCGGTCGGCCCGGCTTGCTCGCGCCCTTGATGGCGAAGATGTTGCGCCAGCGGCGAACGCGGCAGAACTGGTAGACCTCATCGGTGTGGTGACCGCCGGAGTCGACGCCGACGGCGAGAATCGCCAGACCGACACCACAGGGATGCCGGTAACGGGCCTTGAGTTTCTCGTCCAGGACAGCCCAGGTGCGCTCGTCTGCCGGATCGCCCCAGATGATCTGGTGGTCGACCACCCAGCGCTCCATGCCGACGCCAAAGCCCATCACCATCAGTTCCAGGCGGTTGGCCTGGACGTCGACGGCGCCGGTCAGCATCAACACACCGGCAGGCATCGTACCGAGGGTGTAATTCTCCAGCCGCGCCCGAGCGATCAACACCTCGGCCTTGGTCTGTTCGAGTGCACTGTCCCAGACCTTCGCGAGACGCGTGTTGTAGAACACCTGCATCAGGCTGGTATCACCTTGAGCCTGAGCTTTTTTGGCGTCTTCAAATTCGATGGCAAGCGAAGCCCAGTCCATCCACCCGGTCGGTGAGTACAGCGCATTGAGATGAAAACCAACGGTCTTGCCGTCGCCCGCCGCATGGGCGCGCCACTCGCCTCGGGCAAGCATGTCGCTCTTGTGGTGCTCCTCAATCAGCACGTCGCATTCAGGGGCCGCGCACTCGTAATGCACAGTGCTGAAGTCCTTGCTGTAATGCAGCCGCTCCCACTCCAGCACCTGCATGCGACCGCAGTTAGGGCATGGCACGTAGTAATAGCGCTGGTCGCTGGACTCGAACAGGTCAGCGATCCGCGAGGCGCCTTTGATCGTCGGCGAGCTAGAGAAGTAGATCTTGGCGTTGCGACCGAAGTTGGTTGCCCGCGTCTCTGCCAGCTTGATGGGGTCACCCTCTTGGCCGACGTCGTTCTCCCAGCGGTCGACTTCGTCGCCGTAGATATAACGCGCCGACAGCTCCGAAAGGTTGGCCGCAGAACCAGCGGTGGTGACATACAGAGAGCCACCCTCGAATTCCTTGGTGTCCATCGTGTTGCGTGCGTCCCGCGAGCGGGTGGCCGCGACCCGCTCGCGCAGAACGGGAGTGGCCTTAATGGTTTTGCTGATTCGCCCCGAAACCCGCTTGGACAGGCCAAGGCTGGGGAGAAGCGCCAGGATGTTCGACGGCGCCATGTGGATCAGGCCACCCATCCAGTTGAGGGCGATCTGGGTTTTCATCAACTGCGAGGCCACCATGGTGACCACGCGTCTGCAGGGGTGAGCCGGCGACAGGCAGCGCATTGGCTCGCGGGCATAAGGTGTCCGTGAGGTGCGATACTGGCCGGGCTCAGGGGCACCGGTGTCACGCGGGATTCGCATGTACTCGTCGGCCCATTCATCAATCCAAAGATCTGGATCCGGGCGCAGTCCACGGAAATAGTTCTCACGGTACACCTTTGCACCGTCAGAAAATTCCGTGTGCATGGGTTCAGTCCGGTGTCAGGGCATGTTCAAGATCTGCTGAAGAGAGGCGCTCAGCCTCTTCCAGCGTTTTGCGAAACGTGGCCGCTAGATGCTTTTCGATCAACCAAGGGTCGGTCATGGTGGCCAGGTCATGGGACAGCTGAGGCAGCGGCCCGAACAATTGATCGCGCAGCAGTCGGCCTGCGTCGTAGGCTCCAGTTTCGACCGCTTTCTTGGATACCAAAGAACCCTGAGCCTTCAGCCGCTCGATCTCGGCAAGCATGGCCATGTTGTGTTCGCGCAGAGCGCGGGCCTTCTGGAAGTCGGGCTGCTTGCCATCGCTGGTGAGAACCTGCGGCGGCGCAGCCGTGGAAGTCGGCTCGACCGAGGTGGAGAGTTGGCTGTAAACGTCACGCTGAATCCGGTCTTGTTGGTGCCGATCAGCGACGGCGGTTTTGCTTGGGTAAGCGGTGTCGCGAATCAACGCTTCGCTGGCCTGTACGTCCACCAGTTTTCCGTCCGGCGACAGCACCAGGCGGTTGTTGTTTTTCAACCAGGTGATGTAGCTCGGCGCCCTGCCGATCCGCGCCGCGAAGGCGCTTTTTGACAGGTAAGTTGGTTCTGTCATAAGCCCTCCTTTCAACGGCTTTTCAATGCAGACCTTTCAATTTCAATGGATTGAATTTCAGTAAGCTGGGGGCGCTCCCGCTAACAGTTTCCCGCGGGTTTCCGACCCCGTGTCCTTCAGATACCCCTAGGGTCCCCGGCGGTTTTCGGCGCCCCAGATCGGTGCATCACCCCTGCGTGCCCCCGGTGGGCGGGACTTCGCTGACGCCCAGACGCTTGGCAGCCCATCGTTCGTACAATCCGATGGCCACATCCGCGCCGGCCATCGCCGTGAGGCATCCCAAGGCGCCCGCCGTCCAGATCGTCATGCCGGCCGCGATCATCAACATCATCGCCGTCACCCCGCAGACAATGCAGGCCCCGGACCGAAGCGCGAGCCTGCGCAACAACGCCCAGCCCCGCGCCCCATCCTTGTCGGCCCGCCACATCTCCCCCGATACGCCACCGACCAGAGCCAGGACGATCACTAACCAGATCGGCATTTCTGCCAGTGCTTGTTGCTCGCTTGTCATCGCCTACCTCATGAACGCAAAAACCCGGCGCAATGGCCGGGTTTGGTGGTGTGGTGCCTGCCGCTCTCTGCGGTCGCACCTATCGAAGATGACTACTTTTTACAGGTCGATTCCGGTGGCAGCAACCCTGTTTTAATGCCACCCGGTGAATAAGTGGGTAACGCAGGGTGAACGTCTAGCGAATGTCGGCGAATACACCTCCCCGGCATTCTCTTGCCTCGGCGGTGTCCCATACGTCCCACTATTCAGAGTCGAAGTAGGACACCTGAGAGCGCCTGAATTCGGGGCCTCGCCCCACTGTCCTACTTATCTTTCTACTTTCTCGTGTAAAGGAAGAAATTTAAAGAACACGCGTTCGCGCGTAAGCGCGTACTGCTCGCCCGCTACGCTCACACGGGCGGGAGGCACTACTAGGCGGGACGGTGGGACAACCCAACAACGACAAGGCCCGCAGCTGTCCCACTGCATCAAAACACAGCGAGACAAGACGGACCAGTGGGACAACAACAGCCGGACAGATACCTGGGGTCACGCAGCCAGCCCCATCATCACGCCAAAGATCTGCAGATGCGCATCATGCAAGCGCTGGTAGTACGTGTCGCGACCACAACCGCAGTGGGCATACCGCAAGCGCATATCCACATCGAGCGTGCAGTAATGCTCACGCACCACCGTCACCAGCTCTGGCGCGAGGTGCTTGGTCACGATCAGCTCGATGTCCAACGAACTCTCCAGCGGCGCACGAAATGCGCGCCGCCCCCTGATCAGTTGCCCGTTGCTCTCCATCATCATGGCAACCATGTTTCCCCCAGCCAGCCCTCCTTTTGAATGTTCCGAGTGCAGCTCATGCGCCCACAACCGAAGCAGCGAATCGATCTCCTTAATCAAAGCAAGGCTCCTCGAACTCCACTCGCTGCAACGCCGACGCACCGCCCCACCCTGCCGGCTTCTTGTATGCCCAAGGCCGCTGGCCGCTCTTTGCCAACGCCGGCAACCGAACACGCCGCCAGCCCAACCGATGCATGATCGCGCCGACGCGCATCTGCTCCGGTTTACCCCAATGCCCGAAGTCCAACTTCAACGCACTTGTGAGCACGTCACTACCGGTGGTGGTCTCGCCGATCTGCGACTCTTCCAGCCAGGTCAGAATCGGCCCTTCCCATTCATCCACCACAAAGCGCTCGTCCTGCTCTTCGCCGAACATTGCCGCCTCATCCAGCGTCACCCACCAGAGGTCGCCCGCGTCGTAACAGAACACCGCTTCGGCCCACAGTTGATCGCGCATCGAGCGCAACAACTCCAGATCCACCTTGGTACACGCGACCGGCCAGTAGCGCCGGTTGCCGGTGGCGTCCTTCAGGTACTCGTCCTGGTTGGTCGTACCCACGAAAACACACTGGCGTGGCACGTCCATTGTTCTGCGGCCGTAGCTCTCGCGGTAAGTGTCGGTGGACGCCGAGAAGAACTGCTTGGCCTTCGTGCTCTCAGCTTTGTTGAAGCTGTCCAGCTCACCCAGCTCAACGATCCACTTGCCCCGGATCGCCTGAAAGCCGTCCTTGTCGCCCAACGCAAACGGCGTGTCCATGAACCACTCGCCGCCGAGAATGCTCATCGCGGTCGACTTACCAGCGCCCTGCGCACCTTCCAGAATCATCACCGAGTCAGCCTTGCAGCCCGGCTTCATCACTCGCGCCACGGCCGACAACATCCAACGCTTGCCAACTTTTGAGGAGTAATCCGTGGCCTTAACGCCCATGACCTCCGTCAACCAGCTTTCAAGACGCGGCACCCGATCCCACTCAAGTTTGCGCAGGTACTGCCGCACCGGATGAAACGCATGGTCATGCGCAACCACGCTCACCGCTTCGATCACATGCGAGGCCTTGACCCGCAAGTTGTACTGCTGCGCGAGCCACTTCATCACCCGCACATCATCAATGTCCGCCCAATCGCCCGTGCCGCCGCCATAAGGCGCCGCACGCAGCTTGACGATCTTCGAACTAAACGCGCTGTAACTGATGACCCCGGCCCAACGCTCATCATTGGCCAGGATCAACTCGACATTCTGCATGTGCGCAATCAGCGCGCCGCTTTCGCTGCGTGCCAGCAGATCCTTCCAACCACCAGCGGCCGGGGGTTTGACCACCGCCAACACCTGACGGCGCACCGCCTCCAAACCTTCAGCGACATGCAGGTCGTTGAAGTCGGTCCACTTGGCTTCCCGCTCACTGGAAAAGATCGGCGCAACCACCTGGCCACCGACTATCAGCGCCGCGTTGTTGGCTTTCTCTTCACCGGGATTCCACGCGTCACCATTCGGCTTCGTGGTCTTCCAGTCATCGTCTCGGCAGATGATCAGCGGGCAACCGGCAAAACGCTCGCGCATGGCCTTGCAGACCACAAGCAAATTTCCCGCATCAAACGCAACGGCCACGGTCAATGACGTGGCCATATGCAGACTTGCGCCAGTCGCGTAGCCCTCACACACCAGCACCGGCTCGCCCGGATCCGGGTGCGGCCCGATCAGATGGAAAGCGCCCTCCTTCGACATGCCGTAAGGCCAATAGGACTTATCCCGGCCGGTATCCTCTTGCTTGGTTGGGAACACCACCTGCAGGCCGACAATCTCGTCGCGTACGTTGCTCATCGGTACCAGAAACGCACCGGTGCGCGGCGCATAACGAACGCCAAAGCCGACGATCTGCTTGCGATCCAGATAGTCGCTACGGCCCTTCTCCGGCATGCGTTTGAACATACCCGCTGCACGCTTCGCCGCACGACGTGCCGCGTTGGCCGATATCTCAGCCGCGCGGCGTTTGGCCTCTTCCTGCCGAGCGCGCATAACTTCGCGTTCTTCAGGCGACATCCGCCCAGCCTTGACCTTGATCTTCTGAGACTCGCCCGAACGCCAGTCACCGAACGCACCGAAAATCAACGTTTCGCCTTTCTCGGTGCGCTGCTCGTGAACGACATACCAGCCGTTCTTTTCCTTGCCCTTGTCCTGTGTCGTCTTGCAACGGGTCAGCTTGCCGAACACCAATGGCTGCGCGGGCTCAAGACCGTAATCCGCGAATTGCCCCAATACCTCATCGAGCATGGCGTGCCCCTTTCAATTCCGCGAGCGAAAGGCAATCGACGCACTGGGTACAGCCGGGCTGCGCCAAACGGCGAGCCTCCGGGATCGGCCCATCGCACGCTTCACAGAACAGAAACGAATGTGCCGCCAAAGCTGGCTTGGCGGCGAGGAGACGTGCAGCGAGCGCTTGATCAATACGCTCCTGCACCAGGTCATTAGCGAAGTCGACGATATCAACCACGTTCAGTACCCCGCGTCGTTTGATTGACGTAGGTGGCGCGGTTGAACAACCCCAACAGCCCTTGAATGCCTCGAAACACCTGCAGGCGAATCGCGGCCAGTTCTTCATCAGAAACCACACCGTCGCCAATGCTCTTGGCCCAAGTATCCGCCAGATCCGCGACCTGCCGGAAGTACTCGGCTATCCCGGTGGTCAACGTCTCGGGCATGTCATTGGTGTACGCCTCAGCCAGCTCCTGCCAAGTCGTGTCACCGACCAACGCATGCACCGCATCCAGAATGCGGCGATCCTTGGTCAGCTCCAAAATCTCGCCGAACTCTTGAATGTTCACCGTGTGGCTGGGATGGGTTGGGGACAGCTTGTGCTGCAGAGTGGTCGCATTCCGGCCGGTGGTGGCAGCGATAGCAGCGGCGCCGCCAGGGTAATCCCGGGCAGCATGGTAAAGCGCGAGATCGAGCGGCAAAACTTCCCGCTGCGCCCGCTCAACTGAACTCAGAGCGATACGGCTCATGGCATTAATCCTTGTAAGTTGCCAGTGCCGCGCGACATGCAGTGGTGATACATTTGCCGCGTGGCTTGAAGAGGCCCAAACACCGGCTAGATCTTAGGGATCGATACCGGCACCGTGCCGGGGCGAGCAGTCCGTTGCTCACCCCTGGCGCAACAGCTGCCCAATCTGTGGTGGAAAAGGCAGCAACACCAAGGCTTCCAAGCCTTGGAAAAGCGCGATAAAGAGAGGTGGTTGCATGTGGTGTGCCCGCCTTCCTCTATTGCGACCCGACAGCGCTGTGGTGGTGCGAGCCGGGAGGAACTGGGCGACCTTTGGGTCGCCTTTTTTCTCGCTACGCTGCAGCTTTTTGTGGAGCCGAAGCGTTCAACAGCCAAGCCGCTTGGAATGCGTTGCCTCTCTGCTTTGCAGCAGTCGCCAACAACTCAGCGTATTGGGTTTCACCTGTGTAATCCGTTCGCGGCAGGCATGCAGCCTGACGCCATTTGTTCAGTGCTTGGTAGCTTCTATTGCATACCTTAGCGGCGGCCCCGATGCCGCCAACGGCTTCAAAGGCGTACGCAATCGCGCTCGGAAAATCTGCGGGGTCCAACATGACAACCTCCATTTATCAACTTGCGGTTGATGTTATAGATCAACTGACTATTGCGCAACCTTTATGAGACTCTCAACTCATGGTTGATAAAAATTCTCTACGCGCAGCTTTCAGCGAGCGCCTACACGAAGCCCTCGATGATGCCGGCGTACGAAGCCGGGGTCGTGGTGTGGATATTCATCGTCAGCTTAAAAGTTTTGGGGTGGAAAAGACCACTCAGGCCATTAGCAAGTGGCTTAACGGCGAAGCTATGGCTGAGGCAGACAGTATGTCTGCCCTTTGCTCATGGCTGAAGGTTAGGAGGGAATGGCTCGAATACGGTGTGCTGCCGAAAGAGCAAACTGGCGATAGTAACGTTCGTACGATAGCCGCTAATGACGTGAGCAACATCCGTGAGATCAATCAGCGCTTTGGTAAAGTACCTTTGATCTCGTGGGTTCAGGCAGGGGCTTGGTGCGAGGCGATCTCAAATTTTGAAGCTTACGAAGCCGATTCTTGGCTTTCGTGCCCTGTTCAAATTAGTTCCAACGGATATGCGTTGAAGGTACTTGGGGATTCGATGACGAATCCTGGACCTGGCCGTAGTTACCCAACAGGATGTATTATTTTCGTGGATCCTGAGGCAGAAACCAAGACGGGTGACAGGGTAATTGCCAGGGTTCCACGCACCAACGAGGCTACTTTCAAGATATTAGTCGAAGATGCAGGCCGTCAATTTCTTCGACCGATTAATCCGCAATATCCAATAATTGATATTACGGAAGAGACTCACATCTGCGGAAAGGTTGTGGGAAGCTTCATCCCCGAGTAACTTCCGCAGTTATGCTCCAACCAAAAAAAAAATCCAAATTACTTAGTGGACGTTTCTACAGATGAGACCGGAGCATTCTGTTCAGCTCGCTTATCAGCATCCAAGTGAGTATTCATTGCCGGAGGATTCATTGTGTAAAGAAAAACGAAAGCGGCTAAAGCTCCACCGGAACGCAACCATTTGCCAAGTTTGACCTCAATAAAACCTGGATACATAGCAACTACACCTGCGCCGGCGATAGCTCTGAAAGTGTGTAGAGTCGCATATTGATAATCACTAGGATGCGGAAGAAAGAAGCTAATCACAACGGTCAGCAAAATCGCTATCACACCAAAAGTTGACGACAATATAATCTGAAGTTTCTTACTCATAAAGTCCTTTTCTTCGTTATCAAAACCATACACTGGCAGAGACGCGGTTACAAAAGCCTCCCTTATTGGCTCGCCAACATCAGGCTCAAGGTATTTCTTCACCATTCGCTGCATATTGGCAAATGCAGTCTTGCTTGGGAGAGTGACAGCCGGGGCAATTGAGGAATGCTTTGAAAACTCGACTTTCAACAACTCATAGTACTCAGGCATCTCGTCTAGAATCGCTGCGCAATCTTCAGCATAACCTTGGGCCCAAAGGGCGGTTTTATGAGCCCCCAACAGCGAACTCTCGCCCACAAAAGTTTCTACGTAATTAAAGTAAGTGGACGCAACGTCTTGCAGGTTCAATATTGCAGCTAAAGCATTATCCGAACTTACGGGAGCAGAGGTCAAATAAAGCTTTATAGCATCTTTATACAACCCCCTCAATTCCGTTATTTTCTTTCGCGCCTTAAGTACACTTTTTTCATTTACCCTAGGCATCCTTAGCCCTTTGATTTAGCAACTTGGATAGCAAGTGCAAGCAGAGTTTTTATTTCAGAATTATCAATCCCCTGCAAGTCCAGATACAATTGATCAGGGCAGACCTTAGCAACAACGACATGAACATCTTGAAGTGTTGGAGAATGCAACTTCGACAGTTGACGAGCAATCTCCACCAATTCTACATCGGTGGGCTTCCAATTTAGAATCCGACAAACCTTAACAATTTCTTCTTTCAACTGCTCTAACATTTTACGACCCTTATCTTTTTGCGACTTGGAGAGCAAGCGCCAACATCACTTTGACATCCGAATTATCAATACCGGAATAGCTAAACTTTCCCGCTGTAGGACAGTACATATGCACTGCATTGAACAAGTCAGACTCACTTGGAATCTTCCCTGAGTCTTGAACGGCCGCTATATATGCCTTGATTTTTTGAAGCTGATAACTGGTTGGTTCTCCAGCCCCTGTGCCGAACCTCATCATAATTAAATGAGATAGATTCTGATCCGACATATAAAATCCTTTTAGCTTGTTGAAAGTAGGTATGGAATTAATTAAATAAATTGGCGCTACATGCGCGCACAAGAAAGCTACCAATTCGCCATCATTCTGTCCAGCAAAGACCTGAGGCCAAATCGACAAAAGTCTAAAACCCATTAAAATCAACCAGTGGTTGACATGATGTAAGCCAATGGTTGATATTGCTCGAACTCTTCACCACAGAGCGAGCCGAAATCATGCACACCACAGCAACACTGCACGTCCACCCAGCTGCTGCAACACCCCTCATAATCTTCGAGATTCGCCGACTAGCTCGCGAGAGCGGCTGCTCGTTTGTCACCACCAAACAGAAGCAGCAACCACCCACTGCCTCCACTCCATTCGATCCGAACGGCGGAGGGCACGCGGCATGATCAAGTTCAAAATCGACAACCGCACACTGCAGTTGCTAAACGCCCAGGTCAACCTGTCCGAGACCTTCAATCACTTACTCCGCACAGAGCCCAAGCGCGAGTGTCTGGCGTTCCGCTTGAAGGCTGAACGTGGAACTACGGAAAGCACTTTCGTTGTCGAGCTGGGCAGCGAACGCCACACGCTGACCCTGCCGAACGAAAAGAAGATGCATCTCAAGCTGGCCGACTTCATCGAAGAAATCGCCAACGGCCCGTTCGACGCGAGCAATACCAGCGACCTCCTGCACCGCCCACACGCCAGCCGCGAATACGGCCGCTTTGAAGTCTCGGACAAGCAGCGAGTGTTTGAGCTGGTACACACCGGCGGTGTGCTGAACCTCGACATGGGTTTCGACTACCCGCTAATCGTCGCGCTTCATCGCACTCAGTCTCGCTCAGGTGTCACCACCATCCTGAGCATCGGTAACAAAAGTCCGCACACCCGTTGCTTCACCGTGTACGGCAGCGATGTCGAGATCTACGGCAAAGTCAGCGAGTCCATCAACCACCTTGCTGCAGCGGCAACTCCAGCTGCGCACGCGGCATGAGGGGCGCACCATGGAACGCACCCTCGCCCAAGCCGCTACCCACCTCGGTCTGACTCGGCCGAAGCTCATCGCACGCATGCGTGAAAAAGGTCTGCTTAACGAGCGGAACCTACCGGCCTATCCCAACCGTGATTGCGACTTCCTGCGAATCAAGGACGGCCAGTGGTACCACGATCAGCTCGGCATGCAGTACAGCCAGTCGACCAAGGTGAAACAACCTGGCATCCGCTGGCTAGCGGAACAGTTGGGTATCGATCTGCCTGCAATCCCGGCAGACAGCCGTGACGTGGCCTAGGGAATACGCCCGCCAGATCATCGCTATGCGGACACGAGAGGAGCGCAACGCCGCGCTCCTCGAAGTGCCCGAACATCTGCGCGAGCTGACCAGAACACATTGCCTGAACGCCTGGAACCACCCGACCAGAAAACAACGCAAGGAGGCCCAACAAAACCATGAGTAACACAGCACAAAACCCCCTGCGCCTGCACCCGGCGCCGGAATCAGCCACCGTCGAATTGCTTTACCGCATCTTCGGCGACGTTCTGATCCCGCTCGACAAAGTGCGCGAGCAGTATTTCCGCAACCTCAACGAGCAATCGTTCGTGGCCGAGATCAGCAGCGGCCGCATCCAGCTCCCCATCACCACGCTGGACACCAGCCGCAAGGCACCGAAGTACGCCCACATCCGGCACGTCGCCTCTCTGATCGACATCCGCGCCTACAAGGCCGACGAAGACATGCAGCGGCAGCAGGACGGCCCGGACGAATAACCACCGCAAACCGAATGGCTGCCACCACCAGCCAATGACATCACAGGAGCACACCACATGACCGCAATTCAGATCTGCACACTCATCGCTCTGATCGCGTTCGCCGCCCTCCTCGTCTGGGCCAGTTACAAAATGGGCCACAGCGACGGCAAGACACTTGGAAATAAAGAAAGCGACGAGATCCAACGCGCTGAAAGCGCCAAGACCATCTGCGAACTGAAAGCGTCTCTCAACTTCAATAAGACTGATCACAGTCATTTGGTGCAGTTCAGCAAGCGCCTCCAGAAAGTGTCGGCATGCGGCGAAATAGAACGTCATTTGCTATTGGATATCGCCGAGAAACTCCGGATTGCCGCGGAGATCTACAACACGTTCCGCACCGGCAAAAAGCTGGAGCGCGACACTCGCGCATTGCGTGATCAAGTGCTCGCCATGGCCGTTCTGCTAGAACCAACAACGCAGGGGAGCGCAGCATGAGCGAGATCCTAACCTTCACCAGCAAATGGTTCGACCTGCACGAGCCTGACGCAGATCTGATCGACCCGCGAGACATCACCCACTCGCTGGCCAATCTGTGTCGTTTCAACGGCCACACCCGCGAGTTCTACAGCGTGGCGCAACATAGCTGTCTGGTCGCAGATCTCGTGCCCGAGCAGGACAAACTAGCCGCGCTCCTCCACGACGCGACTGAAGCCTACGTCGGCGATATGGTGAGCCCCCTGAAGCAATGGATGCACGCATATCAGGATGTCGAGAGTTGGATATGGGAACGCATATGCACCCGGTTCAACCTCGCATCTGATCTCCCGGCCTCCGTCCGCCATGCCGACTTGATTGCTCTAGCTACCGAGCGTCGCGACCTCATGCCACCCAATCCGGCCACCTGGGATTGCCTGATCGGTATAGAGCCCACGACAGAAACCATCCGCCCATGGTCACCCACCGAAGCCAGGCTTACGTACCACCAGCGCTTGATGGATCAACTCTCTATCGAACTTCGCAGGAAAGCGACATGACTCATTCTCAGAACGGCAACCGGTACCAAACCGCGTTGCTCCGCAGTACCAGCGGGATAGACACGCCTGTAAAAAACAGTCTTTGCTGCGTAGCAGCAGGCATTACCGCTCCTTCCTGCAGTGCAGCCGATTTGCCTACCCCCCACGAAAAGCTGCGCGAGGCAGCCGCACCCGATGCAACGCGAAACGCTCATAGCCGCCCGCCCGCGCAGCCTGTTGTGGGGTATACGCAAGCTAACTTCAACCCCAAAAGTCCCTCACAAGCAGCCGTCAACGAGGTGCTGATCGACGAGCGCACCGAGTTCGAAATAGAGTTCCCCGTGCCCGAAGGCCTGCAGTACTGCGCACAGCGCAAGACGTACATCACCGCACACGGTTCGAAGACATCCGATTCGTTCGCTCGTGAGCATTACGCTTACCGGGCGGGCTTTGCTGCTTGGAAACGCAGAGCGTGGAAGCATGCAGCACTCGTTGGTCAGCAACAGGAGACCGAGGTATGAGCGCCGCAGAAAAAATTGATTTTCAAATAACACCAGGCGCTTGGTTCCGCCAAGACCTGCTTTATCCAGTGTTCGGACTCAGCACGGAAGCTGTCCGCAAGTATCGTTCTCGCGGGCTTTGGCTGGAGGGCAGGCATTACCGTACAGACCCCGCCAATGTGCTGGTTTACAACAAGGAAGCAATTGAAAAGTGGATGGCAGGCCAACCATGAGTGACAAGATGCCCACAGGTGTCGAGATGAACGGCAAACAGCTGCGCATCTGGTTCATCTTCTATGGCCAGCGATGCCGAGAACCACTGGAAGGGATCTCGAAGGTGAACAAAGCTGCAATCGCCTACGCCGACAACAAACGTCGCACCATTCTTGCTGAGATTAAAGAGGGCCGCTTCGACTATGCGGCGCACTTCCCCAACTCTCCCAGGGCAGCAATGTTCACGGGAACTGGCGGGCCTTCTCTGAAGCGCACCGTGAAGGAAGGTATCGATCGATGGCTGGAAGTTCAACGCGCACTCAAAGCATCTAGCACCGTCGTTAACTATGTCAGCAAGGCTAAGCACGTCGAAAACAGATTTGGCAAACGCCGGATCGTGGACATCAGCAAGAGTGATATAGAGCTGTTTCAAGCACAGCTGCTGAAGCAAGGCCTATCCCCAAAGACGGTAAACGACGTCTTCACCGTCGTCCGAGGCGTCTGGGCTGACGCCTTCGGCGACGGCATCTTGAAAGCCAACCCACTGAACCGAATCAGCAACGTCGGTTCGGACGTCGACCTCGAGCACGCCGATCCCTTCAGTCGCACCGAGATTGATTTGATCGGCAAAGCGGATCCGGATCGACGACCCGATACCAGGATGATTGAGTTCAACTGCTGGGCCGGACTTTCGCTATCCGAACTTATCGCACTCGCTATTGAGGACATCGACTTTGATGCCGGCCTGGTGCATGTCCGGCGCGCGTTAGTCGTGGGCGAGTTCAAAGTTCCGAAAGAACGCTCCAGGGTGAGGGTCGTCGAGCTGATAGACCCCGCACGGGAACTGATGCAAGAGATCGTTGCTGAGGCCAGGGGAGCCCCCACAGAAGAGATCACCGTAATCCAGCGTGACAACATCACGTCAAAGAAGATGAAAGTCAGATTTCTTTTCCGCAGCTCGACCAGCGGTTTGCTATGGAGCGGCAAGACCCTGAGCAATTGGTTCACCGCGCACCTGAAAAAGGCGGATGTTCGTCATCGCGGGGCCAACCAGTGTCGCCACACCTTTGCCAGCCAGATGTTGTCGAGCTACGTTCCGGTCGAATGGGTAGCTCGTCAGTTAGGACACGCTGATACGACGATGGTGAGAAAGCACTACGGGCGATGGATACCAAACGACACCAAGAGCATGGCGGGCATTGTGTCCAGTATGCTTGGATTCAGAAAGGAGCAAGATGGGGAGGAACTGTGACGCTCGACAGGTCAGTACCAAGCCCACCAACTTAACTCCGTCCCCGGTTACCGCACGAAATGCTTGCTTCAACTTGCATAGCGATAATTAGGTTTTGTACTTGTCACGCAGTACTCGGAACTCTGCAAGTGCAGCCTCGCCGTAGTCCAAGGATGACTCAAGAAGCTCGCGGTAGCCGGTTTCGTCCAGGATATGATCTGGAACACCGCTTAAATATGGCTGCGCAATACGCTGTGCTCGCAGCGGAAGAGGAGGAATGGGCTGCTTTACTTCGCGGCGAGTGTATGGCCCTAACGACTGCATTAACCATGCGAACAAATCATACTTTTCCTTCAGCGATGAATAAGTCCATTTATCGTCTTCAGACATTTCTACGTACCACGCGGGTACAAGATACTCCGCGTAGGTCATCAGGCCGCCTAACCTTTCGTGGATCTGCATAGTGAAGAATTCTTCGAACCAACTCTCTTCGAAGATATCTTGAAACTCATGCCAGGTAACGAGCCTCAAATTCGTCAAGTCGCTCGCGGAAATCGCTCCTGACTGGAATCCCTCCATGGAGATGATGTAGCCGATATTAGCCCCAATATCCTGAACCACAGTTCGGAATCCGTGCACGACATTTTGCGGGATACGTGTCTTCCAGTATTTGCACTCACATACGATGGCATACTTTCGGCCGCGAACTGTTTCCTCCGCGTACACATCCAACTCCACCGCCCCTCGAACTGCAGGGGTCTTTTTCTCGACCTCAACGTCGAATCCGCATTCCTGAAGAATACGTCCGACTTCGGTCTGCAGCTCTTGCCAACTGTTGGGGGCGTTTCGGCTAATCATTACGACTTATTCCTTGAGCTTCTCAGCCATCGAAATGATGAAGCGGGCGGCGATACCACTCGATTCTGAATACGAAGTGAAAAACCCTCGATCCACGAGTAGCTATTAAGGATTCAATCCATAGCCCACGACCGGTCTATAGCGGCACTGAGGACACATATTTTGCCCTAAAAATGCCCTAACTCAATTGCCAAAAACGAAAAAACCCCTGAAACCTTTAACGATTTCAGGGGCTTAGTCTTGTTCAATAATGGCGGAGAGATAGGGATTCGAACCCTAGGTACCGGTGAAGGTACAACGGATTTCGAATCCGTCCCATTCGGCCACTCTGGCATCTCTCCAACGGCGCGCATCATAACAACACTTTTACCGAAAGCAAACCCTCTTTCGAAAATTTCTCCGTGCTATCAGATGCTTGCGTCGATTAAAGCGGTACGCCCAGACGGTTGGCGACTTCTTCGTAGGCTTCGATGACGTCACCGAGGCCCTGACGGAAGCGGTCCTTGTCCATCTTCTTCTTGGTGTCCTTGTCCCACAGACGGCAGCCGTCCGGGCTGAACTCATCGCCCAGGACGATGGAGCCGTCGCTGAACACGCCGAATTCAAGCTTGAAGTCCACCAGCAAGAGGCCTGCGTCGTCGAACAGTTTGCTCAGGACTTCGTTGACCTTGAGCGACAGTTCCTTCATGCGCGCCAGTTGCTCGGCGGTGCCCCAGCCGAAGGCCACGACGTGGGATTCGTTGATGAACGGGTCGCCCTTGGCGTCGTCCTTCAGGAACAGTTCGAAGGTGTACGGGTTGAGCTTCATGCCCTCCTCGACGCCCAGACGCTTGACCAGGCTGCCGGCGGCGTAATTACGCACGACGCACTCGACCGGGATCATGTCGAGTTTCTTCACCAGGCACTCGTTGTCGCCCAGCAGTTTGTCGAACTGGGTCGGAATGCCGGCCGCTTCGAGTTTCTGCATGATGAAGGCGTTGAACTTGTTGTTCACCATGCCTTTGCGGTCGAGCTGCTCGATGCGCTTGCCGTCGAACGCCGAAGTGTCGTTGCGAAACAGCAGGATCAAGCGGTCAGCGTCGTCGGTCTTGTAAACCGATTTGGCTTTGCCGCGGTAGAGTTCTTCACGTTTTTCCATGATGGGCTCCGCTTGCTAAGTAGATGGGCTAGGCGATGTGGCGCCAGTCGAGCCCTGAATCTTGATCGGCCAGTTGCAGCCAGTCCGGGTCGCACCCGAGGGTGTCGACAAAACATTGCCGGGCCAGCTGCGGCAGGTTGTTCTTGCTGCTCAGATGGGCCAGGACCAGGTGTTGCAGGCCTTGCCAGCCCAACTCGGCCACCAGGAATGCCGCCTGATGGTTATTCAAATGTCCCAGCTCGCCGCCCACCCGCTGCTTGAGAAAGTACGGGTAATGACCACGGGCCAGCATGTTGCGACAGTGATTGGACTCGATCATCAACGCATCGAGATCCCGATAGCCGTCCAGCACCCGTTCACAGTAAGAGCCCAGGTCGGTCAGCAGGCCGAAGCGCCGTTCACCGTCACTGAACACGTACTGAGTCGGTTCCCGCGCATCATGGGCCACGGCAATGACCCCGATGTTCAGAGCACCGATCTGCAACTGCTCGCCACCGGTCACGAAACCGGCAGGTTCAATCGGTTTGCGCATCCCTCGCAGTGTGCCGCGACTGAGGTAGACAGGCAGATTGTAGCGCCGAGACAGCAAACCCACGCCATGCACGTGGTCGGCATGTTCGTGGGTTACGAGTATCGCGCTCAGTTGCGCCGGGTTAACCCCCAGGCGCAACAGGCGCTTTTCGGTTTCCCGCAGGGAAAAACCACAATCCACCAGCACATACGTATCAGCACTGGCGATCAGCGTGCCGTTCCCTTGGCTACCGCTGCCGAGAACGGCAAAACGCATTGGATCAGCCCAGGTTGTCCTGAATCACGCTCAACACTTTGCGGGCCACATCGGCCGGCGCAACGGTGTTGATGTTTTTCTCGACGGTCACCTGAACGTTCTCGCCGACCTTGCTCAGGCGAACCTGATAACGCTCGGCACGGGCTTCAACTTCTTCCTTGGTCGGCGCGCTGCCGAACAGGCTGCTGAAGAAACCTGGCTTCTCGTCTTTCTTCTCGGCCTTTTCGGACAAGTTGATGTAGTAGAGACCCAGGCTGCGGTTGATGTCTTCAACGCGCCATTCGCCCTGTTCCAACGCACGACCGACGCTCGACCAGGCACGATCCAGATCCGTACCGACGTTCAGTACCGGGTTGCCGCTGCCGTCTTCGCTCAGGCTGACACGGCTTGGGGTGTCGAAATCACGCGAAGCCAGCATCGACACCGAACCACCCTTCTCGGAGGTCCGGCTCATGCTCGCGAGCATGTCGTCAACCAGCGCAGCGTCCAGGCCAGTGTTGACCGAACGGTTGGTGAAATCGACATTGGCGGTGCTGCCGGCAGGACGCTCGGCGCTGACCACGTAGACTTCACTGGTGTTGCGCTGCACGCCAGGCTCGATGCGCACCCGCACGCGGGTTTCGCTGTCGGTGCTGACGCCGGCGGCGCTCAGGCGCTTGGCCATGGCGGCGGACAGTTCATCGGAATGCTGCCAGGTGGTGGTGAATTCGCCGGTTTGCGGGCGCTGTTCATCCAGACGGAAACCGTTGTCCTGGAAGTACTGCACCGCCACTGGCCAGACCTCGGCCGGTGGGTGCTGGGCCATGACCCAACGCGAATCACCGCTCTTTTGCAGCGAGTAGTCGCTGGCATCGGCAACGGTCGACAGCGGTTGAGGACGCGGAACGACGTATTCACCCTTGGCGGTGTCGTCGGCCACGTTGCGCGGGATCGGCAGCAGCGGATCCAGGCGCTTGGAAGTGCTGACGTCTGGTGGCAGTTGCATCGGTGCAGTCTGTTGCGCTTCCAGGTAATCGCTACCACGGTCACGGAAATAACCTTCCGGGCCCCAGATCCATCCGCAGCCACTGGTGCTGGAGATAATCAAGGCAAGTGCGGAAAGTCCGGCCATTCGCTTCATGCGTTGTACTTCCTCAATTAAACCAGGACGTTGCACTGGCGCAGGGCCGAGCGCAGCGTTTCATGACAAGGAGCGCTCAGCCAGGTCAGCGGCAGGCGAATGCCTTCGTGCATCAGGCCCATTTCGACCAAAGCCCACTTCACCGGAATCGGGTTGGCTTCGATGAACAGGTCCTTGTGCAGCGGCATCAGTTTTTCATTGATGGCCCGTGCGGTCTCGGCATCGCCCTTGAGCGCGGCCTCGCACAGGTCGGCCATTTCGCGCGGGGCGACGTTGGCGGTGACGGAGATGTTGCCCTTGCCGCCCAGCAGGATCAGCTCGACTGCGGTCGGATCATCGCCGGACAGCACGATGAAGTCCTTGCTCACGCCGTCGATGATCGCCTTGGCGCGTTTCAGGTCGCCGGTCGCTTCCTTGATGCCGATGATGTTCGGCACGGTGGACAGGCGGATCACGGTCTCGGCCTGCATGTCGCAGGAGGTGCGGCCAGGAACGTTGTAGAGAATCTGTGGGATGTCGACCGCTTCGGCGATGTGCTTGAAGTGCTGGTACAGGCCTTCCTGGGTCGGCTTGTTGTAATACGGGACTACGAGCAGGCAGGCATCGGCGCCGGCTTCTTTGGCATTGCGGGTCAGCTCGACCGCTTCGCGGGTCGAATTGGCACCGGTACCGGCGATCACCGGAATGCGACCGGCAACCTGTTTGACCACGGCTTTGATGACGGCGATGTGTTCTTCTACATCAAGAGTTGCCGACTCGCCGGTGGTGCCGACCGCGACAATGGCATGGGTGCCGTTCTTGAGATGGAAGTCCACGAGTTTGCTGAGGCTGTCCCAGTCAAGACGCCCTTGTGCATCCATGGGTGTGACCAGTGCCACCATACTGCCCGCAATCATGAAACCGCTCCTGCCGGAAAAAGAGAGCGGTAATGGTACTGGCGCCAAGATGCTTGCACAAGCGAAGTACTGTGCCGCCATTCCCCTTGGCGCCGCTTTTCGCTACCCTTCAGACTTTGATCGGTACTGATCAGCTTGTACGCCGGGTTCCAGTCTCCCGTTTCGGCCTACCGGGCTCCGTTCCAGTGTCGTTGCCGTACGCTTGCTTGTTCATGGAGCCGTAGCGCCACACGAATCGGGCCTTCCGGACAGTCATTGCCCCGGCAATCAACGCCCTCTCCCTACCGACCGCTCATCGCTTTAGGAATGCTGCATGTCCACCCCCACAGTTCGCGAACAATTCCTTGTCATCAGTGCCCTCGGCGCCAATCCCATGGAGCTGACCAACGTCCTGTGCCGCGCCAGCCATGAAAACCGCTGCGCAGTCGTCACCTCGCGCCTGACCCGCCACGGCGAATGCAGTGCGCTGGTGCTCGAAGTCTCCGGCAGCTGGGACGCCCTGGCTCGCCTTGAAGGCAGCCTGCCGGTGCTGGCCAAGCGTCATGCGTTCACCGTCAACGTGGTACGCAGCGCCGCCCTGGAAAATCGTCCGCAGGCCCTGCCGTATGTGGCTTACGTGTCTTCGGCGTACCGCCCGGACATCATCAACGAGCTGTGCCAGTTCTTCATGGATCACAACGTCGAGCTGGAAAACCTGACGTGCGATACCTATCAGGCACCACAGACCGGCGGCACCATGCTCAACGCCACGTTCACCGTGACCCTGCCCGCCGGCACCCAGATCAGCTGGCTGCGCGACCAGTTTCTGGATTTCGCCGACGCCATGAACCTGGATGCACTGATCGAACCGTGGCGCCCACAGAACCCAATGTAAGGAAGCTTTCATGGCCGTTGTCATTGACCAACCGGTTACGGATTTCGAAGCACCTGCCACCAGCGGGCAGACCGTCAGCCTGTCAGCCCTCAAGGGCAAGCAAGTGGTGATCTACTTCTATCCGAAGGACAGCACTCCGGGCTGCACCACCGAAGGCCAGGGCTTTCGCGATCAATACGCAGCGTTCAAGGCTGCCAACACGGAAATCTTCGGGATTTCCCGCGACAGCCTGAAATCCCACGAGAACTTCAAGTGCAAGCAGGAGTTTCCGTTCGAGCTGATCAGCGACAAGGACGAAGCCGTCTGCCAGCTGTTCGACGTGATCAAGTTGAAAAAGCTCTACGGCAAGGAATACCTGGGCGTTGATCGCAGCACCTTCCTGATCGACAAGAACGGCGTACTGCGTCAGGAATGGCGCGGCGTGAAAGTGCCAGGACATGTCGATGCAGTGCTGGCTGCTGCTCAGGCGCTGAACAAGGCCTGATGCTGTTGGCGCCCTTGCGGGCGCCCCTTCATTTTCAAAGCAGCGGCGCCACCGCCGGCTCCTTGCGCGGCCAAGCATCCAGCACAGCCTTGAACAGGGTCGCCAGCGGAATCGCGAAGAACACGCCCCAAAATCCCCAAAGCCCACCAAACAACAGCACCGCGCAGATGATCGCCACCGGATGCAGGTTGACCGCTTCGGAGAACAGCAACGGCACCAGCACGTTGCCATCCAGCGTCTGAATGATGCCGTAGACCGCCATCAGATAGATGAACTGATCGCTCCAGCCCCACTGGAACAGCGCAATCAGCAGAACCGGCACGGTCACCACCACCGCTCCGACATACGGCACCACCACCGACACGCCGACCAACAGGGCCAGCAACGCTGCGTAGTTGAGCCCCAGCGCGACAAAGGCAATGTATGTCACGCCACCACAGATCACGATCTCGATGACCTTGCCGCGAATGTAGTTGGCGATCTGCCGGTTCATTTCTTCGGCGACCCGGGTGATCAGCGCTCGCTCACGCGGCAAATAGCCGCGCACCCACTCGCCGATCATTGCCCGATCCTTGAGGAAGAAGAACACCAGTATCGGCACCAGCACCAGGTAGATCATGATGTTCACCAGCAGCGGCAAGCTCGACAACGAAAACGTCAGCGCCCACTGGCCGAACTTGCCGATTTCACCCCGCGCCGCTTCGATCGCTTGTAGCACCTGCTCGTCGGACACCAGATGCGGATAACGCTCCGGCAGTAACAGCAGCAGCGATTGCCACTTGGCGAGCATCCCCGGCAGTTCGTTGAACAGGGTGATCAACTGATGCCAGAGCAGCGGCAGCACCACGACGATAAACACCATCAGCACGCCCATGAACAGCGCAAACACCAGACCGACCGCCGCGCCGCCGGGTACGCGCAGGCGTTCGAGCGTGACCACCAGCCCCTGCATCAGGTACGCCAGCACCATCCCGGCCAGCACCGGCGCGAGCATTCCGCCCAGCGTCAGTACAGCGGTGAAGGCGAGAAACAGCAAAACCGCCAGTACCACCGCTTCTTCATCGGAGAAGTAGCGCTGAATCCAGTCGCGCAACACTTTGAACATCAATTTTCCTTAGGTCATTTACGCGGTCGGTTTCAGGCTTTTTTCAGCCAGTAACGGTAGACACCCGCCTCGTCTTCTTCACGCAGCAGCGTATGACCGGCCAACTTGGCGAAGGTGCGAAAGTCGCGCTGCGAACCGGCATCCGTTGCAATCACCTTGAGTACCGCTCCAGTGGGCAGCTTGTTCAGCTCCATTTTGGCCTTGAGCAACGGCAACGGACAATTCAGGCCACTGGCGTCCAGCTCACAGTCATAGGCTACAGCGTCGGTCATGCGTCACTCCGGATCAGGTGGTCAGGCTGCCTAGAATATCTGGTCGCAAGCTCGGTGTCCGGCTACAGTAAGGTCTTTGTCGACTAAGGCTTTGTGCATGACTTTTTTGCGCCCCACCCTGCTGACGCTCGCTTGCCTGCTCGCCTCACCGGGCTTCGCCGACGACCTGCCGTCACTCGGTGACGCCAGCTCTGCCATCGTCTCGCCACAACAGGAATATCAATTGGGTCGCGCCTGGCTGGCATTGCTGCGCAGCCAGGTTTCGCAGCTCAACGATCCACAACTCAAGGACTACGTCGAGTCCAGCGTTTACAAACTGGTGGAAACCAGCCAGGTCAATGACCGACGCCTGGAATTCATCCTGATCAACAGCCCGCAGCTCAACGCTTTCGCGGCGCCGGGCGGAATTGTCGGGGTCAACGGCGGCCTGTTCCTCAATGCCCAGACCGAAGGCGAATATGCCTCGGTACTGGCTCACGAACTGGCGCACTTGTCCCAGCGTCACTTCGCACGCGGCGTCGAAGCCTCGCAGCGGATGCAGGTGCCGATGATGGCGGCGCTGCTGGCCGGTATCGTGATCGCCGCGGCCGGCGCCGGTGATGCTGGCATCGCGACGATTGCCGGCACCCAGGCGGCGGCAATCCAGGAACAACGGCGCTTCTCGCGTCAGAACGAGCAGGAAGCCGACCGCATCGGCATCCTTAATCTGGAAAAGGCCGGATACGATCCGCGCTCGATGCCGACCATGTTCGAGCGTTTGATGCGCCAGTATCGTTTCGACGCCAAGCCACCGGAATTCCTGCTGACTCACCCAGTCACCGAGTCGCGGATCGCCGACACCCGCAACCGTGCCGAACAGGCTAAACCCGGGGGCATCGAAGACAGCATGCGCTATCAACTGATCCGTGCGCGGGTGCAGTTGACCTACGAAGAAACGCCGGGCCTTGGTGCCAAGCGCTTCCGCGCCCAACTCGATGAGAACCCGAAAAACGACGTGGCTCGCTACGGCTTGGCGATCGCCCAGATCAAGGGCGGCCAGTTGAACGAAGCACGGGCGAATCTCACGCAACTGCTGGCCAAATCACCGAACGAGATCATCTACAACCTGGCGCAGATCGATCTGGACATCACCAACAACAAACTGGCCGATGCACAGACTCGGGTTGACCGGATGCTCAGTCAGTATCCTGGCAATTACCCGCTGAATCAGGTTCGCGTCGATCTGCTGCTGAAACAGAACCGCACCGCCGATGCGGAGAAGGCGCTGGAAGGTTTGTTGAAATCACGTCCGGACGATCCGGACGTCTGGTATCAAGTTGCAGAAACTCGCGGGCTGTCCGGCAACATCATCGGCCTGCATCAGGCGCGTGCAGAGTACTTCGCGCTGGTCGGCGATTATCGCCAGGCGATTCAGCAACTGGACTTCGCCAAACGCAAGGCCGGCAGCAACTTCCCGCTGTCCTCACGTATTGATGCCCGCCAGCGCGAGCTGATGGAGCAGGAGCGCATGGTCAAGGACATGATGGGTTAAGCCCGCGCCGAGACAAATTCCGGACAAAAAAAACCGCCTCTTTCGAGGCGGTTTCTTTTTACTTCTTGGACAACTGGATCATTCAGCCAGTTTGAAGGTGATGAAGCTGGCACGGCCCTGACGCAGTACGCGCATCGACACCGAACGGTTCTTTGGCAGCGCCTTCGCAATCTCGGCAAACTCCTTGGAAGAACCAATGGCCTGGTTGTTCAGATGGGTGATGATGTCGCCCGGCTGTAGACCGATCAGAGCTGCAGGACCGTCCTGCACTTCCTTGATCACCACACCGCCCTTCAGGTCGTAGGTTTTCTTCTGCTCGGCGCTCAGCTCTGCCACCGAAACACCCAGACGATTGCTGTTGGTCTCGGCACCGGATTTCGGCAGGGCATCCAGCTCCTTGTCTTCGTCCGGGATGGCGCCGACCGTCAGCTCGACATTCTTGCGCTTGCCGTCACGAATCACTTCGAGGTTGGCCTTGGCACCCGCCTTCAATGCCCCCACCAGATGTGGCAGGTCAGCGGACATGACGATCGGTTGGCCGTTCATGCTCAGGATCACGTCACCCACTTGCAGGCCGCCCTTGGCAGCCGGGCCGTCATCCTGAATCTGAGCAACCAGCGCACCGGCCGGTTTGTCCAGACCGAACGACTCGGCCAGATCCTTGTTCACTTCCTGGATGACGACACCCAGCCAACCACGGCTGACCTTGCCGCCGCTTTTCAGCTGGTTGGAAACGTCCATCGCCACGTCGATCGGAATGGCGAACGACACACCCATGAAGCCACCGGAACGGGTGTAGATCTGCGAGTTGATCCCGACCACTTCACCGTTCAGGTTGAACAGCGGGCCACCGGAGTTGCCCGGGTTGATCGGCACGTCGGTCTGGATGAACGGCACGTAGTTTTCATTCGGCAGGCTGCGGCCGACGGCACTGACGATGCCTTGGGTCACGGTGTGGTCAAAGCCGAATGGAGAGCCGATTGCCACGACCCACTGACCGGCTTTCAGATCCTGGGATTTGCCAAGCTTGAGCACTGGCAGATCCTTGCCTTCGATTTTCAACAGCGCCACGTCGGAGCGTGGATCGGTGCCGATCAGCTTGGCTTTCATCTCACTGCGATCAGCCAGACGGACAAGGATTTCATCGGCATCGGCGATCACGTGGTTGTTGGTCAGAATGTAGCCATCCGGCGAAATGATGAAACCCGAACCCAACGACTGCGCTTCACGCTGACGATCACCACGCGGAGAACGCTGTTGCGGCGGCATGCCGCGCTCGAAGAACTCGCGCAACATCGGCGGCAAGCCTTCCAGATCAGGCATCTGCTGGCTCACTTTGCGATCCGGCAGTTTTTGCGTGGTACTGATGTTCACCACGGCAGGCGAGGCCTGTTCGACCAGTTGAGTGAAATCAGGCAGGTTGACCGGACTGGCTGCTTCGGCCGCCTGGACTGCAGGAACAGCCTGACCGAGCACCAGCACAGTGGCGAAAATGGAGAGATAAGATTTCAAGCTTGGTATCGACATACAGCTCCCGTTACGACGAGCAGGGTTAAGCGATATGGAGCAAGGAACACCGGAAACCACAGGCCGGCATTTTTGTTCCGGGAACAACAAACAAGGCCAGAGCCGAGAGGCTCTGACCTATAAAAAATTTTCGGGTGTTTTGCAAATGAAAAAGCTCAGCAAACATTTCACGTCTCGAAGACGAAGTGGAGATAGCTGGAATCAGCTCACTGCTTGCTGGTTGCAGCGCCATCATTGCGCATCGACAGAGCAATTCGTTCGGCGGTCCCGATAGGGATCTCGCCAACCACCGTGACCATCATTTCGCCTTGAGGCGTTGTCAAACGGCGGGATACGGCAACGGTCGGGCCCAGTTGAGTCCGGGTATCGGTAACGGTTGCGCCGTTGAGCGGCTCCAGGAAGACAGAGAAACGGGCGAGACCATCGTCGTACATCAGGCTGTTGACCTGGGTCTTGGTTTCCGGATCCTTGTGCGAGGAGCTGCTGGTGAGCTCGAAGCCAGGAGGCAGCCAGTCGGAACGCCAGACCTGGGCGGTCTTGACTGCAGACGCCTTGTCGCTGTCTAGAGTAACCGTCTTGCAATCGGAATCGGCTTGCAGATCTTTATCGGACGGGACATCAGACGTGTCCAGCCGCGTGAACTGGAATCTTTCGAGCAACTGTCCCTTGTCGTTCAACAGCAGCGACTTGAGCGGCAGACCCGTTTCCTTGTCCAGATGCAGTTCGAATCCATAACGGTGCTGATCCCGCGGCGTCAGCGATACGATCACCGCTTCCCGCCCGGCTACGCGCGACTTGCCGATGACGGCAAGGTCATACCAGTTCTTAAGCTTTTGAGGATCCAGAGGACGAGCAGCAGTATTGGGAGAGTCTCCCAGACCCGCAATCAGGGTGCCGCTGACGCATTGAGTATGTCCATCAATGCGCACGACTTCCTGAGCCGAACCGTCGAGCTGAAGCAAACGCTCGCGGACCTGGCCATTCTGGACCCGATGCCAGATGTTATGGGTAGAGAAACTACCGTTACGCTCGTAAACGAAAGTGCCGTGAAAGCTTTGCTGCTGCTCGGCCCGGCCCAGACGGGTCAACCAGTCCTGAGCCTCGTCGGCGTGGGCTGGAACAATGAACCAGCCGCTGAGCAGAAGCGAAAGTAGAGGTATGGCGCGCATGATCCCCCTTAACGGTTTTCCAGGCTTGCTGCGCGTGCATAGGGCAGCGCGCTTTCGGTGCCTTTCAAGGCAGCCTGTTGAGCGTGTTGACGCAGGTAACCTGGCAGACGCTGATCATGCCAGCCTGGCTGACCTTGCAATACGCCATTGGCCATTGGGCCTGTGGCTTCCGAACTCTCATTGTAGCCCGCCAATACCGCCGGGCCTTTGACCTGAGGAGTGGCCAACACTGGCTGATTGGATTGCTGGGCGAGTTCCACGCCGGCGATTTCGTCCTGGTTGTACAGGCGAACACCCGCCAGAACGGCAACGGTCACCGAAGCGGCTACGGCCAGACGACCGAGGCTGCGCCATGGACCGCGGGACACTTTGGCAGGGGTTGCTTCGTCTTCCAGTGCAGCAGAAACAGCCGCAGCGAGATCCAGACGTGGAAGCAACAGATCCTTGTGCATGGCTGCCCGAGCGATCTGGTAACGAGCCCAGGTTTCACGGGTTTCAACATCGTCCAGCGCATTGAGCACTCGACGCAATTCCAGTTCGTCCGCTTCGTTATCCATCACTGCGGACAGCGATTCCTGCAGGGCTTCACGACTCATGGCGTTCCTCTCTTGGCTGTCGCCGCTGTCTTTAGTTTTCCTGCAACAACGGCTGCAGGGCTTTATCGATGGCCTCCCGGGCGCGGAAAATCCGGGAGCGCACGGTACCAACCGGACATTGCATGACGCTCGCGATGTCCTCGTAACTCAGACCATCGAATTCACGCAAAGTTAACGCCGTGCGCAAATCCTCTGGCAGTTGCTGAATGGTTCGATGGACGGTGCCCTCGATCTCATCCCGCAGCAATGCACGTTCAGGCGACTCGAGATCCTTCAGGCCGTGATCGCCGTCATAGAACTCTGCATCTTCGGAACTTACATCACTATCCGGCGGCCGACGGCCGCGTGAAACCAGATAGTTCTTCGCCGTGTTAATGGCGATGCGGTACAGCCACGTATAAAACGCACTGTCGCCGCGGAAATTTCCAAGCGCTCGATATGCCTTGATAAAGGCTTCTTGTGCGACGTCCTGGGCTTCATGGGTGTCGTGCACAAAACGCACGATCAACCCGAGAATTTTGTGCTGATACTTCAGCACCAGCAGATCGAAAGCTCGCTTGTCGCCACGCTGAACGCGCTCGACCAGCTGCTGATCCTCTTCCTGGGTTAGCATGAACACTCCTCGATAAACTCGGAGGAGGCTTGCATGACCAATCGACCGGACTTGCAAACATAGACTCGGGCTTTTCGCAAAAGTTCTCCCCCTCCAAGCAAGTTTCCTGCGAGCTCTGATTTGGCACGCACGAAAAACGCAGCGCGGGATGAACCGGCTGCGCGAATAATCTTGTCATCGGCTCGCCGGCAAGAACCCAACCGCAGGTTCCGCATTGAAGCCGACACTGTCCCTTGTTTCGGGCAACTGTCTATTGATCTTGGGCCTCTGGCAAAAGTTCCAAATATTTATAGACGCGTCGCACCGACCTTGTGCAACCGTGAGCGGAAAAAGCCTGTTTCATCGTCGATACAGTCGCTTTTCCCCAAAACCGCTGAAAAAACTGACGACAAAGCGTCGGGATTTTCCGTCACGGTAGTTTCACAATGCCATATCGGCCCGGCTATTGTGCCGCCCAACCCCTCTATATACTAGTGGGCTGTGTGGCTGCCTCGACTCGCCCATCCGCCAGTCCTGCGCCAACCCCGACCCGGGTCGCTTTGAGCGGAATCCTGAAATGAGCCAACAGTTTCAACACGATGTTCTGGTGATTGGCAGCGGTGCTGCCGGTTTGAGTCTCGCGCTGACCCTGCCCGGTCACTTGCGCATCGCCGTATTGAGCAAAGGTGACCTCGCCAACGGCTCGACCTATTGGGCACAAGGTGGCGTCGCGGCCGTGCTGGACGACACCGACACCGTCGAGTCCCATGTCGATGACACTCTGAATGCCGGTGGCGGCCTGTGCCATGAAGACGCGGTGCGTTTCACCGTCGAGCACAGTAAGGAAGCAATCCAGTGGCTGATCGACCAGGGCGTGCCGTTCACGCGCGACGAGCAGTCCGGTACGGAAGACGGCGGTTTCGAATTCCACCTGACCCGCGAGGGCGGCCACAGCCATCGCCGGATCATCCACGCAGCTGACGCCACTGGCGCTGCGATTTTCACGACCCTGCTGGCCCAGGCCAAAGAACGCCCGAACATCGAATTGCTCGAACAGCGGGTAGCGGTCGACCTGATCACCGAGCGTCGGTTGGGGCTGGAAGGCGAACGTTGCCTGGGCGCCTACGTGCTCAATCGCAAAACCGGAGAAGTCGATACCTTCGGAGCACGCTTTGTGATCCTGGCGTCCGGCGGCGCCGCGAAAGTCTATCTATATACAAGCAACCCCGACGGCGCCTGCGGTGACGGCATCGCCATGGCCTGGCGTTCGGGCTGCCGCGTGGCAAACCTGGAGTTCAACCAGTTCCACCCCACTTGCCTCTACCACCCGCAAGCCAAGAGCTTTCTGGTAACCGAAGCCCTGCGTGGCGAAGGCGCCCATTTGAAGCTGCCGAACGGCGAACGCTTCATGCAACGTTTTGACCCACGTGCAGAACTGGCACCACGGGACATCGTCGCCCGCGCCATCGACCATGAAATGAAGCGCCTGGGTGTCGATTGCGTCTACCTCGACATCAGCCACAAGCCCGAAGCCTTCATCAAATCGCACTTCCCGACTGTCTACGAACGCTGCCTCGGCTTCGGCATCGACATCACCAAGCAACCGATTCCGGTCGTACCGGCGGCGCACTACACCTGCGGCGGCGTGATGGTCGATCAACAGGGCCGCACCGATGTGCCCGGCCTGTACGCCATTGGCGAAACCAGCTTCACCGGCCTGCACGGCGCCAACCGCATGGCCAGCAACTCGCTGCTCGAATGTTTCGTCTACGCCCGCTCAGCTGCAGCGGACATTCTCGAGCAACTGCCCGACGTCGCGATCCCGCGCGCCTTGCCCGCCTGGGACGCCAGCCAGGTGACCGACTCCGATGAAGACGTGATCATCGCCCACAACTGGGACGAATTGCGGCGGTTCATGTGGGACTACGTCGGCATCGTGCGCACCAACAAGCGCCTGCAACGGGCACAGCATCGCGTGCGTCTGCTGCTGGACGAAATCGACGAGTTCTACAGTAACTACAAGGTCAGCCGTGACCTGATCGAGCTGCGCAACCTGGCGCAAGTGGCAGAACTGATGATCCGCTCGGCCATGGAACGCAAGGAGAGCCGGGGCCTCCATTACACCCTCGACTACCCGGACCTGCTGCCTGAAGCGCTCGACACTATTCTGGTGCCGCCCACCTACGCCGGCTGAACTTGAGGCGTACCCGCAGGCGTCGGTGCAAATCCGACGCCTGCGCATCCCGCGGCACGCAGATCGACCTGACGCGCCGCTCACCACGCAATCGAAAACGCAACACCACGATCAGCGGCAGCGCCAGGCTGTCCGGGCGCAATTGCACCGCTTGCCAGCCATCGGCCTTGTTCCACAGCTGCCAGCCATCCGCGTCCCGACGGAATCCGCAAAATGCCTTGGGATGACTCAACAGAATCTGCCGTGGCAACACCCAGACAGCATGGGCGAGACATGCGAATGCCCCCAGCAGAGAACCCCATAAAGGAATCGACAACAGAAACAAAGAACCCAGCGCGAATGCCTGGGCCAGCAGATACGCCGCCAGCAACTGCCGTGAGGCGTGCCAGCGGCATTCGAACGTGTTACTTGGGCTGGACACGATCCAGAATCATGCGAACCATGCGTTGCAGCTCGGGATCTTCCGATTCGCTGCGCTCCATGAACCAGCCGAACATGTCCTGATCCTCGCACTCGAGCAGGCGGACATACAACGCGCGATCCACCTCATTCAGATTGGCGTAGACCTCTTTCACGAACGGCACCAGCAACACGTCGAGTTCCAGCATGCCGCGACGGCTGTGCCAAAAGAGGCGATTCAGTTCAACTTGTTCGACCATGGAGCCCTCCTCAAATAGGCCGCAAGTATACAGGCCCGAAGCGGGCCGAACAGTCGGCTTTGGTCGGGCACCACCGATCCTTTATCAACTACCCATTTCAACAGCACCCCCTTATGATGTGCCCCAGTCTATTTACCCTGCGATGACCCATGGCCGATTCTGCTTTTTTCTGCACCCTCTCTCATGAAGGCGTTCTCGCGGTTCGCGGCGCGGATGCCGGCAAATTCCTGCAAGGCCAACTGACCTGCAACATCAATTATCTGAGCGAAACCCAGGCCAGCCTCGGTGCACGCTGCACGCAGAAAGGCCGCATGCAGTCGAGTTTCCGCATCGTGCTGGAAGGCGACGGCGTGCTGCTGGCGATGGCCGGCGAGCTGCTGGAGCTGCAACTGGCGGATCTGAAAAAGTACGCCGTGTTCTCCAAATCGAAACTGACCGACGAAAGCGCCTCCTGGGTGCGCTTCGGCCTCGATCATGGCGATGCGGCCCTGAGCAGTCTGGGTCTGGAACTGCCGGCAGAAACCGACAGCGTGGCCCGCCACGAAGGTCTGATCGCGATTCGCGTCTCCCCGAACCGTGCCGAACTCTGGGTGCCCGCCGATCAGGCCGACACCGTCAAAGGCAAATTGACCGCGCACTTGAGCGAAGCCGAACTCAATCAATGGCTGCTGGGCCAGATCCGCGCCGGGATCGGTCAGGTCATGCCGAGCACCCGCGAGCTGTTCATCCCGCAGATGCTCAATCTGCAGGCCGTCGGCGGCGTGAGTTTCAAGAAAGGCTGCTACACCGGTCAGGAAATCGTCGCGCGCATGCAGTACCTGGGCAAACTCAAGCGTCGCCTGTACCGCGTGCAACTGGACGCCAGCGAATTGCCGGAGCCGGGCACCCCGCTGTTCGCCCCGAGCCACGGCAGCTCCATCGGCGAAGTGGTACTGGCTGCCCGTGCCGAAAAGAATATTGAACTGCTGGCGGTGTTGCAGGCCGAAGCTGCCGACGCAGGCGATTTGCATCTGGGCGCAGCCGAAGGCCCGGCGCTGCACTTGCTCGACCTGCCTTACGAACTGGATCGCGACCGCGAAATCCAGCGTTGATCGCAGCATTTGTTGCAACACCCTAGAGAAACGACATGAGTGAGCTGGCGGATAAGGTCCAACAGGATTTGGTTGAGGCCATCGATAACGATGACCTGGTTCTGCCAACGTTACCGGAAGTGGCCCTGCAGATTCGCAAGGCCGCTGAAGATCCGGACATCAGCGTCAGCGACCTGAGCAAAGTGATCGGCCGCGACACAGCGTTGTCGGCGCGCCTGATCAAAGTGGTCAACAGCCCGCTGCTGCGTGCGACTCAGGAAGTCACCGACCTGCACACCGCCATCACTCGGCTCGGCGTCAACTACAGCAGCAATCTGGCGATCGGTCTGGTGATGGAGCAGATCTTCCACGCCCGCTCCGACGTGGTCGAACAAAAGATGCGCGAAGTCTGGCGCAAGAGTCTGGAGATCGCCGGCGTCAGCTACGCCCTGTGCCGCCGCTACACCCAACTCAAACCCGATCAGGCCGCGCTCGGTGGACTGGTTCATCAGATCGGCGTGCTGCCGATCCTGACCTACGCTGAAGACCACTACGAATTGCTGTCCGATCCGGTCAGCCTCAACCATGTGATCGACCACATTCACCCGCTGCTCGGCGACAAGCTGCTGCGGGTCTGGGAATTCCCCGAGCGTCTGGTGGAGTTGCCGGGTCTGTATGAGGACCTCAAGCGCGAATCGCAACAGATCGATTACGTCGACATCGTGCAAGTGGCCAGCCTGTATTGCCACAAGGACACCGACCACCCGATGGCCCGCATCGATCCGTTCAGCGTGCCGGCGTTCCGCAAGCTCGGCATCGATCCGGAAAACAAGGCGCTGTGCGCCGATCTGGAAGAATCGCGGTCGATGTTCTACTGATCAACCGGCGACAAAACTCACCCGCACCTTCAAACCCGCCTGTTCCCCATCGTGCAGACTGATCTGCGCCAGATGCGCGCGGCAGATTTCCCCGACGATCGCCAGCCCGAGCCCGGAACCGGCCACCTGCTGGTTGCGCCGGTAAAAGCGTTCGAACACCCGATCCCGCTCCTCCAGCGGAATGCCCGGCCCATCGTCTTCAACCTCCAGCACCGCCGGCGCCGTGACCCGCAGGATCACGTTGCCGCCCGGCGGCGTGTGCGCCAGCGCGTTATCCACCAGATTGCTCAGCAACTCGTTGAGCAACGTCGGCTCGCCACGCAGCCAGACCGGCTCGTCCGCCTCCAGCGCCAGCGCGACACCCCGCGCGTGGGCCAGCGGCGCCATGGCCATGCCCAGTTCCCGCGCCAACTGACTCAGATCGAGCAACTGCGCACCGCCCTCGGCAATCGCCCGGGCGCCGTTTTCCACGCGGGCCAGCGACAACAACTGGTTGGCCAGATGGGTCAGGCGATCCGTGCTTTGCGCCGAAGATTCCAACGTGTCGCGCCAGGTCTGCGGCTCGTTTGAGCGCAAGCCCAGTTCAAGCCGCGCCTTGAGCGCCGCCAGTGGCGTGCGCAACTCGTGGGCCGCATCGGCGATGAACTGCGCCTGCCGCTCGAACTGCCCGCGCAGGCGCTCGGTAAAGTGATTGAGCGCTCGCACCAATGGCCACAACTCGTGCTGCACTTCGACCAACGGCAAGGGCCGCAGGTCATCGGGCTGACGCTCTTCCACTGCCGTGCGCAAACGCTCGATCGGCCGCAGCGCCGCACTCACCGCAAACCACACCAGCAACAACGCGCCAATCGCCAGCATCCCGAGCCGCAGCAGCGTATCGGCCGCCAGACTGCGGGCCATGCTGACGCGCGCCTCGTCGGTTTCGGCAACGCGAATCTCCGCCATGCCGTTCATGTTCGGTTCGCTCACTGCCTTGAGCAAACTCACCACGCGCACGTTCTGCCCCTGATATTTCGCGTCGTAAAAGCGCGCCAAGGCAGGATAGCTGTCGGTTCTCGGTGTGCCCGGCGGCGGGCCCGGCAAGTTTTCGTAGCCGGAAATCAACTTCTGGTTGATGTCGTTGACCTGGTAATAGATGCGCCCGGCGCTGTCGTAAGCGAAGGTATCGAGCGCCACGTAAGGCACGTCGGCACTGAGACTGCCATCGCGCTGGGACAGACCGGCGGCGATGGTCCGTGCTGACGCGAGAAGTGTGCGGTCGTAGGCGGTGTCGGCGGCTTCGCGACCGTTCCAGTACGCGCTCAATCCGCTGGCGAGCATCAACACCACCAGCAGCAGCGCGAGGTTCCACACCAACCGCCAGCGCAGACTGCTGGGCTTATGCATCGCGGCTTTCCAGCAGATAGCCCAGACCGCGAAAGGTCACGATGGCCACTGAATGGCCGTCGAGCTTTTTGCGCAGGCGGTGCACGTAGATTTCGATGGCGTCGGGGCTGGCCTCTTCGTCGAGACCGAACACCTGAGCAGCCAGTTGCTCCTTGCTCATCACCCTTCCCGGACGGGCAATCAACGCTTCGAGCACCGCCTGCTCGCGGGAGGTCAGCGTCAGCAGTTCTTCGCCGAGGGTGAAGCGCCGGGTATCGAGGTCGTAGGCCAGCACGCCGCAACGTTGCTGACGTTCGCCGCCGAGTACGCTGCGGCGCAACAGGGCTTTGACCCGCGCTTCGAGTTCCGTGAGTTCGAACGGCTTGGCGAGGTAATCGTCGGCCCCAAGATTGAGCCCATGGACCCGGTCCTTGACGTCGCTACGGGCGGTCAGCATCAGTACCGGCAAGTTCTTGCCCCGGGCCCGCAGGCGCGCCAGCACCTCAAAACCGTCCATGCGCGGCAGGCCGACATCAAGGATCGCCACCGCGTATTCCTCGCTGCCCAGGGCCAGGTCGGCAGCAACGCCATCGTGCAAGACATCCACGGTCAGACCGGTGCTCTTGAGCGCCTGGGCAACGCTTTCGGCCAGCGGCAAATGGTCTTCGACGAGCAGGACACGCATGGATCTCTACCTCATTCAGGGATGGCCGACGCCATTCTTTGCGGCGGAGTTTACAGCCGCAACCGCCACTGTGAAGCCCGAAAACACGCGAAAGAATACTGAAAGGTTAGCGAAAGGTTGGGCCGTTACAGTCGCTTCACCGAGGGTCCCGACTGCCGACCTTCGCCGTTTTCTCCGTTCCTGCACCATAGCTTCAAAACGTAGCTCTCGAAAAACGTCACGATGCGTTTTCGCCAATAAGAACAATAACGAGGTACTGCATCATGCTGTCCACACAGCTTCAGGTTGACCCGTTTCATTCTTCCTCTCGTATTTCCCCGTTTTCGCTTGTCAGCGCCATCGTCGGCTGCGCGGCGTTCAACCCGTCCGGGTCTGAGCCTGTCAGCCTGCGCGCGCGAAACTGCCGCACCTGAAATATCCCCAAAAACAACAACTCCCGTGGAGACACTCATGAACCGATCCCTGCGCCGTTTCGCTCTCGCCGCCGGTTGCGTACTGTTCGCCGGCCAACTGATGGCCGAACCGAAACGTCCTGAATGCATTGCCCCGGCCTCCCCCGGCGGCGGTTTCGACCTGACCTGCAAACTGGCGCAAAGCGCGCTGGTCAACGAAAAACTGCTGACCAAACCGATGCGCGTGACCTACATGCCCGGCGGTGTCGGCGCGGTGGCGTACAACGCCGTCGTGGCGCAGCGTCCGGCTGATGCGGGCACTTTGGTGGCGTGGTCCAGCGGTTCGCTGTTGAACCTGGCCCAAGGCAAGTTCGGTCGGTTCGATGAAACCAACGTGCGCTGGCTGGCGGCGGTCGGCACCAGCTACGGCGCCATCGCGGTGAAAAACGACTCCCCCTACAAAACCCTCGACGATCTCGTGCAAGCACTGAAGAAAGATCCGAGCTCCGTGGTCATCGGCTCCGGCGGCACCGTCGGCAGCCAGGACTGGATGCAGACCGCACTGATCGCTAAAGCCGCCGGGATCAACCCGCGCGACCTGCGCTACGTCGCCCTCGAAGGGGGCGGCGAGATCGCTACCGCCCTGCTCGGCGGCCACATCCAGGTCGGCAGTACCGACATCTCCGACTCCATGCCGCACATCCAGAGTGGTGACATGCGCCTGCTGGCCGTGTTTGCCGAGAAACGCCTGGACGAGCCGGAAATGAAAGACATCCCGACTGCCCGCGAACAGGGTTACGACATCGTCTGGCCGGTGGTGCGCGGTTTCTATCTCGGGCCGAAAGTCAGCGATGAAGACTACGCCTGGTGGAAAGCCTCCTTCGACAAACTGCTGGCCTCCGACGACTTCGCCAAGCTGCGCGATCAGCGTGAACTCTTCCCGTTCGCCATGACCGGTCCCGAGCTGGACACCTACGTCAAGAAGCAAGTGGCGGACTACAAGGTGCTGGCCAAAGAGTTCGGCCTGATTCAGTGATCGTCTCTGTCTAGCGTCCATGGCCCTTTCACCGGGGCCATGGCAGGAGTTCCCTCATGCTTATTCAACGCATTTTTGCCTCGGTGCTGTTGCTGGCCTGCGTCGGCCTGGCACTGATGGCGTGGCCTTACCAGGCGGCGTTTTCCTACGAACCGGTCGGCCCCCGGGCGTTTCCATTGCTGATGCTCGGCCTGATGGGCCTGGCGTTGCTGTACATGGTTTTTCGTCCAGCGCCCATCAAGCACAGCGACGACGAGCCGCCACTGGACCGCGAAACCCTGACCAAGATCGGCATCTGCGTGGCCCTGCTGCTGGTGTTCGCCGGCACTTTCGAACCCCTTGGTTTCATCGTCGCCAGCATCATCATCGGCGTACCAATGGCCCGACTGTACGGCGGCCGCTGGTTGCCGAGTGTGGTGATCATCAGCCTGATGGCCGTGGGTCTTTACCTGCTGTTCGACCGTTTGATGGACGTTCCGCTGCCCCTCGGCCTGCTCGACGTTCTGGAGAACTGATATGGATACTCTCGGTTATTTGGGTCAGGGCTTCGGCGTCGCGCTGAGCCCGTACAACCTGGTCACGGCCCTGACCGGCACGCTGATCGGCACCGTGGTCGGCTTGTTGCCGGGTCTGGGGCCGATCAATGGCGTAGCGCTGCTGATCCCCATCGCATTCGCCCTCGGCTTGCCACCGGAATCGGCTCTGATCCTGCTGGCAGCGGTGTATCTGGGCTGCGAATACGGCGGCCGGATCAGTTCGATTCTGCTGAACATCCCCGGCGAAGCCTCCACCGTGATGACCACTCTCGACGGCTACCCGATGGCCCGCAAAGGCCTGGCTGGCGTGGCGCTGTCGTTGTCGGCATGGAGTTCGTTCATCGGCGCCTTCATCGCCACCTGCGGCATGGTGCTGTTCGCGCCGCTGCTGGCGAAATGGGCGATTGCCTTCGGGCCGGCGGAATATTTCGTGTTGATGGTGTTCGCGATTGTCTGCCTGGGCGGCATGGCCGGTGACCGACCGCTGAAAACCTTCATCGCGGCGTTGATCGGCCTGTTCCTGTCCAGCGTCGGCATCGACGCCAATAGTGGCGTGTACCGTTTCACCGGCGACAACATTCACCTGACCGACGGCATTCAGTTCGTGGTGCTGGTACTGGGCCTGTTCTCGGTCAGCGAAATTCTCTTGTTGCTTGAAAAAACCCATCGCGGCCAGGAAGCGGTAAAAGCCACCGGCCGGATGATGTTCAACTTCAAGGAAGCGGCTTCGGTGTTCGTGGTGAACATCCGTTGCGGCCTGCTCGGTTTCATCATGGGTGTGTTGCCGGGTGCTGGCGCGACCCTGGCCAGCGCCGTTGCCTACATGACCGAGAAACGCATCGCCGGAGCCAGCGGCAAGTTCGGTCAGGGCGACGCGCGCGGCCTCGCTGCGCCGGAAACCGCCATCGGTGCCTCCGCCTGCGGCGCGCTGGTGCCGATGCTGACCCTCGGCGTTCCGGGTTCGGGCACCACGGCGGTGATGATTGGCGCCCTGTCGCTGTACAACATCACTCCGGGCCCACTGCTGTTCCAGCAACAACCGGACATCGTCTGGGGCCTGATCGCCTCGCTGTTCATCGCCAACATCATGCTGGTGATCCTGAACATCCCGATGATCCGTATCTTCACCCGCATCCTCGCTGTACCGAACTGGGCACTGGTGCCGGTGATCGCGATCATTACCGGGATCGGCGTCTACGCCGTGCACGCGACCACGTTCGACCTGTTCCTGATGGTAGGCATCGGCATCTTTGGCTACATCCTGCGCAAACTGGACTTCCCGCTGTCGCCAGTCCTGCTGGGCTTCATCCTCGGCGGCCTGATGGAGCAGAATCTGCGCCGGGCGCTGTCGATTTCCAACGGTGCGCTGGAGATTCTCTGGTCGAGCCCGATCACCTTCGGTGTCTGGGTGCTGACAGCGATCATGTTGCTGATGCCACTGCTGCGCATCTGGCGCAAACGCTCGGCCGCGCAACGCGCTATCGCCGATGTCTGATCGGCTCTCCCTTAAAACGTGGTGGGGAACCCCGCTGGTCGGTCTGCTTGGCGGTTACATCGCCAGCCAGATCGGCTGGCCGCTGCCGTGGATGGTCGGCTCGTTGCTGGCGATCATCCTGGTGCGCTGCCTGACCCCGTGGCAATTGACCGAAATCCCTGGCGGCCGCAAATGCGGCCAGTGGATCGTCGGGATCGGCATCGGCCTGCACTTCACCCCGCTGGTGATGGAGCAGGTACTGAGCCACTTCGGCCTGATCTTTTTCGGCGCGCTGGTCACCAGCCTGTCGGCGGTGGTCGGCGTGTGGCTGATGCGCCGCACCGGTGAGGATCGCGCCACGGCATTCTTCTCCAGCATGCCCGGCGGCTCCGGCGAGATGGTCAACCTCGGCGCACGCAACGGCGCGATGCTCAGCCATGTCGCGGCCGGGCAGAGCTTGCGGGTGCTGGTGGTGGTGCTGTGTGTGCCGGCGGCATTCAAATATCTGCTGGGCGATGGCGCACCGATTTCTCACGCCGGCAGCGTCGATTGGCGCTGGCTGGCGATTCTTTTTCCGGCGGGCGGCCTGCTCGCCTGGTTTTGGCAACGTTTGCGTCAACCCAACCCATGGCTGTTCGGCCCGCTGCTGGTCAGCGCAGCAGTGAGCATCGGCTGGGATCTGCACATCGGTCTGCCCAATGGCGGCAGTCAGATCGGCCAGTGGCTGATCGGCAGCGGTCTGGGCTGTCACTTCAACCGCCAGTTCTTCCGCCGGGCACCGTCGTTCATGGGACGGACGTTGATCGGCACGGCGCTGACCATGTTGATCGCGACACTGGCGGCGTTGGGACTGAGTGCCATGACCCATCTGGATCTGCGATCGCTGACCCTGGGCATGATGCCCGGCGGAATCGCCGAGATGAGCCTGACGGCAGAAACCCTGCAATTGTCAGTGCCGCTGGTGACGGCGATGCAGGTGATGCGGTTGTTGTTCGTGTTGTTTCTGGCGGAACCGTTGTTCAAGTACTGGAACCGTAATCCCGAAGCCTGATCCGGTTTTGATCGTTCCCACGCGGACGCCTCGACGTGGGAACGAGATTAACCGCCAGCCCTGAGCATCAGACCACCGACGGCAGACGCCACTCGATCGGCGCTTCGCCGTTCTGCTCCAGGAACTTGTTGGTGCGGCTGAAATGCCCGCAACCGAGAAAGCCGCGATAGGCCGACAGCGGCGACGGGTGCACCGAGGTCAACACCAGATGCTTGGTGGCGTCGATCAGCTTCTGTTTGCTCTGGGCATGGGAACCCCAGAGCATGAACACCAGATGCGGCTGCCGCTGACTGACCACCTCAATGATCCGGTCCGTGAAGAACTGCCAACCCTTGTCCTTGTGCGCATTGGCGTTGGCGCGCTCTACGGTCATGGTGGTGTTGAGCATCAGCACGCCCTGATCCGCCCAGCTCTGCAAGTAGCCGTGGTTGGGAATGTCGATGTTCAGGTCGCGCTTCAACTCTTTATAGATGTTGACCAGCGAAGGCGGCGCCGGCACGCCCGGTTGCACCGAGAAACACAAGCCGTGGGCCTGGCCCGGGCCGTGGTACGGATCCTGGCCGAGGATGACCACTTTCACCTTGTCCAGCGGCGTCGAATTCAACGCATTGAAAATCAGCGGTCCCGGCGGATAGATTTCCTTGCCGGCCGCCCGCTCCTGCTGCAGAAAAGTGCGCAACTCTGCCATGTAGGGCTGGTCGAACTCGGCACGCAGTGCCTCCTTCCAGCTCGGTTCGAGTTTGATACGGTCGTCAGCAGTCATGGTCATACCCGGCAAAATCAGTGGGGCGAACCCTAGGAAAGCCGACCACGCTTGTCAATTGATCTGACGCAGATCCGGCACTTTCCCACACAGCGATCATACTGATCGTTCAAATTCCCGATCGAGGTCACGATGAATCTGCACTTCGAAGAACTCACCGGCACCGACGGCGCGCGCATCGGCGTGGCCACGCTGGATGCCGAAAAGTCGCTCAATGCGCTGTCCCTGCCGATGATCCACGCCCTGAGCGACAAACTGAACGCCTGGGCCAAGGAGCCGCAAATCGTCTGCGTGCTGCTGCGCGGTAACGGCGCCAAGGCCTTCTGTGCCGGTGGCGAAGTGCGCAGCCTGGTGGAAGCCTGTCGCGCCCATCCCGGCGAGGTTCCGCCGCTGGCCGCGCAGTTTTTCAATGCTGAATATCGGCTGGACTACAGCCTCCACACCTACCCGAAGCCGCTGATCTGCTGGGGCCATGGATATGTGCTCGGCGGCGGCATGGGCCTGCTGCAAGGCGCGAGCATCCGGATCGTCACGCCGAGCAGTCGACTGGCGATGCCGGAAATCAGCATCGGCCTGTACCCGGATGTCGGCGCCAGTTGGTTTCTGTCGCGGCTGCCGGGCAGGCTCGGTTTGTTCCTGGGTTTGACCGGCGCACACATGAACGGTCGCGATGCGATCGATCTGGATCTGGCCGACCGCTTCCTGCTTGACGACCAGCAACAGGAACTGATCGACGGCTTGTTGCAGTTGAACTGGCAGGAACAGACCGCCATGCAGCTCAACAGCCTGCTCAAAGCGCTGCAGCAGGAAGCCGTGGCGCAAATGCCTGAGGCGCAATGGCTGCCGCGTCGGCAGCAGATCGATGAATGGCTGGATGTCAGCGACGTGACCTGCGCCTGGAAAGCCATCAGCCTGCATCGGGACAGCAGCGACCTGTTGATTGCCCGTGCGGCGAAAACCATGAGTGAAGGCTCGCCACTGACGGCGCATCTGGTCTGGGAACAGATAATTCGTGCCCGCCACTTGTCACTGGCCGAAGTCTTTCAGATGGAATACACCCTGAGCCTCAATTGCTGCCGCCATCCGGAATTCAGCGAAGGGGTCCGGGCGCGACTGATCGACAAGGATCAAAAACCGCACTGGCACTGGCCGGACATCGCCCGGGTGCCGGACGCGGTGGTCGAGGCGCACTTTCACAAGGTGTGGGAGGGGCGGCATCCGTTGGCGGATCTGTCGCAATACTAGAACCTATCGTTACCCGCGATGGCAGTCTTTTGGGCTCTGTCGCGGGAAGTTTGAGCCCGTTGCGAAACTATCTGCGATCAAATATTCAACTCATAAAACGCGATTATTTCCTTCATTGCCCGCAACGCCTCTTCATCATTTCTCGGCAAGATATCCTCTACGTCCCGTAAGGGAGGTAGAGGGTGCAAAAGCTCAGTGAGCTGGTTCGCCGTGTAATTTTTAACAGCGCCCTCTTCTCCTTGAACGCTGATGAAGCTGATAGCGGCATCGCCTCCTGAAAAGTGTTCGGAGACACGAACCTTTGGAGACATGCCATAACTCACTACGATGACGAGATCATTCCGTTCACGGTGGAACTTGAGTTGACCAATCGACAGTCCGACCTCCGAAAAATCTATACCGTCAGTTCCGCCGCCGGCATTGATTACCAGGTCTCGCCCAAGCCCATCATATTTATAAACATCATTGCCCCCGCCACCGGACAAGGTGTCATTGCCCGGCCCACCGTAAAGCACTTCATCACCTGAGCCACCGCCGAGCAGATCATCTCCTTGCATCCCTCTTATTTCACCAGTGCCGCTGAGGGTGTCATTACCGCGACCGCCCACGAGCGGTAGAAAACGGTTGTCTCGAAAAGACTTAACCTGAGTAGCGTACTGAACGGTGATGCCATGATGGTAAGTATCGGGGGCAATGCCTAAGCGGCTAACGACGTCTTTAAAATTGATGCTCGAGCCATCAGCAAACCTCACCCTTTCAATTCCGGAACCACTGAGATCGTTCGGATTGGGCAAAACGATTCGTACTTTTTGAGTTCCGCCCCATTCGATATCGAGTGTGGTGTACAGCATCTGGGCTCGAGGCGGTTGACGATGAGCCCCACGCGGTGGGGTGGGTGACAGTTCAATATTTACCGCCTCAACCAACACAGCACCCCAGGTTAGTTTCAACTTATCTGGTTTCGCCTCTTCCGGAAGAACGACGGTATCAATATCAAGCCCCCCAAACTCTTCATGCCACCCAGAGGCTCCAACCTCGGGGCGCAAAAAAACAGGGTCAAGAACGTCGGCAATAATGGTGGTTGCGCCATCATGCGCTTCAACTATGTAAGTGTCGGGACCGTTTTCGCCGTAAAGCCAATCTTCTCCCGGCCCACTGATCAAATAATCGGCACCCGCGGAGCCGAGCAGTGTGTCGTTGCCTGCGCCAGCTGATAAAAATGCGCCTGGGATCCTGTCGCTCACCCCGCCGTACTTAAGCACTGAACCAGCATAGGTAACCACCAAGTCATCTCCTGCACCGCCATGAAAGAGATTTCCCACTTCGAGATTTACCCTGCCGCCAGCGTCATTACCATGAACAACTTTATGCTTGATCGTTTGGGTAGTAGAGCTCCAGCGAAACGCTTTACGAACAATTTCATGATTTTCAAAACTGCCAGCGGGGTACACGTACCACCCCAGAATAGCGCCCGAGTGGTCTATATCTTCGACTACAGCATCACCCACGTTGAACGAGAACCCCGAATAACTGGAGCCAGACGGGTAATATTTTGGCTTTTGTTTCGGTAATTGCGCAGTTTCTGCTTTTACAAACTTGAACGTGGTTTTCGTTGCAGAATTTGACTGTCTTTCAGTCACCACAGCGTCAGCGGCAATCGCCCCCATCCACTCAGGTGTATTGGAAAAGACTCCGGCTTCAACGTCCTCATGGATCAGTTCGGCGCTGATGGCATAGCCACTTTTGTCGGTAGCAATATGACTTCTAACCCAAACACCCTGATCGTTCAGTGCAAATCCTGATGCCTGCCGGGCCGCTGAGCGCTTTGTGTTCAGTTCCGAAAGAAAAAGGCTATCCCACCGGGTGTGACGACCCGTTTCACTGCCTTCCCTCTCAGTAGAAGCGGCTAAGTCATCGGGCAGTGTCTGGACGACTGCTTCGCTCTCACTCTCAATGTCCTGCTTTTTTTCGGGATCGGGTACCGCAGCAACTGTCGTAGACGGATCCGTTATATCTACCGGTTGCACCGTTAATTTGATTACATCCTGGAAATTCAGGATCACGCCGTCGCTGAACCTGAACGTCGAACCTGCCCACTTTTCATGGTGAAGAATCAGAAGCGCGTCACCAATACCATTCGACAGCCGCAACGCCGTGCCCACATCAAGATTGACGATCTTGGCCTGCAAGTTCTCCGCAGAAAATCCATCACCAAAACTTACGACATTGTTGCCACCTGTATCGGTAACAACATCCAGTCCATCACCCACTCCGAAGTAGAAAACATCGTTACCCTGCATCCCTTCCAGATAATCGTTGCCGGCACCACCCTCAAACACGTTATCGCCAGGGCCGCCGCGCAAATAATCGACTCCCTCCCCGCCAACCAGCGTGTCGTTTCCACCACTGCCCAGCAAAGTGTCGTTGCCTGAGCCGCCGTCAAGAAAATCGGCGCCATGTTCTGCTTCGGATGTTTGCTCGTAGTCCCCCACCAAAAGGTCATCATCAGCACCGCCCAAAAGCGTATCGGCGCCCAAACCACCCCAGAGCGTATCGTTTCCTGAATTACCTTGAATGTGGTCATCGTTGGTTCCGCCCGCTTTCAAGTTGGGCTCATCGCCATCCAGAGCGTCGGCGCCTGATCCGCCTATCAGTGTGTCGGAGCCACCCAAGCCACGGAGTGTGTCGTCACCCGCACCGCCATCAAGATAGTCATCACCGTGATAACGAATCGGGTGTTCATGGTAATCACCAACTAACTCGTCGTTGCCGCTGCCACCGAAAAGTGAGTCATCGGCACCGCCGCCCCAAAGGGTGTCATTGCCCTCACCGCCATCCAGAAAATCACTTCCGAAAAAGTCTGCGGCATCACCCGAAACGCCTCGCAGCACCTCGTCATCACCTTTCAGCACATCATTGCCGCTGCCGCCGTACAACACGTCGCTACCACCGTTTCCGGCAAGGTAGTCATCGCCACTGCCACCCGCCAACAAATCGTTGCCATGATGGCGACTGTCGAGACCGCCACCCCAATCCAGGTTGTCTCCCGATAATGTGTCATCGCCACTCCCGCCAGCCAGCGTGTCATTACCCTCTTCGCCGTACAGTGTGTCGTCGTCACTTCCGCCATCGAGCAGGTCATCTCCCCTGCCGCCATTGATAAAATCCCGGCCACCCTGCCCATAGAGGATGTCGTCACCGCCCTCGGTGGGACTATTCAATGAAAATTTGTCAAAGACGCTACGCATGCTGATGACGCCATCACTGAGTGGAACGTCGATGCGCTTGACTGTCCAATTTTGCTCATGTGCACCGGTTGTTTGATCACCGGACAAATTGTCATCACCTGCTCCCCCAATCAGCGTGTCTCGACCGTTGCCGCCGAGCAGCACGTCTCGCGAGGCAGTGCCGACAAGCAGGTCATCACCCTGCCCACCATCCAGCCAATCGCCACGGCTAGCCTTTCCTTTTGTTGCATCGGCAAATGCATTTTCCAGCGTCGTCTGCTTGTCACCGAATAAACGATCGTTGCCTTCTTTGCCGAACAGTCGATCAGACCCGCCAAGACCAACGATGAGGTCATCTTTCGGTGATCCGTAAAGCAGGTCCGCTTTGTTCCTCTGTTTAACATTGGGCAAAAGCAAAGCGTTGCCCAACTCATCGTAAGAAGGCTGATCTCCGCGAACATTGGGGTCGTTATCTTTAATTTTCCAGTCGCCTTGAAGGACCAGATCGGGAGCGGGGAACGCCTGGTCCTGGTAATCAGGAAGATCAATGCCGAGCATCCCCGGATTGAAGTTCTTCACGACGATGAGATCACTCAGTCCGTATTTAATGTTCAGCGTGTTTTCAGCCTGATCTTCAATGAGCGTCAAGCTGATGGCTCGATCTTCCGTAAGCCAGATATTGCTGAGCGGAGCACTGCGTTCGAGAGGTGGGATCGGAAGTCCATTTATCAGCAATCCGCCCCCAACGTGCGCATCAAAAATCTCGTCGATTCCATCTCCGCTGGAGAACTCATACCGATCGTTACCTGGCCCACCAGCGAGAGAGTCGTTACCCTTGCCACCCACCAACACATCATCACCGGCCATACCGTACAACGCATCATTGCCATCGCCTCCTGTTAAAGAGTCATTGCCGCGAGCTCCCTGGATAAAGTCATTACCGGACAGCCCACTGATTGAATCGTTGCCGCCACTGCCGTAAAGATGATCGGTATTTGCCCCGCCACCAAATGATCGTCCGCCATCATCACCAAACATGACCAGAGGGTTTGAGACGCCGGTGGTCATAAGGGCCTGTTTGCCCGAAGCCAAGTCTGAATAGGAAAAGGTCTGGACAGTATTTCGACCGAACGATCCATTGGTTCGGGAAATCAGCCGGGCCAGCATTTCAGAGCGATCGGCAAGCCACTGTTCAGTGATGAAGCCCTCGCCCGTTTCGGGGTCGTAAAGCTCCAGGCTGCGTCCGGAAAAACCGTCGGCCCGCTCAATCACGATTTCGCTTAGTTGCTTGAGGGAATTGCGTAACGCGGCGCCGATTGGCGTTGCCTGACTGGCCAACGTTGCCCAGTCCTTGGCACTGCCATACTCGCCAATGGTTCTGGTAACGATGCTTTGCGATTGAGACGGAGAAAGTGCGGAGAAAAATGTGTAGGCGTTGGAGGCGAAGGTTTCATCGGTGGTCGGTGTGGCGGCCGAGTTCCCGTCGTAGGTTCGCCTGAGCATGTCAAAGAAATCATTCAGGTTATATCGCAATATCAGGCTGACAATAGGTGAGATGGGCGTACCTTTCACCACATGCTGAATCAGTGGATTGATGCTGCCACTGGCGAGAGCGATATTTATTTGTTCGGGCAGAACTGAAAACAGGCTTTCAACCATATTCGACCCGAAGTTTTTAATCACTGCCTGCAATGCAACACTGTATGAGTCCACGGCAAACAGAACATTCTTTAGGTCATCAAGCCTGTTTAACTTGGCAAGATGATGATTCCCTTTTATATGGGAATCCGGATCACCGGCGGAGATCAACCTCCAAGTTTCATATGGTTTTTCTCCACCCAACAGGCTGAAGCCGATTGTTCCAGACCATCCCGCATTACGACTGGTAGCTGTATCAATTTCATCAACATCTTCACGAAATAATACTTTACCAATAGCGCTCGCATCGATTTCTGCAATTTGGCTTATGGAGGGCACAGTCCATGGAGCCAAATCATGCTCAACGGAGCCTTTTATCAACGTATTCATGAGATTGACAGCCACCTGATTAGATGACTGTTGCATCTTCGAATCGCTGATTTTTTTATTTAACCTTAACTCCCCCTGCCGCAGGGTATAAGCTCGGATCAATGCAGAATAAGCGCCCACTCCGCCATTTGCATCAATTGCTACATCGAGCCAGAGTTTGGCATCTTTAAAAATGCCCATTACGCTCTCATCGAACGCAGAACCGCCTAAGAATTTCCCACCCAAAATATTCGACAATGTACGATAAAGTACAGCGCAGTTTCGCCCCTCCACTGCCATCGCAAAATACTCTTCCTCCTCGACATTGAATTTCATTCCCTCACAAATATTTGCAGCCTGCAAAATTTCCAACTTTTCCAAACCACTGAATATATAGCTCATATTCATTTCCCTGTAATAATTGAATGTGAAAGATAGTCGCTGACAGCCTTAAGCGCTTCTGGAGCACCCCGCAAGCCCTCGGTACCCAAATGTATACGAGCATCCCCACCTGCAAAGTCGAAATGGTGCAACTCGACCGTGCAATACGTACGTAAACTCCCAAACTCCAAATTCTCCAACTGCTCCTTATTCATTTTCAAAAGATATGCTTTACTCAAACCACTGGCAGAAGCTTTAGATTCGGGCGAATTTAAACCAATACAATTTATCTTCCGTGGTGTTCCATCACGCCGGCGCCAGTCGGGCATAACAAAAATTCGAACAGAGAATTCATTTTTGATACTGGGTGGAGGCGCGGTAAGCCAAAGTTCCAGGCCTGGATAGTTCTTCAGTTTTACAACCAGATCATCCGGCCAATCCACATGCCGTCCGCCCATATTATGCGGCTCCGTGGTATCCCTTCTGGTGTAAAGTCTGGCGGAAACATTGTAATACGTCCAACTAATGGGTGGTTCTACCCCGTGAGCTTCATATTCCGGAAACAGTTCTTTTCCCGTCCACCAGAATGACCCTGAAAGAAGATCGGCAATACAGGAACCGTCGCTCCTTAATGTCGATCCAAAATGGAATCCGGGAATCTTTGTCCGGTCCAGCAGGCTGCCGCCAAGTATCGGGACCTGCTCCATACCCGCCAGCTTCCTGCTGCACGCCCCTTGTTTCTTCTGATAAATCTCGCGCGCTACTGCGGCCTCCTCCCATCGAATACAGAAATCAACGACCCAATAACAGATCGCTAATAACACGCCATATTTAACTCCCCTTCTGCACTGGCGAAAAACCTCCTTGCGAGACATCTTAAGCATTTCAAATCTCCATTTTAAAATGACCAATCACATCACTCGAAACAACTCACCTCATCAACTCCTTAAATACTTCAAAGTAACCACTTACTCCTTTAACCACATCAAATTCGCTTGCCTTCAACCTCGCCGCATCTTTCATAGACTCAAAACCACCGAAAGACGTTAAAACCCTGCACACTGCCGTGGCGATTTCTTCAACGTCAAAAAAACCAACAAGTATCCCGCTGATTCCATCTTCGACAACTTCCTGTACGGGAGCGGTATTTGAACCTACGACAACACAGCCAGAAGCCATTGCTTCCAACAGAGACCACGACAGTACAAACGGATACGTCAAATACACGTGAGCCTTTGAAAGACTCAGAACCGACCTGTAAGTTAGATAAGACAACTTCCCAACAAAGTGAACATTGGAAGCATCAAAATCCACCTCCGCAATCATCTTGCTTCGCCAGTTCAAAAATCCAAAAGGCAGCCGCCCATAACTGACGCCATCCCCACCTATAACAACAATCTGCGCACTCGGGCACTTTTCCTGAATATAGGGAATGGATCTCATAAAACTATGAAAGCCTCGGTACGGTTCGAGGTTTCTGGCGACATAAGTCACCACAGGCTGACCCGCTTTTATCACGCGCCCGCCGGGTAGCGTTACAGACTCGACCTCTTCTGATTCGGTAAATTGAATAATGCCTTCGTGAATGACGCGAATTTTAGACTGATATGTTTTCGGAAAAAGACCGCGCTGCCATTGCGTAGGTGCAATCCCGGCATCGCACTGCTCAATATTCAGGAGATGCATCGAATTCAAGACTCTAAGCCTTGAGGACGTATCCATCGCACAGGGAAACTCAGGATCGAAACCAGAGTCCGCCTCACGCGCTCGGTAATAGTACTCACAGAAATGAACTAGCGGCACATCGGGGTAAACATCTTTGACGAATAGCGTTTCACCCCACCCGGGATGAGCAAGAACTACATCAGGCCGAAAGCCTGCCTGGCTGAGCCTCTTCAATATTCGTTGAACTTGTTGCCCGTCCGAAACTGCCTCTTCATATCTGTACAAATAGTTATGAACGCCATTAATCATCTTCCTTGATGGTCGATATCGAAATAACCTTACCCCCGCAATACCTGGCGCTGTATCGCGTCCAATTGCAATGACGCCCAGACGTCTGCGCAATGCTTCCAACGCCACATGACGAAACTGACCGGGAAAATTCTGATGAATGATAAGAAAATTCATATCTGAGCAATATCCCGCGCTTATACACCTCCCTGAAATTGAAGTTTTTCAACATCAACATGTGCATACAAACGCTAACAAATGTTCAGAAATAAAACTGTAGGAGGGATCCGAGAACCCCCTAGGAGATGGTGCGATCCACACCAACACAAAAAGCGGGCACAAAAAAAGCGGCGCTCAATGCGCCGCTTTTTGCGAGGGGTTACCAGCGGTTGCCGTGCCGGTTGTAATCGCCACGTCCACTGTGACGGTCGTAGTTGCCACGACCCCGGCGGTCATCCCAGCCACCGCGGCGGTGGTCATCCCAGCGTCCGCGATCATGACCGTGCCAGCGGCGGCTCTCGTAGTAGCGCGGGGCCGGCTGGTAATAACGAGGCGCCGAGTAATAGCGTGGAGCCGGTTGGTAATAGCGCGGTGCTGGCTGGTAGTAGCGCGGCGCCGAGTAGTACGTGCTGCCGCCGGTGTAATAAGTGCCACCGCTGTAATACGAAGGTGCCTGCGATGTGTAGACCTCTGAGCTGTAATAGCCATCTCCGTAGGAATAAGGGACGCATCCGCCAAGGGAAAAAAGCATCACGGTAAACAGAAGAATTCGGCGATACATGGCGGCCTCCTGGACCGCGGGTAGCCACACCAGCGACGCTGGCAGGCGTCAGTCTTTTATTCGGCGACTGACGAAAAATCAGACAGCGTTTTCGGCATCTGGTGCGTTTCTGCAACAACTTGAAACAAGTGCTTCATGAAACCTTGTTCATCCAAAAACGCCTTCATTCAGCCGCTGATTAGTGGTGCCCACCGTGGTATCCACCGCCGTGATAACCCCGTTCATAGCCGCCGCGATAGCCATAACCGCCGTAGTAATAGCGGGCACCGCCGTAGTAGCGCGGACCGTAATAACCACCGTAGTAATAGGGCGAGTAATAGCCGGGATAGTAATAGGGCGAGGAATAAACATCGTAGCCGCCGGCGTAGTAGTAACAACCGGACAGCCCCAGACCGAGCACTGCTCCCGGCAGCACCCAACGCAGCAATTTTGAAATACGCATGGCGGCCTCCTGAAAGACCTGTGACAGCAGTCGGCACAGACCGGCTGACATCACGTTTGACTGGCTGACCGCTACCGAGTGCCCACGCCCCACCGAGCATCGGATCAGCGGCCATCGCGCTGCATCACGGTGCAGGCGCGCACCAACACAAAGCGTCGCCGCCACCTGCCAACCGCATCCTTCCACCCGCAAGCCGCGTCGCAGAAGGCTCGCCGCGACTTGGCACGCCTCTCGCTTTAGCAAACCCGTGCAGGAGTCATCACAGGTTCGCGGCACCACAATTTGCAATGGCTGACTAGGGTTCCGGCTCGCATCTGCGAGTGGCTGGTCCGAGAGTTGGCGACCTCCAGTTGAGGTTACACGGCGGGACAAAAGCCCGGGAGACAAGCCACCGTTCGCGGTGCCGCGTTGCCTTCCTGTCCGCCCTCGATCAACTGGAGAAGCCACCATGTCCCGACTACGTTTGCCCGCCCTTCTCGCCGCCGCGTTCGCCGCGCTCGTCAGCACCCAATCCCCCGCCGCGCAGAAAGACCACTTCAGTGTCTGCTGGACGATCTACGCCGGCTGGATGCCATGGGAATATGCCGGCAGCCAGGGCATCGTCGATAAATGGGCGAAGAAATACGGGATCAAGATCGACGTGGTCCAGCTCAACGATTACGTCGAATCGATCAATCAGTACACCGCCGGTCAGTTCGACGGCTGCACCATGACCAACATGGACGCGTTGACCATCCCGGCCGCCGGCGGCGTCGACAGCACCGCGCTGATCGTCAGCGATTTCTCCAACGGCAACGACGGCATCGTTCTCAAAGGCGAGGGCAAGAAAGTTGCCGACCTCAAGGGCATGGACGTCAACCTGGTCGAACTGTCGGTCTCGCATTACCTGCTGGCCCGCGCGCTGGACTCGGTCGACCTGACCGAGAAAGACCTGAAAGTGGTCAACACCTCCGATGCCGACATTTCTGCCGCCTTCAACACCGAGCAGGTCAACGCCGTCACCACCTGGAACCCGATGCTCTCGGACATCAAGGCCAAACCCGGCGTGACCGAAGTCTTCAATTCCAGCCAGATCCCCGGCGAAATCATGGACATGATGGTGGTCAACAGCGCCACCCTCAAAGACAACCCGGCCCTGGGCAAGGCGCTGACCGGCGCGTGGTTCGAAGTGGTCGAGCTGATGAACGCAAAAAACGCTGCGAGCAAAGCCGCGCTTGAGCACATGGCCAAGGCCTCGGGCACCGACCTGGCCGGATTCCAGGCGCAACTGGACACCACCAAACTGTTCGCCACCCCCAAAGAAGCCCTGGCGTTCGCCACCAGCAAGCAACTGCCGGAAACCATGCGCAGGGTCGCCGAGTTTTCGTTTGAGCACGGTTTGCTCGGCGAAGGCGCGAAAGACACCAGTGCGGTCGGCATGGCGTTCGCCAACGGCGTGACCAGCGGCGACACCGCCAATCTCAAGCTGCGTTTCGATCCGACCTACGTGCAGATGGCCGCCGACGCCAAGCTGTAAGCCACGGAGGATTTGGCCATGCGCCTGATCAATCGCCACCCGGATCGCCCCAGTCGTCTGCTGCTGGTGATCCTGCCGTTCGCCCTGGTGCTGTTCGCCTATTTCATGGGCTCGGCCGAACGTCTGGCGGAGAACCCCAACGACAAACTGCTGCCCAGTGCCGTGCAGATGACCGATGCGGTGAAACGCCTGGCATTCAATGCCGACAGCCGCACCGGTGAATATCTGCTCTGGCAGGACACTGCCGCGAGCCTGCAACGACTGGCCTTCGGCCTCGGTATCGCCGCGCTGGCCGGGCTGTGTCTGGGCATCGCGGCCGGAACCCTGCCGCTGTTCGGCGCACCGTTGTCGCCGATGCTGACGGTGTTATCGATGGTGCCACCCCTGGCGATCCTGCCGATTCTGTTCATCGTCTTCGGCCTCGGCGAGCTGTCGAAGGTGATGCTGATCGTGATCGGTATCACCCCGGCTCTCGCCCGAGATCTGGAACAGCGCGCGCGGGACATTCCGGTCGAACTGCTGATCAAGGCGCAGACCCTCGGCGCCTCGACCTGGACCCTGATGCTGCGTGTGGTTCTGCCACAGCTGTTGCCGCGCCTGCTGATTTCACTGCGGCTGATGCTAGGTTCGGCGTGGCTGTTCCTGATCGCCGCCGAAGCCATCGCCTCCACCGACGGTCTGGGCTACCGGATTTTCCTCGTGCGTCGTTACCTGGCGATGGATGTGATTCTGCCGTACGTGGTGTGGATCACCCTGCTCGCCTGGCTGATGGACTGGGGCCTCAAGTGCCTGACCCGGCGTGCATTCCCCTGGTATGAGGGGGCAGCCAAATGAGCTTCATCACAGTGAAAAACGTCTGGCAGCAATACGCCGACCAAGTGGTGCTCGAAGGGCTGAACCTCAACGTCAATGAGGGTGAGTTCTGCACGCTGGTCGGAGCTTCGGGCTGCGGTAAATCGACCTTCCTGCGCCTGCTGCTGGGTCAGGAAACCGCCAGTCGCGGCGAGATTCTGCTCGACGGCCAGCCACTGGCCCGCGAACCGGATGCCAGCCGTGGCGTGGTGTTCCAGCGCTACTCGGTGTTCCCGCACTTGAGCGTGCTGGACAACGTCGCCCTCGGCCTCGAACTGCCCCGGGCGCCACTGCTCGGGCGTCTGTTTGGCAGCGCCAAACGCGACGCCCGCGAACAGGCCACGGCGCTGCTGCAAAAAGTCGGCCTCGGCCATGCGCTGGACAAGTACCCGGCGCAACTGTCCGGCGGCATGCAACAGCGGTTGGCGATCGCCCAGGCGTTGATCATGAAACCGCGCGTGTTGCTGCTCGACGAACCGTTCGGCGCGCTCGATCCGGGCATTCGCAAGGACATGCACGCGCTGCTGCTGGAGCTGTGGCGCGAGACGCAACTGACCGTATTCATGGTCACCCACGACCTGTCCGAAGGCTTCAGCCTCGGCACCCGTCTGCTGGTGTTCGACAAGGTCCGCCTCGACCCGCACGCCCCCGGCGCCTATGGCGCCCGCATCACCTACGACATCCCTTTGAACAGCGACCGCCGTGCCCAACGCGCCGCCGTCGACGCCCTGCCGGAGCAACTGGCGAGCGCCCTTCGAACCGCTTGAGAGGAATTTCCCATGACTGATTCAACCCGAATTTTCCCGCCCTTCGCCGAAGAAACCCTGCCCGGCGGCGGCCATCGCTCCTTCGTCTTGAAACGCGGGCAGCTACTGCGCCTGACGGATCTGCGCGGTGGTGCCAACGTCAGCCTGACCTTGCTCAACGCCAACGAAAAAACCGAGCGCCTGAACCTGCCCGACAGCCTCAAATGTCAACACACCGCCAAGCTGACCGCGGGCCATTGCCTCTACTCGGACATGGGCCGCGTGCTGGCGGCGATCACGGCGGATACCTGCGGCTGGAGTGACAGTCTCGGCGGCGTGCTGTGCGCCGAGGAAGTCGCGGAGAAATACGGCCAGGGCCGCTATCAGGAACTGCGCAACGGCTTCTTTCGCAACGGTACCGACAACCTGCTGGTGGAGCTCGGCAAGTGGGGGCTGGGCCTGTCCGACCTGCTGATGACCCTCAACCTGTTCAGCCGGGTCAACGTCGACGACAGCGGGCGTTTGCACTTTGTCGAAGGCCATTCGCAGGCCGGTGACTACATCGAACTCTATGCACCGATGGACACCCTGGTTGTGCTCACAGCCCTGCAACATCCACTGGATCCGTCGCCGCAATACGCGCCCAAACCGCTGAAGCTGAGCTGGATGAACGCCGACCCGAGCGTCGCCGAGCACTGCCGTACCTCGCGCCCGGAGAACGAGCGCGGCTTCATCAACACCGACCGTTTGTTCGCCTGAGGATCGTCGCCATGTCAGTTGCTATCGCCACTTCGCAAAAACAACCGGACGCGGCGGTATACCGCGCCACCATTCCCGCCGGCGAACCCTGGCTGATGGAGGTCAAGGCCGGCCAGACCCTGCGCATCCTTGATCTGGAAGGCAATCAGGCGGTCGACACCTTGTTTTACAGCGTCGCCAATCCCCGTGAGCGCTACGACGTGCAGCGCACATTGCGTCGACAAAACAACGTCTACCTGAGCACCGGCAGCGTTTTGTATTCCAACCTCGGCAAACCGATGCTGACCATCATCGCCGACACCTGCGGCCGCCACGACACCCTCGGCGGCGCCTGCGCGCAAGAGAGCAACACCGTGCGCTACGCCCTGGAAAAACGCTACATGCACAGCTGCCGCGACAACTACCTGCGCGCTTGCGCCCACGACGGGCGCCTGGGCAAAGGTGACATCGGGCCGAACATCAATTTCTTCATGAACGTGCCGGTCACTGCCGAGGGCGGCCTGACCTTCGAAGACGGAATTTCCGCCCCCGGCAAATACGTCGACCTGCGCGCGGAGATGGACGTGATCGTGCTGATTTCCAACTGCCCGCAACTGAACAACCCGTGCAACGCCTACAACCCGACACCTGCGGAGCTACTGGTATGGAACTGAAATTCGTCCGTCTGCGCCGCTGGTTGTTTGCCCTGTGCCAGGCGCGCTCGGGCCAGTGCCTGAAAAAGTGAAGTGATTTCGCCGTCGGGGACGACCCTGGCGCCTGAACAAAAACGGCGGGACGGCCCGCCTCCCAGTCGAGCCCGCCACCTGCGCGGGCTCCGGGGGATTCTCCATGTTCGAAAAAGTCCTGATTGCCAACCGTGGCGCGATTGCCTGCCGCATTCTGCGCACCTTGCATGAACTGCACGTCGAAGGCGTCGCGGTCTACTCCGAAGCCGATGCCGCCAGCCTGCACATCCTGCAAGCTGAAGAAGCGCACAGCCTCGGCGAAGGGGCAGCGGCCGGCACCTATCTGGCCGTGGACAAGATTCTCGCCATCGCCAAAGCCAGTGGCGCCACAGCAATCCACCCCGGTTACGGCTTCCTTTCGGAAAACGCCGCGTTCGCCGAAGCCTGCGCAAACCATGGCATTGCCTTCATCGGCCCGACACCGGAGCAACTGCGGGTGTTCGGCCTCAAGCACACCGCACGCGCCCTGGCCAAACAGCACGGTGTGCCGATGCTTGAAGGCACCGAACTGCTCGACAGCCTTGAAGCCGCACTGATTGCCGGCGAACAGGTCGGTTATCCGGTAATGCTCAAAAGCACTGCCGGTGGCGGTGGCATCGGCATGCGCGTGTGCCGTAACCCCGGCGAACTGAGCGAGTCTTTCGAGGCAGTGAAGCGCCTCGGTCAGAACAACTTCAGCGACGCCGGCGTGTTCATCGAGAAGTACATCCAGCGTGCGCGGCATCTGGAAGTTCAGGTGTTCGGCGACGGTCACGGTGCGGTGATCGCCCTCGGCGTGCGCGACTGCTCGGTGCAGCGGCGCAATCAGAAAGTCCTTGAAGAAACCCCGGCACCGAACCTGCCCGAAGGCATGGCGGATGAGCTGTGCGCGGCGGCGATCAAACTGGCCAAGGCAGTGAATTACCGCAGCGCCGGCACCGTCGAATTCGTTTTCGACAGCGATGCGCAGCGCTTCTATTTTCTGGAAGTGAACACCCGGTTGCAGGTTGAGCACGGCGTCACCGAACAGGTGTGGGGCGTCGATCTGGTGCGCTGGATGATCGAGTTGGCGGCCGGTGACTTGCCGCCGCTGGCCGAGTTGTTCGCAGGCCTGCAACCGCAAGGGCATGCGATTCAGGCGCGGCTGTATGCCGAGGATCCGGGCCGCGATTTCCAGCCCAGCCCCGGCTTGCTGACGGCGGTCGATTTCCCGGTCGCCAATGGCCGGCACCTGCGCATCGACACCTGGGTCGAGGCCGGGTGTGAGATCCCGCCCTACTTCGATCCGATGATCGCCAAAATCATCAGCTGGGCGCCGACCCGCGAACAGGCCCGCACCGATCTGCATCAGGCCCTCGGCGACAGCCAGCTGTACGGCGTGGAAACCAACCGCGACTACCTGCGGCAGATTCTGCTCGACACGCCGTTCGCCAGCGGCCAGCCCTGGACCCGTTGCCTGGAAGGCCTGGTGTACCAGGCCAACACCTTCGAAGTGCTGAGCGCCGGCACCCAGACCAGTGTCCAGGACTACCCCGGTCGCCTCGGTTACTGGGCGGTCGGCGTGCCACCTTCGGGGCCGATGGACAGTCGCGCGCTGCGTCTGGGCAATCGTCTACTGGGTAACGATGAAGGCCTGGCGGCGCTGGAAATCACCATGAGCGGGCCGTTGCTGCGCTTCAATTGCGATGCGGTGGTGGCCGTGACCGGCGCACCGATTGCCCTGACACTCGACGGTCAGCCGCAGGCGATGAATACCGCCCTGCTGATCCCCGCGGGCAGCCAGCTGCATCTGGGCAATCTGTCGGGCGCCGGAGCCCGCAGCTACCTGTGCCTGCGCGGCGGGTTGCAAGTGCCGGATTATCTGGGCAGCAAAAGCACCTTCACCCTCGGTCAGTTCGGTGGTCATGGCGGACGTGCCTTGCGCGCCGGCGACGTATTGCATCTGGCCGCCCTGAGTGAGCGCAGCACCGGGCAGACATTGCCCCCCCATCACGTCAGCGAATTACCTGCCGTGCGCCGGATCCGCGTCATCTACGGCCCCCATGGCGCGCCTGAGTATTTCACTGAAAACTACATCGACACCTTTTTCGCCACGCAATGGGAAGTGCATTTCAACTCCAGCCGCACCGGCGTACGCCTGATCGGGCCGAAACCGGAGTGGGTGCGCGCCGACGGCGGCGAGGCCGGTCTGCATCCGTCGAACATTCACGACAATCCCTACGCCATCGGTGCGGTGGACTTCACCGGTGACATGCCGGTGATCCTCGGCCCGGACGGCCCGAGCCTTGGCGGTTTCGTGTGCCCGGTGACGGTGATCGAGGCGGATCTCTGGCAACTGGGTCAACTCAAGGCCGGGGACAAAGTGCAGTTCGTGCCCGTTGACCTTAAGACTGCACGCGATCTCGCTCTGAAATGGGATTCCTGTGAAAGCGGGCTTGCCAGCGATGAAGTTGACGCGGTGTCTGCTCGGGCCCTGTCGCTGGCAAGCCAGCTCCCACAGGGCCTGGTTTCGCCTGTGGTTCTGGAATTGGGTCAGGACGACAAGCGGCTGGTCGGGCGTGTGTCCGGCGATACCCATCTGCTGCTGGAAATCGGCGCCCCGGAGCTGGATCTGGTCCTGCGCTTCCGGGCCCACGCACTGATGCAGGCGCTGGAAGGCAAAAACCTGCACGGCGTGATCGACCTGACACCCGGCATTCGTTCACTGCAGATCCACTATCAGCCCGAACAACTGCCGCTGGCCGATCTGCTCGGAATCGTTGCGGGCGAGTGGGATGCCGTGTGCGCTGCCGGGGATCTGCAAGTACCGTCGCGCATCGTCCACCTGCCATTGTCTTGGGACGATCCGGCCTGCCAGTTGGCGATCGAGAAATACATGACCACCGTGCGCAAGGACGCGCCGTGGTGCCCGAGCAATCTGGAGTTCATCCGCCGCATCAATGACCTGCCCAACCTCGACGAGGTGCAACGCACAGTGTTCGATGCGAGCTATCTGGTGATGGGCCTCGGTGATGTCTACCTCGGTGCGCCGGTCGCCACACCGCTCGATCCGCGCCATCGGCTGGTGACCACCAAGTACAACCCGGCGCGCACCTGGACCGCCGAAAACTCGGTGGGCATCGGCGGCGCCTACCTGTGCGTCTACGGCATGGAAGGTCCGGGCGGATATCAGTTCGTCGGGCGTACCTTGCAGATGTGGAACCGCTATCGCGAAGTCGCCGCGTTCGAAGGCAAACCGTGGCTGCTGCGGTTTTTCGATCAGATCCGTTTCTACCCGGTCACCGCCGAAGAACTGCTGCGCATCCGCCGGGATTTTCCCCTCGGACGCTTCGACCTGAACATCGAACAGAGCCAGCTCAACCTCGGCGAATATCAAGCGTTTCTCAACCGCGAGGCCGAGAGCATCCACGCCTTTCGCCTGCAGCAACAAGCCGCGTTCAACGCCGAGCGCGAACGCTGGATCGCCAGCGGCCAGGCGCATTTCGACAGCGAAGAGGCCGTGTCGCAAAGCTGCGAAGAAATGCCACTGGCCTGCGGTCACCAGAGTGTCGACAGCCATATCGCCGGCAACCTGTGGCAGGTCCAGGTCGAGGTCGGGAGTCGCGTCGCCGCCGGCGATGCGTTGGTGATCCTGGAGTCGATGAAGATGGAAATCCCCGTACTCGCACCGCTGCCCGGCGTGGTCCGGGAGATTCGCGTGCAACCCGGTTCGGCGGTACGCGCCGGTCAACGGGTCGTGGTGCTGGAACTCGACTGAACCCATTTTTGCAAAGGATGACCCCATGAATCTGCAACTCGATGCCCTGCGCCAGGCCTACCGCGACGGCCAGACCACCCCCCGCAAATTGCTGTTGGCCCTGCGGGAAAAAGCCGCTGCGCTCAATCCCGACTATCACTTGTTTATTCATCTGCTCAGCGTCGAGGAACTGGAGCCGTACCTCGCCAGCCTCGACGGCCGCGATCCAGAGAGCTTGCCGCTGTATGGCGTGCCGTTCGCGATCAAGGACAACATTGACCTGGCCGGTGTCCCGACCACGGCCGCGTGTCCGGCATTCGCCTACGTTCCCGAACGTTCGGCCACCATCGTCGAACAGTTGCTGGCGCTGGGCGCAATTCCGCTCGGCAAGACCAACCTCGACCAGTTCGCCACCGGCCTCAATGGCAGCCGTTCGCCTTACGGTGCCTGCCCGAACAGCGTGTTGCCGGAATATCCCTCCGGTGGTTCCAGCGCCGGCTCGTCGCTGGCCGTGGCGCTCGGCGTCGCCAGTTTCGCGTTGGGCACCGACACCGCGGGCTCCGGTCGGGTGCCGGCGGCGTTGAACAATCTGGTGGGTCTGAAGGCCAGCAAAGGGCTGATCTCCACCGCCGGCGTGCTGCCGGCCTGCCGCACGCTCGATTGCGTCACCACGTTCACCGCAACGGCGCGGGAAGCCAGTCAGCTACTGGCGCTGACCGCGCACCTCGATCCGAGGGACGAATACAGCCGCAGTAATCCGTCATGGAATGACGGTTCCGCGTTCGGCGTACCACGGCCGTTCCGCTTCGGTGTACCCCGTGCGCAAGACCTGGAATTTTTCGGTTGTGAGGAAGGCCCGCAGCTGTTCGGCGATGCCATTGACCGGCTCAAGGCAGCGGGCGGTGAGGCTGTCGAGCTGGATCTGTCGCCATTCCTCGAAGCGGCGCGGTTGCTCTATGAAGGGCCGTGGGTGGCCGAGCGCTACAGCGTGGCCGGCGAGTTGATGGAAGAAAACCCTGCGGCGGTGCTGTCGGTGATCCGCGCGGTGCTGGCCAAAGCACCAGCCGTCAGCGGCGTGCAGACGTTCCGTGCGCAATATCGCCTGCAAGCACTGAAAGCCGTTTGCGATCAAGCACTGGAAGGACTCGACTGCGTGCTCACGCCCACTATTGGTCGTCCGGTGACGCTGGCGGAGCTCGACGCGGAACCGGTGCTGCGCAATTCCGAACTGGGCTACTACACCAACTTCATGAACCTGCTTGATTACGCCGCCGTCGCCGTACCCGGCGGTTTCATGGCCAACGGGCTGCCGTGGGGTGTGACGCTGTTTGGTCGAGCGTTCACCGATCAGTATCTGCTGGGCGTGGCCGATGCCTTGCAGCGCCAGCAGGATCGCGCGCTGCCGACGCCGAACAACCCGGCGCGCCATGACCGTGCACGACTGGTGGTCTGCGGTGCGCATCTGGACGGACTGGCCCTGAACTGGCAACTGCGTCAGCGCGGCGCACGCCTGATCGAAGCCACCTGCAGCTCGAAGGACTACAAACTTTATGCCCTGGCCGGTGGCCCGCCGTTGCGCCCGGGCATGCTGCGCGTGGCCGACGGTGGCGTGGCCATCGCGGTGGAAGTCTGGGAGTTACCGAGCAGTGAACTGGGCTCGTTCCTGACCGGGATCCCGGCGCCGCTGGGCCTGGGTAAGGTGCAACTGGCGGATGACCGATGGGAAAGCGGATTCATCTGCGAACCTTACGGCCTGGAAGGTGCAACCGATATCAGCCATTTGGGTGGGTGGCGAGCGTATCTGCAAACCAGAACCTGATTCGAAAACCGGCCCCCTCTCGTTCCGGGAGGGGGGCTGGATGAGCAAGCCATTCTCCAGACACACCTGCCCGGCTGATCCCCCCGCATTTCAGGCACAAATCCCGCAGTCTTTTCCCCGCCGTGCCACTAGAATGCTGCCCATCGGGTCACTGTCAACGGAATTGCCAATGCCGCTCAGATCTGCGTTTTACTCCCAACGTTCGCTGGTATTGACTCTGGTCGCCTTCCTCGGCGCAGGTTTCCTCGCCACCTCGCTGCTCAGCTACTACGCCTCGCGGGCCTCGATCCGCGACAACATCGTCAACACCGAACTGCCGCTGACCTCCGACACGGTGTACTCGGAAATCCAGAAAGACCTCGTCAGACCAATCCTGATTTCCTCGATGATGTCGCGCGACACCTTCATGCGCGACTGGGTGGTGAACGGCGAAAAAGACAGCGACCAGATGACCCGTTACCTCGACGAGGTCATGACCCACTACGGCGCCTACACCGCGTTCTTCGTCTCCAACAGCACCCACACCTACTACCACGCCAAGGGCGTGCTCAAGCAGGTGAAAATCGACGAGCCGCGCGACACCTGGTACTTCCGCGTGCGCGACATGAAGGATCCGTACGAGATCAATGTCGACCCGGACCTGGCCAACAAAGACAACATGACCTTCTTCATCAACTACAAGGTCTACGACTACAACGATCGCTTCATCGGCGCCGCCGGCGTAGGGCTGACGGTGGATGCGGTGATCAAGCTGATCGACAAGTACCAGCAGCGTTATCAACGCAGCGTTTACTTCGTCGACACCTTCGGCCGACTGGTCTTGACCGGCGCCGAGGGCGGCCCGGAAGGTGCGCGGGTCGGGAAAAGCCTCAACGATCTCGACAGCATGAAAACCCTGGTCAGCCAGTTGCCCAAACCCCACAGCGGCAGCTACGAATATTCCGCCCACGGCCAGGGACATTTCCTCAACGTGCGGTTCATTCCCGAGTTGAACTGGTACCTGTTCGTCGACAAACGTGAAGACGGCGCGCTGAGCGAAATCCGCCAGTCGCTGTATATCAATCTGCTGATCTGCCTGCTGGTGACGTTGATCGTGCTGTGGCTGGTCAACCGCTTGATCAAGCGCTACCAGGACAAGATCCACGCCCAGGCCACCCTCGACAGCCTCACCGAACTGCCCAACCGCCGCGGCTTCGGCCTGCTCGCCGCGCAAGCCCTGCAGGAAGCCCGCCGCGAGCCAAAACCACTGACAGCGTTGCTTCTGGATCTGGACCACTTCAAGGAGTTGAACGATACCTTCGGACACATGGCCGGCGATCAGGTTTTGATCGGCTTTGCCCGGGACCTGCAAAGCTGCCTGCGCCATTCCGACATCGTCTGCCGTTGGGGTGGTGAGGAATTTATCGTGCTGCTGAAGGACACCGACGGCGAGACCGGTCAGAAGATTGCCGAGAAGATCCGCCAGCACGTCGAACAGCATGAATATGCCTACAACGGTCACACGCTGAATCTGACGGTCAGCATCGGCGCCACCACCCTGCAACGGGATGACACCTTGCACAGCCTGCTGTCCCGGGCCGATCATGCGATGTATCGGGCCAAACAGACTGGCCGCAATCGCACCTGCGTGGAAATGCCTCACTCGACCTATGCCTGAAGCCCATGAACAAACCTGACCTCTGCCCGGCCTGTGGCGCCCGCAACGACTGCACCCTGGCCGACCCGCGCACCGCCGACCGCGCCTGCTGGTGCTACGGCGTCACCATCGATCCGGCAGTGCTCGAAGCTCTGCCACCGGAACTGCGCAACCAATCCTGCCTGTGCCCGCGTTGCGCCCAGGTCGAAGCGCAACTGCAAGCGGCCAGGCCGTCGATCCCGTAAGATGCGCGCCCCACTGCCTGCCGATTCCTGATCATGCGTGTCGACCGTTTCCTCAGTAACCTGCCCCGCTACAACCGCAAGCAGGTTCGCCTGTTGCTGGTGGAAAAGCGCGTGCGCATCGACGGAAAAGTCGTCAGCGACCCTCACAGCGAAGTCCTGGAATTCAGCCGCGTCGAAGTCGACGACGAAGTGCTGCAAAGCGGTAAACCGGCGCGCTATTTCATGCTGCACAAACCGCAGGGCTGCGTCAGCGCCACCCGCGATCCCGAGCACCCGACCGTGCTCGACCTGATCCACGAGCCGGACAAGGACGACCTGCACATCGCCGGGCGTCTGGACTTCAACACCACCGGGCTGATGCTGATCACCAACGATGGCACCTGGTCGCGGCGCCTGACCCAGCCGCAGACCAAACTGCCGAAGGTCTACTACGTCGAGACCGAGCAGGAGATCGGCCCGGAATATGCGATCAAGTTCGCCGAGGGGATCTATTTCGCCTTCGAAGACCTGACCACCCAACCGGCGCAACTGCAAGTGCTCGGCCCGCGAACGGCGCGGCTGAGCATCGTCGAGGGTCGCTACCATCAGGTGAAGCGCATGTTCGGCTACTTCAACAACAAAGTGCTGCGGCTGCACCGCGAATCCATGGGCCCGCTGGCGCTGGATCACGCGCTAAAACCGGGCGAATACCGGGCCTTGCGCACCGAAGAGATTCATTTGTTCCAAGCGGCCGACCGCTCAGCAGAAGTTGTCGAACAATTTACCAACGGCACTTGCGCGATCCGGATCCCCCTGCTTGAATCAGGACGTCGGCCAAATTGTGACCGATGAGTCACACATAACATCCAAGAAACTTTTTGTCGGTAGACAGCCCATCAGGGCTGCGCCTCAGCCGACAGACTGCCCGCCAATAACAATACCCGTCGACCTGCCTTACCGGATCGACATGGGCCACAAAATTCCAGGCATATGCCTACCTGTCACAAAGCTCGTGCAATCTCTATTTGCGCGCATACCCGCTTGCTTGCCAGGAGTCTTATGACATGAGGCCAGAAATCGCTGTGCTGGATATACAGGGTCAGTATCGGGTTTACACGGAGTTCTATCGCGCAGACGCCGCAGAAAAGACCATCATCCTGGTCAACGGCTCGATGGCCACGACTGCGTCGTTTGCACAAACCGTGAAAAACCTGCACCCGCAATTCAATGTGGTCTGCTACGACCAGCCCTACGCGGGCAAGTCGAAAGTCCACAATCACCACGAGAAACATCTGACGAAAGAAGTCGAAGGTCTGATCCTGCTGGAGCTGATCGATCACTTCGCCGCTGAACACGTTTTGTCGTTCTCCTGGGGTGGCGCCGCGACCATGGTCGCCCTCGCCCATCAGCCTCGGCGAATCGAAAAAGCCGTGATCAGCTCGTTCTCCCCGGTGATCAACGCGCACATGCTTGACTACCTGGAACGCGGCGTCGAATGCCTCGGCCAACGTGACGGCGACCGGGTCGGGCACCTGGTCAATAACACCATCGGCAAACACCTGCCGTCGCTGTTCAAGCGCTTCAACTATCGCCACGTCAGCAGCCTGGCCGAGCACGAATACGGGCAGATGCATTTCCACATCAACGACGTGCTGCACAGCGACCGTCAGTGCTATCTGAACGCGGCGAAGAAAATCAACGTGCCGGTGCTGTTCATGAATGGCGAATGGGATGAATACACCGCCGCCGAAGACGCACGCCTGTTCGGCAACCACGTCGCGCAGAGCACCTTCACCACCCTGCAGGCCACCGGACACTTCCTCGACATGGAACACAAGTCCGCCTGCCGGGACAGCCAGAACGCCCTGCTCGGTTTCCTGAAACCGGCGCAGCAGGCCAGCCGAACGCGTTACCAGTTAGTCCAGGATCATCATGCATTGGCCATTTGAAACAGCGTCCTCGCGAGCAAGCCTGCAGAGCTGAGATTCAGCCGTCCTCCAGCCCGCAGCGCTTGCCCGCGATTGACCGATGTCGGCTCTGTTTCAGGACTTTCCGTAGTTCGCGTGCAAAGAAAACTTCAAATCCGTGGCCGAGTCTGGTACAAAGTCAGCCGCTCTGAGCGGGTGTCGTATAATGGCATTACTCCAGCTTCCCAAGCTGATAACGAGGGTTCGATTCCCTTCACCCGCTCCAACCGAATTCATGTCCTGCGTCGTGGTTTGACGAAGGATGCGCAAACAGAAAAAACCGGCCTTGATGGCCGGTTTTTTTGTGTCCGGGATTTAGTAGCGAGCAAGCCAGCTTTGAACCATTCAGAAACAACACGTTGATTGAATTCCCCCCATCTGCGCTTACGCTCCTGACAGTCAGTCACTCATGTCGTGAGCGCTCGTTATCGAAGCGTTCGGCTTCAAGGGAGAGATCCGCATGCCTCCCCGGCTGCTTCTAGGACAGAGGCGATCAAGGGTATGCGAAGGGTTTCGATGGAGTCTCAACGTAAAGCCAAGCTAAAGCGGTTTTAACACCGACAATTTAATTCTGAATTATTGTGTTTTATCGGCATTAATCGCAGATAACCCACATCAAAATGGAATTAACTGATTTGACGCAATGAAGGTTAACTCTATAATTTTGGGTATTAACCGACCTTTTATGCGACATAAGGCACACCATGCTGGAATTAAGCCTCAGCAAACCAAGCGAGATCGTCAAACGGCTCTGCCAACGCCTGCGCACAGAGCGGATAGCCCTGCAGATGACGCAAGCCGATGTGGCTGCTCGCGCAGGTGTCGGCACCAATACGGTGGCCAACCTTGAAGCCGGGCGCAATGTCAGTTTCGAAACCGTAGTCCGAGTGGCCATGGTTGTGGGGCGCGTCCAGGAAATCGAAGACCTGTTCTTGCCAAAACTGGACAGCCTGGACGACATCCTTCGTTACGAAGACAGCTCCAGGCGTCAGCGCATAAAAAGGAAATCAGGAAATGCTTGAACAAGTGGACGTCTACTACGATGGCTGGGGTGAACACCGGCGGTGGGGCACGCTCGTTTCCACGACGGCTATCACCGGTCGCCCACTGATCGTGTTCGAGTACAGCGACGAGGCAAAGAACAGAGGTCTGGAATTGTCGGCGTACAGACTTCCATTGGAAGGCCCCAAGTTACGGCGGGACTTTCCGCTCCATCAATTGGGTTTGCCTGGACCGGTCTACGATGCGCTGCCGGATGGCTGGGGCATGCTGCTGATGGATCGATTGTTCAAGCGGCGCGGCCTTAATTCCGCACGTATCGGCCCACTCGAGCGCCTCGCTTACATCGGCAACAATGCCATGGGCGCAATGTCATTCGAGCCGGTAGCACCCGAGGCGCTGGAGCCGCAAGTTGAGGTTTCCATTGATCTGCTGGCTGCCGAGGTGCAGGAAGTCCTCAAGGGTGAGGGTGGCGAGTTCTTGCAACAGCTGTTGCTGGTGGGTGGATCTCCGCAGGGTGCCAGACCAAAAGCCTTGGTCTATCGGGATCCGCGAACAGGCATCTTTACCACCATAGCCAGATCAGGCTTCGAGGCCTGGCTGGTCAAGTTTCCCGCCCGGCAGGAGCACCCCGAGGTATGTGCCATCGAAATGGTCTACGCCGAATGCTTGCGGATGTGTGGAATAAACACACCTGACACTCAGTACTTCAGCCTGCCAAACGGGCTGGCAGCGTTTGCTACCAAACGCTTTGATCGCGAAGACAACTTACGCGTGCCGATGCAAAGTCTCGCGGCCTTCACTGCCGCCGACTTCCAGAATGCCGGTGCGCTGGACTACGTCAACTTCTTGCGTGCGACCCATCTCTGCACCAATGACGTACGAGAGAAAGCGCTCGCGTTTGAGCGTGTAGTCTTCAACGTCGCGTTCAACAACCGCGATGACCACCCGAAGAACTTCGCCTACATCATGTCTAAATCGGGCCAATGGACGCTGGCGCCCGCCTACGATGTGACCTTCTGTGAAGGTCCCGGCGGATACCACCAGATGGACGTCATGGGCGAAGCATTGGAGATCGGACGAAAAGCCATGCTCGACCTTGCAGAGGAAGCGGAAGTATCGGCTGAAACGGCCGACGGCATCATCGCCCGATTCTGCGAGGTGGCTGATCAGTTCGCGACGATGGCAGAAAAGATGTACCCCGGCATCATCACTCAGGACACGTTGCGGACTATCCAGAAACGAATCGATGAAAACGTCGAGCGGCTTCGCTGAGATTGCTCTGCCAAAGCGCCAAAAATGAAAAAACCGGTCGCGATGACCGGTTTTTTTATACCTGCCAAAACATCTGCAAATCAGTCCTTCACCTCAACATGATCCAGCGCCTGATTCACCGCCAATTCCCCCAGCATCACCAGTTGCGCAATGCCTATCGCGGTTCTGCGGTGGGTGGGGTCGAGGGTGGCGGCGAAGTTGTTGAGCATCTCGGAGGCCGAGCCCAGGGACTCGCTGGCGTTGGCCAGCAGGGATTCGGTGTCGTAGGCCGGGTTGGCGAAGTACATCGGGTCGGGTTGGTTGGTCGTGCCCATGACATGGGCGCCTGGGCTGAGGTAGTGGTCGAGGGCGCGGTTGGCGGCGTCGTTGAGTTTTCTGCAGTCGATCGAGACGTACGGGGATGTTGGGTCGGTTTCGACGTCGGGGGGATTCGGGGTTGGCTTCTTCATAATGGCTTCTTTCTAGTCGATAGGTGGAGCTGACCTACTCGGTTCCAATCGAAGAGGTGGCAGCTGTACACGAGTTGGAACCCGGGCGAAAAAAGCCAAAAGCCCGACAGACTCGAAGTCTCTCGCGCACAGCCGCCATAACAGAGTGCGCACCATGAAGGCGGGCAAGCATACGTCATGAAAGCTGCTTTTGCTTTTTTGATAAGCCGCGGGGTTCCAATCCCGATCGCCGATTCATCAGCGACCCTCACAGGCTAGAGACCGCACTTCCGACGGACAACCTGAAAACCTTGTGGGAAGGATCAGCAAACAGGACCCACTCTTTAAACATCCCGAATCGAAAAACCGCGCTTACAGATCCCCAACACTCGTTCGGTTCTCACGCTCGCCACGACCCGCTAGCATTTCCCCATCGCCCACCACCCTCCCCCTGCGCGGCCATCGACGAATACGCGCCTTCACGTTTCGAGGGATTCAAATCCGTGGCCTCCGAGCCACCCAAATCAAATTCAAAAGAGCAGCAAACCCATGACCCAAAACATCTACGACGACCCCGATTTTTTCCAGGGCTACAGCCAGATGAACCGCTCCATCGGCGGCCTCGATGCCGCGCCGGAATGGCCGGCGCTGAAAGCTTTGTTGCCCTCCCTGCACGGTTTGCAGGTGGTGGATCTGGGCTGCGGCTATGGCTGGTTCTGTCGCTGGGCCAGCGAACACGGCGCAGCCGAGGTGCTGGGGCTGGATGTCTCGGAGAAAATGCTCGCACGAGCGAAGGAAACCACCTCGGCCGCGAAGATCCGCTACGAACGTGCCGACCTGGAACATCTCGACTTGCCTGCATGCACTTACGATCTGGCCTACAGCTCACTGGCCCTGCACTACATCAAGGATCTCTCGGGGCTGTTCGCCAAACTGCACGCGGCGCTTAAACCCGGTGCGCACTTTGTGTTTTCCATTGAGCATCCGATCTTCATGGCGCCGCGCAATCCGGGCTGGCTGGTCGACAGCGAAGGCCACAAGCGCTGGCCGCTGGACAGTTATCAGATGGAAGGCGAGCGGGTGACCAACTGGCTGGCCGACGGCGTAATCAAGCAGCACCGTACGGTCGGCACGCTACTCAACGCGTTGATCGACGCCGGGTTCACGATTCAACACGTCGACGAATGGGGCCCGAGCGATGCCGAAGTGGCCGCGCAACCAACGCTCGCTGAAGAGCGTGAGCGGCCGATGATGATGCTGGTCGCCGTACAGCGCTGACCGCCAAAGAAAGGGCCGATCAAATCGGCCCTTTTTTCATTTCAACGTGTGGCGACAATGAACAACCGTGGAAACGGCAACAGCACCGAACCATCCGCCAGTGCCGGATACGCCTTCGCGACCTCCGCCAGATAGTGCGCCAGATACTCCGCCCGCTCCGCTTCCGCCAGCGGGCTGAGGAACGGAATCAGACCGCTGCCCTTGAACCACTCGACAACGCCCGAAGCCCCGCCGGCCAACTGATGGTGATACGTGGTGCGCCACACATCGACCCGTGCGCAATGCGGACGCAGCATCGAAAAATAAGAACTGGCATCCGCCATCTCGGTCCGCTGCCCCGCCGCGCCCGCCAGTTTGTCGGCCCACGGCCCGTTGGCCGCCACTTCACGCATCAACCGATGGGACGGCTCGTTGAGGTTGTCCGGCATCTGAATCGCCAGACTGCCACCCTGCGCCAACTTGCCCGCCAGCGCCGGCAACAAGGTCGCGTGATCCGGCACCCACTGCAAAACGGCGTTGGCAAAAATCACATCGAACGGCCCTGCATCCGCCCATTGATCAATGTCCGCCACCTCGAACTGCAACTGCGGCAGACGCTTGCGCGCGGCATCGATCATGTCCGGCGAACTGTCGAGCCCCCGCACTTTCGCCCCCGGAAAACGCTCCACCAAAAGCTCGGTCGAGTTACCGGGACCACAACCGATATCAACCACGGAACGTGCATCGGGCGTCGGAATCGCCGCCAGCAAATCGCGGGCCGGGCGGGTGCGTTCATCTTCGAAAGTGACGTATTGCTTGGCGGACCAGGTCATTGCGTTCTCCTGTCGTGGACGTTTTGGCGAAACGTGCAAAAGCGGCTGCCGTCACGATACAGCGATCGTGTTTATCTGCCTTCCCCTACGTACGTCCGATATCGCCGGGAGCGCTGTCTTCACCATGCGCACAGGGATTCAGAAAACTGTAAGTAGAATTTTCACACGGCCCCCGATGTCTGAATTTCAAGCCCCCCAACAAGGAACACGGTCATGAAATTCGCAAAGGTTTCACAAACGCTGGCGCTCTGGGCCGGTAGCCCCAAGACGTTCATGGGGGCTTTGATTCTGATCGGGCTTTGGGGGTTGAGCGGGCCGATTTTCGATTACAACGACACCTGGCAACTGATCATCAATACCTCGACCACGATCATCACGTTCCTGATGGTGTTCCTGATCCAGAACACTCAGAACCGCGACACCGACATCATTCATTTGAAACTCGATGAGTTGCTGCGGGTAACCAAGGAAGCGCAGAACGCGATGCTCGGGCTGGAGTCGCTGGATCTCAAGCAGCTGGAAGCGCTGCGCCGGCATTACCGGGCAATGGGTGAAAACGAGGTGTTTGACCTGGAAGGCCTGGGGGACAAGAGCAAGCCGAAACAGAATCTGAACGACTGTTGAAGACAACAAAAACGGCGCCATGAGCGCCGTTTTCTTTACCTCGGCGTTAGCGACTGGCCAGGGCCTTGGCCATTTCCAGATGACTCTGCAATTTCGGCAGAGTCTCGTCGGCAAACGCCTTGATCTCCGGCACGTCGGTGGTCTGGGCTTCCTGCTGGATCTGCTCGATGGCTTCTTCAGTGGCCTTGACCTGGCTGGCGGCGTACGCCTGATCGAAGCTCGCGCCCTCTTTGACCTCCGGCATCAATGCCTTGGCCTTGTCGGCGACTTCTTCGCGGGGCGCGACCGGAAGATCCAGTTTCCTGGCAATTTTCGCCAGATGCTGGTTGGCGGTGGTGCGGTCGTTGATGACGACGATGGTGTAATCCTTGACTTCTTTGGACTCCGCCTTGCTGTGCGCCAGACGACTGGCCTCGATGTCGGCCATGCCTTTGGCCGAGGCTTCGTTGATGAAGTCGGCTGGCGACTGGGCAAACGCACTGCTGGCAAACAACCCCAACAGGCTGACAAAACTGATGCGGCGTACTCGGGTGGCCATCCGGCTCATGGTCGCGCCCTCCTTCTTTGCAGATTCAAGCGGGAGCTTGCGCCCCCGCCTCTCAATCAAAACAACCTTCGCCGACTACTTCGATTTCTGAGCAGGCTTGCGGCCCATGTCGGTTTTAGGCTCTTTGTCGACAGTCGTAGTGGTAGTTTTCCCACCTTTGCGACCGGCTTCAGACGCCTTCGTTCGATCGTTGGCGAAGTTTCCCGAGTTCGAGTTTCTTGAGTTAGGCATGATTCTCTACCTCTTGGCATTGATCGTAAGCGAGCAGGTGCCCGCCTAGATTGAGAATTTCCTCGCCGCCAAAGGTTTAGAAAAGTTGCGGTTGCCGCGACGAACGGTGAACCGCCAATCAGCTGTCCAGCCGCCGATGATTCTGGCGCTTGGCGCTGTACATGGCTTGGTCGGCGTGGCGGAACAGTTGCTGTTCCTCGTCGCCATGCTCGGGGTAACGGGCCACGCCAATGCTCGGTTCGATGTGCAGGTTGTGTCCGTCCAGGCGCATGGGTTGCACCAGTACCTGTCGGATTTTTTCCGCCACGCTGTCGGCATCGTCGGCGGCGTGGACGCTGTGCAACAGCACCACGAATTCGTCGCCGCCGATCCGCGCCACGGTGTCGGTTTCGCGCACACAGCCCTTGAGCCGGTTGGCCACCGTCTGCAGCAGCATGTCACCGACCCCATGACCAAAGGTGTCGTTGACCTGTTTGAAGCGATCCAGATCGACATACAGCAGCGCCATGTGCCCGGACTGTTCCCGCGCACGGCTCAGCGCAGCCTTGAGGCGGTCGCGCAGCAGTTCGCGGTTGGGCAATTGGGTCAGTTGATCGTATTGCGCCATGCGCCGCAGACGAGCGTGCAGTCGCTGGCGTTCGATGGCGGTAGCGACCTGGGCGCAGACGTATTGCAGCAATTCCTTGTCGCGCTCGGTGTAGCGCTCGCCGCCGGGCAGGCTTTTGACGATCAGTGCGCCGATGGTGCGGTCTTTCGAACTCAGCGGCACGCCGAGCCAGCACGGTGATTGCTGACCGGCTACCAGCGCTGCGAACTCCGGCGGCGCGTGTGGGCAATCCGGGGTCAGGAGGATCGGCTGGCCGCTGCGAATCACTTCCGTACACAAGCGCCCGGTGACGGTGCCGGGTTGCTCCGGTTGCAACTCGTTATCGTCGACGTGATAGGGAAAGTTCAACTGCGCGCAATGTTCGTCGTACAGCGCCACGGAGAAATTCAGCGCCGGCAGCCACTCGCCAATAATCATGTGGATGCGCTTGAACAGCGCCAGCAGATCCTCCGCCGCATGGGCCGCTTCGGAGATCGCGTACAGCGCCGCCTGTCGGGATTCGGCCAGTTTGCGTTCGGTAATGTCACGGGCCACGGCGATGCGCAGTTGATCGACTTCCGACCAGCGCGCCGACCACAGAATGTGCACGACGCTGCCGTCCTTGCGTACATAGCGGTTTTCGAAATTGAGCTTGGGTTCGCCGCCCATGATGTCGCTGGCGGCGGCCAGGGTGCGCTCTCGATCCGCCGGGTAGACGTAATCGATCATCGCCTGGCCGATCAGTTCGTCAGGCGTGTAACCGAGAATCCGCTCGCAGGCCGCACTGACAAAAACGAAACGACCTTGCTTGTCGACCGCGCAAACGGCGTCCAGCAACAGATCGATGTAACTCGCCAGCGGCGCGGAATTTCGGCTTTCCATGGTTCAGCGTAGGTGTCCGGGCAATGCAGCACTGTTCAACCATCCATGACCTTGACCTCGCATCCCTGCGACTGTTTTCAAGCCTTGTTCGGCATCAACCCCGGCAGCGCATGCACCAGCGCGTTGATGGCAAAACCGATGAACATGATCCCGCACAACCGGGTGATCGCCAGTTCGTGGCGCTGATACAGCGTACGCACCTGCCGCGCCCCGACGATGCCAATGAGGATAGCGTAGGCGAGCAATCCGCCGAGGAAACTCAAGGCGATCAGCATCGGCAGCATCGACCAGTTAAGCAGTTCGGCGCGGCTCGACAGCAACGCAGTGAACGTCGCCACCGCCACCGGGTAGGCCTTGGGGTTGGTCAGCCCGAACAGGATGCCGTGCCAGAACGGCTGACGCGCCGCACCCTGCGGCTGTTCGCCGTTGCTGCGTTTGGCCCGCACCGCGCGCCAGCCGAGCCAGAACAGGTACAGGCCGCTGAGTACGCCGAGCACATCGAACGCGGTGCTGCCGATTTCCCGGGCGCCGACAATCGCAATCAACGCGGTGCTGCACCAGATCACATCGCCCAGCAGATGCCCGCACAAGAACCCCGCCCCGGCCCGCCGCCCACGTGCGGCGCCGATGCCGAACACCGCCAGCACACCCGGCCCAGGCGTGATGCCGTAGATGAAACCCGAGGCCAGCACGGCCATTAGCAACGATGGAGTCATGGAAAACCTGCAAGTCCCGGAAAACGTGGCCGCCAGTCTATCCCAGCGGTTTGTGGATATTCACGGCTCGTTGAAAAAACGCATGCCCGCGTAGGGCTTTTGCCGACACGCGGCCAACCGCGAAGCGAGATCACCGACGTGGGCTTCGAGCTTGTGACCGTCCGGGTCGAGGAAGTAGAACGACGCGCCTTCACTGCGGTTGTCGCGCCACTCCTGCACGTTGGCGGCACGAAGCTGCTGCACGAACAGCGCAAAGTCCGCAGCGCCAATGCTGAAGGCGTAGTGGGTGTAGTCGGCGGCGGGCTCGGGATGGCGCTTCGTATCAAGCGACAGGCACAACCACAGGCCCGGAAGCGACAGATAGGCACCGGCGTCCCAGATGGCCTCGACGCGCAGCTTCAGCACATCGCGGTAGAACGCGAGGCTGCGATCCAGGTCGCTGACGGCGAGGGTCAGGTGGTTGAGGCCGGTGAGCATCGGTCAGTAACCTCTGAGGTCTTCGGGAATGGTGTATTGCTTGCCGTCGTAGGTCAGGGTGATTTGGGTTTTAGTGAGGTCGGTGGTTTTGGAAACGCACTCTTTGCCTGACTGGGTCGAGGTGTACACCACACCACTTGAGGAAACGATCAGGTCAGCGAGGCCATTATGGCTGGATGGGCCGATTTCCAAGGTCCTGAGGATTTTCGTGTCCCTGGTTTCGCACTCCCCCGTACCCTCGCCGAACTCCTTGCGAATGACCAGACCTTCCAGCACCGGGCGCAACTTGCTGCCTTCGCGCACATACAGCGCCAGATCGGTTTTTGCGTAGGGGTTGGCCCGGGAAAGCTGATCCGCAAACGTCGAACGCAGGCCAAATGCGCGAACGTCGGACGCCAGGCGGTAGCGAGCCGTGTCGATGGTCAGATCCTCGAAACGAATGGCATCGGAGTTGTAGGCTCCAGGCTTGGCGTAAGTCGCCAACGGCTTGGCATTCGCGGCGTTGAGGAGCGACAACTCCAGATCGAACACGCCGTCGTGATCACCTTCGGAGTCGGACACGAATGTGGACTTCGCCGAAATCGCCTTGTCCGGGAAGGCCGGCCACACTTTGCAGCGTGACAGGGAGTGACCGTCGAATTTCTTTATCTCACAGGCGGCATGGGCCTGAGTGGCGACGGCCATAAAACCGAGGGCGATGAAAAGTCGGGTTGGGCTGAGCATTGTTCTTCCTTGAAATAAGTCGCGTTGGCTCTGTATCACTCGATGGCTTTGAAACCTTTAGGCAGGACGTAGGATTTTCCGTCGTAGCAAAGGGCTGTCAGCACCATCCCGCTACCTCAGAACTCACGCCCCGCTCCTTGATATTTTTCAGCCGCGCACTATCCCCTGCTCAATCCGCCGATTCAACCAGTTCAACGCCTGATCCCCGCCGCGCCGTTTGTGCCACGCCGAGACAAACGTGAACGGCGCGATTTCAAACGGTGGCGGCACGACGATCAGTGAGTCGTCATGCACCTCATTCAACGCCCGCGAGGCCACGGTCAGGATCAGGTCCGTGCCGCTGATGAACTGCGGCGCGACGCTCCAGTGCGGCAGGCTGATGGCGACGCGACGGCGTTCGCGCAGGGCGGTCAGGGTGCGTTCGATTTCCGGGGTGCCGCTGCCGCGCATTTCCAGCAAGACATGGGGACGGGAGAGATAGGTTGGCAGGTCGAGAACACCTCCGGCGGGAAGGCTATGGCGATCCAGAAGGCAGACGTAGCGTTCCTCGAACAACGGCGTGCTACGCAGTTCACCGGGCAGTTCCGGGAGTACACCGGCAGCGAGATCGATGTCGCCGTTGAGCAGACCTTCGACCATGCCTTCGCGGCTGGCGTGACTGATTTGCAGATCGATACCCGGCGCTTCCGCGCGCAAGGTGCGAATCAGTCCGGGCAGGATGATCGCCGCGCCGTAGTCCGACATCGCAAGGCGAAAAATCCGACGGGCGCTGGCCGGATCAAAGGTATTCGGCGCCAGCAACGATTGCACCTGAGCCAGGGTTTCTGCCAGCGGTGCCGCCAGCTCCAGCGCTCGCGCAGTGGGCACCAGCCCCGAACCGGCACGCACCAGCAATGGATCACCGAGCAAGTCGCGCAAGCGCGCCAACGCGTGGCTGACCGCCGGTTGACTCAGGTGCAGACGCTCGGCAGCGCGGGTCACGTGTTGCTCGCTTAGCAACGCGTCCAGAATCACCAGCAGGTTGAGATCGATGCGACGCAGATCATTCATTCGATGCATGTTCCGGATACCAAAACAGAATTTAAATCTGCGCAACGAATACCCTAGAGTCCAGCAAAACCTTGCAGGAGAACGATCATGGGGACGATGCAGTGGGTCGGATTGCTGTTATTGGCGGTATTCGCCGGGGCGGTGGTGCCGTTTCAGAGTGCGATCAACATCAATCTGGCGCGGGGGTTGGGGCATCCGCTGTGGGCAACGCTCACCTCGCTTGTGGTGAGCGTGCTGGTGTTGTTGCCGGTGATTGTCGCGCTGCGCCTGCCGTTGCCGTCGCTGGCCCTCGCCAGCAAGCTGCCGTTTTGGATGTGGACCGGTGGCGCGTTCGGGGTGTGCTTTGTCGCATTGGCGGTGGTGTTGCTGCCGAAGTTGGGGGCGTCGGGATTTCTGGCGCTGGCCCTGGCCGGGCAAATGATCACGTCAATCGTGCTGGATCACTTTGGCCTGTTCGGATTGGTGGAGAAACATCTGACCTTGCCGCGCCTGTTCGGCGCGGTGTTGTTGATGGCTGGAGTGGTGCTGATTCAGTTTGGTGACTCGGCTGCCAGGTCCCTGTCAGCGGCGAGCTGATCGTTCGCGTTACAAGAACGACCAGCCCGTGATCTCAGTACTTGTCCAGCGTGCGCAGCTTCTGCGGCAAGCCCCACAACAGCAACGCCGCCGCGATCAGCGCCGCCACGCCGATGACATACAACGCCGGTGTGGTGCTGCCGGTCAGATCCCTGATCCGGCCGACCATTACCGGGCTGACGATGCCGCCGAACTGCCCCAGGGTGTTGATCACCGCAATCCCGCCCGCCGCACCGGCTCCAGCGCCGGCCAGCAACTTCGGTGGCAGGGTCCAGAAACTCGGAATCGACGCGATGATCCCGGCGCCCAGCAATCCAAGGGCGACGATCAGGAACGTGGTGTGGCTGGCGAAAATCCCCGCACTGAAGAAGCCGATGGCGCCGACAACCACCAGCCCCGCGACAAACTTGCGCCGCTCCCCGGTGGCATCTGACAGACGACCGATCACCACCATGCTGATCGCACCGCAAACGTACGGAATCGAGGTCAGCAGACCGATCATCACCGGGCTTTCGGTGCCGGCACTGCGGATCAGTTGCGGAGCCCAGAAATTCAGGCCGTAGGACGCGACCTGGATCAGGAAGTAGATCAGCCCCAAGGTCAGGAAACCCGGAATCTTCAGCGCCGCCAGCAACGAACCGCCGCTCTTGTGCGGTTCGTGATGGGCGATGCGGCTGGCCAACAGTTTTTTCTCATCCGGGGTCAGCCAGTGAGCGTCCTCGATGCGGTCCTTGAGCAAGGTCAGCACCAGAAAACCCAGACCGACGCAAGGCACACCGCCAAGCAGGAACAACCAGTGCCAGCCGCGCATTTGCAGCACGCCGTCGAGGTGTTCCAGCACCAGTCCGGAGAACGGCGCGCCGACCAGTCCGGCAAACGCCGAGGCCAGGAACAGCATCGAAGTGATGCGGCCACGGAAGTGCTGCGGGAACCACAGCGTCAGGTAATACAGCACGCCGGGGGCGAAACCGGCCTCCATCGCCCCGATCAGAAAGCGCAGCACGTAGAACTGCCATTCGCTGGTGACGAACACCATCAGCGCCGTCGCCACGCCCCAGGACATCATGATCCGGGCGATCCAGCGCCGCGCGCCGACCTTGTACAGCATCATGTTGCTCGGCACTTCGAACAGCACGTAACCGACCACGAACAGACCGGCACCGAGACCGTAGGCGGTGTCACTCAGGCTCAGGTCAGCCTGCAACTGAAACTTGGCGAAGCTGATGTTGATGCGGTCGAAGAAGGCGAACAGGTAGCAGACCATGATCAACGGCATCAGGCGCCAGGCGACCTTGCTGACCAGGGCTTTTTCGGCGTCGTGATCGACGGACGGGCTCGCGCCCGCCTCCATAACATTGAGGCTCATAGTTTTTTCTCCAGGCGGACTGCCGGTGGGCGTCCGATTGTTGTTGTTGTCTGGTTCGGGTGAGTCGGTGAGCGTGTGAAATCAGGTGGGGATCGGGTGCAGATCGCAATTGCGTCCGGCCTTGGCCAGTTGCCCCGGCACTTCGTGGCCCAGCAGCGCGGGCAAACCACGGGACAGTTTCAGCAGCAGCGGCAGATCGATGCCGGTGGGAATGCCGACTTCATCGCAGAGGTTCACCAGGTCTTCGGTGCAAATATTGCCCGACGCACCCGGTGCAAACGGACAGCCGCCGAGCCCGCCCAACGCCGCGTCGAAACGCCGGGCACCTGCTTCGTAAGCCGCCAGTACATTGCACAGACCCAGGCCTCGGGTGTTGTGGAAATGCAGGGTCAGGTCCGCCGCCGAAACGCGCTGCAATACCCGTCGCACCAGTCGATCGACCTGTCGCGGATTGGCCATGCCGGTGGTGTCGGCCAGGGTGATGCCCTGAATCCCGAGCGCCCGATAGGCCTCGACAATTTGCAATACACGGTCTTCGTCGATCGCGCCTTCGAACGGGCAACCGAAGGTCGTCGCGACACTGCCGTTGAGCCGCACGCCCGAGCCGCTGGCGAAACTCACGATTTCGCCGAACGCCGCCAGCGAAGCTTCGCAACGCATGCGCATGTTCGCCAGGTTGTGGGTCTGGCTGGCGGACATCACCAGGTTCAGTTCATCGGCGCCGGACTCCAGCGCCCGTTGCGCGCCCTTGAGGTTGGGAATCAGCGCGACGTAAATCACCCCCGGCTGACGCTCAATGCCCTTGAACACCTGCTCGCCATCACGCAGGGCCGGGATCGCTTTCGGCGAGACGAACGAGCCGGCCTCGATGCGGCTGAATCCTGCCTGTGACAGCTGATCGATCAGGGCGATCTTGTCTTCGGTTTCGACCCAGGTCGGTTCGATTTGCAGGCCGTCCCGGGGCGAGACTTCCTGGACGATCAGGGTCTGCGAGTAATCGCTGATCATTGCACCACCCCCTGGCTTTTCAGGCGTTCGATGTCCGAGGCGGTCAGACCAAGGCCTGCGAGAATGCCGTCGGTGTGCTGACCAAGGCCGGGGCCCGACCAGTTCACCCCGCCGGGGGTTTCCGAAAGCTTGGGCACGATGCCCGGCATCTTCACGCTCGCCCCGCCGGGCAGTTCGGCGTCGAGCAACATGTCCCGGGCCTGATAGTGCGGATCGGCAACAATATCGGCCACCGAGTAGATGCGGCCGGCCGGCACTTCGGCGGCTTCCAGCGCCGCCAGTACATCATTGATCGGCAGGCTGCTGGTCCAGTGGGTAATGGCGGCGTCGAGCAGACCGCTCTTCGCGGCGCGGCCGTCGTTGTGGGCGAACTCTTCGGCGTCGGCCAGATCATCCCGACCGATCACCTGCATCAGGCGCTTGTAGATCGGATCGCTGTTACCGGCGATCACCACGTAGGCGCCATCGGCCGTGAGGTAGGTGTTGGAGGGTGCGATGCCCGGCAACGCGCCGCCGCTGCGTTCGCGGACATGGCCGAGCATGTCGTATTCCGGCACCAGGCTTTCCATGACGTTGAACACGCTTTCGGCCAGTGACACGTCGACAATCTGCCCGCCGCCCTGCCCGGTCTTGACCCGCAGCAGCGACATCAGCGCGCCGATCACCGCGTGCAGCGAAGCCAGCGAATCGCCAAGGCTGACACCGACTCGCGCCGGTGGCGAACCGGGGGTACCAGTGGTGTAGCGAATGCCGCCCATGGCCTCGCCGATCGCACCGAAGCCGGGGCGGTCGCGGTAAGGGCCGGTCTGGCCGTAGCCGGAAATGCGCACCAGGGTCAGGTCGGGATTGAGCGCGTGCAGCACGTCCCAGCCCAGGCCGAGTTTTTCCAGGGCGCCGGGGCGCAGGTTTTCGATGATCACATCGGCATCACGGGCCAGTTGCTTGACCAGTTCGATGCCTTCGCCGGATTTCAGATTGAGCGCCAGGGATTTCTTGTTGCGCGATTGCAGGTACCACCACAGCGACGTTCCTTCGTGCAGCTTGCGCCATTTGCGCAGCGGGTCGCCCTGACCCATGGCTTCGATCTTGATCACCTCGGCGCCGAATTCGGCGAGCATGCGCGCGGCAAACGGCGCAGCAATCAGGGTGCCGATTTCGATCACTTTGATCGCACTCAGAGGAGCAGTCATCGCGGGGTACCTCTTGTTCTTGGAATTGCGGCCAAGGCTAGAGGAACGTCATGACTGCAATCCAGCCGTCACTCGGCAACGGGCGTTCGCCAAACGCGAACGCTCAGCCGGCTGCGCGCAAATGCTCGAACAGGATCCGGCTCACGGGCGACAACCCGGCCTCGTCACGCACCACCACGATAAGGTCGCGATCCGACCAGCCATCGGTCAGCGGCACCGCTTGCAGCCCCAGCGCCCGACCAAACAATTCATACGCCCGCTGCGGCAGGATGCCGATGCCCATGTTGGCCTGCACCATCCGGCACACCGCGTCGAAACCCGGCACATGAATGCGTATGCGCAGCACCTTGCCGGCCTGCCGCGCGGCGGCGTGGGTGCGCATGTTGATCGAACTGGCGGCATGCAGGCCGACGTAATCGCTGTCGAGGGTTTCGCTGAACGCCATGGATTCACGCACTGCCAGCGGATGCTCGGGCAACATCACCACCACCAGTTTGTCCCGGCGATAGCACACGCTGTGCAGGCCTTTGATATCACTGTCGCTGGAGCAGATACCCAGATCCGCCACGCCATCGAGCACACCCTGGATCACTCCGGCACTGGGCCGTTCTTCGAGGTCGGTCTTGACCTGCGGGTGTTGCGCGGCGAAGTCACGCAGGTCCTCGGGGAGAAATTCAATGATCGCCGACAGGTTCGCCAGCATTCGTACATAGCCGCGTACACCGTGGCTGTGCTCGCCCAGTTCCAGGCCCATTTTCTCGACGTTGAACAACATCCGCCGGGCGTGGTGCAACAGGGTTTCGCCGGCCGGGGTCAGGGTCATGCCTTTCGCCTGACGCACGAACAGGCTGATCCCCAGCGCTTCCTCCAGCTCCATCAAGCGCTTGCTCGCCGCCGACACGGCAATCGCCTCGCGGGACGCGGCACGGGTCAGCGTGCCTTCCTCGTGCACGGCGACGAACAGTTGCAGGGTGATCAGGTCGAGGCGGCGGGTCAGGTTTTTCTGCAACATGAGGCACTCGTTAACAGGGTTCGCGGACCCCGGCAGGATAACCGCGTTGCTCTCGATGCAGGCAGTCAATTGCCCTACAACCAAGGGTTACATTCCCCTACAAAAAAAACTCAAACAACGCTCAAGGCTATCGGATACAGCCGATTCTGACCCCGCATCGCCCTCTGTAAAGTCTGGCAACACACACAAATTGAAACACCCCATGGATTGCCATGCTCAAGGAGAGCTGCTTTGAACAATCTGCCCGATACCACCGCCCACACTTTCCCCCACTATCGCAAAGTCATCGCGCTGGCCGACCACGACCGGGAGGCTGCCGAAGCCGAAAAAATCGCCGCCCTCAACGTCGAAGTCAAAGGCTGCAACCACTTGCTCGATCAGCACGGGCGCCAGTTCCATCATTTCTGCACCACGTCCTATCTGGGTCTCGATCACCACCCTGCCCTGCTCGAAGGTGCCATCGCGGCGTTACGGGAAACCGACACACTGCGCGTAGCCAACTCGAAAAACCGCTGCAAGCTGGCGCTGCTCGACCGATACGAAAGCGAGCTGTCGCAATTGTTTGGCGCGGTGTGTCTGAGCACTTTGTCCTGCAGCGCCGCCAGTGCCGGGATCCTGCCGCTGCTGGCCAGTGGTGTGTTTACCCAGGGCCGTCCACCGGTGATGGTGTTCGATCGTATGGCTCACTATTCGATGAATCACCTGAAGGCCAGTTGCGCCGATGAAACCCAGGTATTGACCTGCCCCCACAACGACATGGATTTTCTCGAGTCGGTGTGCCAGCGTCATTCAACCGTCGCCTTCGTTGGCGACGGTGCCTACAGCATGGGCGGCGTGGCCAATCTGGACGGCCTGCTGTACCTGAAAGAGCGTTACGGCCTGTTTCTTTATCTCGATGACTCCCACGCGTTGTCGGCGGTGGGTAGCAACGGCGCCGGTCTTGTACGGCCAAGAATGCCGACGCTGGAGGAGGACTGCCTGATCGTCTCGTCACTGGCCAAATCGTTCGGGGCCAGCGGCGGCCTGGTGATGCTCGGCAATGAGCGGCAGAGGAAACTGATTCAGCGTTACGGCGGGCCGAGCAACGGGTCGCAAAGCCTCAATCGCGCGGCCATCGGTGCGGGCCTTGCCTCAATTCAGCTGCATCGCAGTGCAGAGCTGCGTGCGTTGCAGATTCGGCTCCAGAGCAATATTCGCCTGTTCGACAGTTTGGTGAGCACCGAACAGCACGGCAGCCCCATGGCCATCCGTTTGATCAACTGCGGCGAGGCTGCCCTGGCCACTCGAATTGCCATTGAACTGGCCGAACACGGCTTTTTCACCAGCGCGGTGTTTTTCCCGGCGGTGGCGCAAGGTAAAGCCGCGATCCGCGTGACCCTGCGCGCCGACATGGAATCAACACTGATCCACCACTTCTGTGATTTGATCACCGGACTGTTACTGACTCACGGCGGTCATCGCGACCCACGAGGTTCACACCCGATCGCCAGTCCGCTTAAAACGCACTGCGGAAAATCTCCTCGATCTGCCGTTGATCCGCAGCGCGCGGGTTGGTGAAGCCGCAGGCGTCTTTCAGGGCGTTGGCGGCGAGTACCGGAATGTCGGTGCACTTGGCGCCCAGATCGCGCAGGCCACCGGGGATCTCGACGTCTCTGGCCAGGCAACGGATCGCATCGATCGCGGCTTTTGCACCCTCCTCCGGACTGAAACCACGAATGTCGGCCCCCATGGCGTGGGCTACGTCGGTGAGGCGATCGGCACAGACCAGCGCGTTGAACGTCTGCACATGCGGCAACAACACCGCGTTGCACACGCCGTGAGGCAGATCGTAGAAACCGCCCAACTGGTGCGCCATCGCGTGCACATAGCCGAGCGAGGCATTGTTGAACGCCATGCCCGCGAGGAACTGCGCGTAGGCCATGTTTTCCCGCGCGGCCAGATCGCTGCCGTCACGCACGGCCAGGCGCAGATTGTTGCTGATCAAGGTCATGGCCTTCAGTGCGCAGGCATCGGTGATCGGGTTGGCAGCGGTGGAGACGTAGGCTTCGATCGCATGGGTCAGCGCGTCCATGCCGGTGGCGGCGGTCAGGCCTTTCGGCATGGCGACCATCAGCGCCGGGTCGTTGACCGACAGCAGCGGCGTGACGTTGCGGTCGACGATGGCCATTTTCACGTGGCGGGTTTCGTCGGTGATGATGCAGAACCGGGTCATCTCGCTGGCGGTGCCGGCGGTGGTGTTGATGGCGATCAGCGGCAGTTGCGGCTTGGTCGATTGATCGACGCCTTCGTAGTCGCGGATCTGCCCGCCGTTGGTCGCGCACAACGCGATGCCCTTGGCGCAGTCGTGGGGCGAGCCGCCGCCCAGCGACACCACGAAATCGCAGCGGCTGTTCTTGAGCAGCGCCAGTCCCGCCTCGACGTTGGCGATGCTCGGGTTGGGTTTGGCGCCGTCGAAAATCACTGAATCGATGTCCTGCATCGCCAGTTTCTCGGCGATCATCGTCGCCACGCCGGCCTTGGCCAGCCCGGCGTCGGTGACGATCAGCGCCTTGCGAAAACCGTAATTGCGGATCGCAAGCATGGCTTCGTCGAGGCAGCCGCTGCCCATGATGTTGACTGCTGGAATGAAAAAGGTGCTGCTCATGGCGCGTCTCCTGACAGGGACCAAATCGACTTCTGCGATCCGGCGGGTGCACACAGGATCGACTGATCGGTCACGGCGGATGTTGATCTGGCTCAATGCCCGCTCGTGATAAAGTCGCCGTCCATCTGCCCCTTTGTTTTGAGACGTGCCCTGCAATGACTGATTTTCTGGATGTCGACGCCACCCTCGAAGACTGGAACGCGTTGCGCGCCACCACCGACTTCAGCGGTCTGCTGCTGGGCAATGGCGCCAGTCGCGCGGTGTGGGACGACTTCGGCTACGACTCGCTGTTCGAAAACGCCCGCACGGTGGAAGAAAAACCGTTGAGCCCGTCGGAACTGAGCGTGTTCGACGCGATGCAGACGCGTAGTTTCGAGCAGGTACTCGGCGCGCTGAAAACCACCAGCCGGGTCAACAAGGCGCTGGCCGTCAGCTCGGCCGCGCCGCGCAACCGCTACTACGCGATCAAGGAAGCGCTGATCAATACCGTGCACGCGGTACACATCCCGTGGCGGCTGATCGAAGCCTCGACCCTGGCGACGCTGAACAGTGAACTGGCAAGTTATCGCACGGTGTTCACCACCAATTACGACTTGCTCAATTATTGGGCCCTGCAACATCAGGGCGAGGCGATCGACGACCTGTTCAACGGCCCCGATGCGAGTTTCGATCTGTGCACCAGCCACACTGAAAAACCGCGCCTGCTGTACCTGCACGGCGGCCTGCACCTGGTGCGCAACCAGGACGGCACCGCCCGCAAGCTGACCGCCACCGAGGGCACGCTGCTCGGCAATTTCGCGATCAACAACACGCTCAAGACGCTCGACGACGTGCCGCTGTTCGTCAGCGAAGGGCCGAGCGCGGACAAGCTCAAGACCATCCGCAGTTCCGATTACCTGTCGTTCTGCTACGACCAGTTACTCGGTCACGGCGGCAGCCTGTGCATCTTCGGCCATGCCCTCGGCGAACAGGACAGCCACCTTGTGCGCGCCCTGCGTCTGGCGAAACCGAAGACCGTGGCGATCTCGATCTACCCGCGCAGCGCGGCGTTCATCCAGCACCAGAAACGGCATTACGCGAAGGTGTTCGACGGAACCGGCGTGGAACTGCGGTTCTTTGATTCGAAGTCCCATGCCCTGGGCAACCCGAAGCTGTCAGTGCCGGTCGAGGACTGATCATTCCTCGCTGCTGTGCACCACCACCAGCAACTGCGCCTGCACCTCGCCCACCGAGCGGATGCGATGGGGTTTCTGTGCATTGAAGTGCAGCGCATCGCCCCGCTCCAGTACAACCCTTTCGTTCACGAAGTCGACTTCGACCTGGCCTTCGTGGACGAACAGAAACTCCTCGCCCAAGTGTTCCTTGAAGGTTTTGTCGGTGAATTCGCTCGGCGGGTAAATGATGAACGGCAGCAGGCTGCGCTCGCTGACCTGATGGGCCAGCACCGCATAACCTGGGCTGTGGTCGTTGGCCGCCAGCGACTGGCGTTCGTGGCTGCGCACCAGGCTGTAGCTGTCGAGGCTGACGTTGTCTTCGGAGAACAATTCCTCGACTTTCACGTTCAGCGCCTTGGCCAGTTTCAGCGCGGCGGCAATCGACGGCGTGTTCAAGCCGCGCTCGACCTTAGACAGGTAACTCTTGGTCATGCCGGATTTCTCGGCCAGCGCCTCAAGGGTTACGCCGAGTTTTTTTCTCAATAATTTCAAACGGATAGACATGCGAAGCGATTATTCCAGCAAAGGAAAGACGATTTGTCCTTGCCAATGACACAAAGTGTCATATAGCCTTTTAAGTGTCATCCATGGCAACCACCACAGGACACGGATATGGCGAAGACATTAGCACTACCCAAAGACGAACTGGTCAAGCAAGCGCTGACCCAGATGCAAAAAAGCCTGGCGGATAATACGTGGACAGACCGGCAAAAGCTGGCCCTGACCTGCCGGATCCTGTTCGAGAACGGCCACGATTCGGGCCTCGCCGGGCAGATCACCGCCCGTGGCCCGCAGCCAGGCACTTACTACACGCAGCAACTGGGCCTGGGTTTCGATGAAATCACCGCAAGCAATCTGCTGCTGGTCAACGAAGACCTGGAAGTGCTCGAAGGCCATGGTATGGCCAACCCGGCCAACCGTTTCCACAGCTGGGTGTACCGCGCCCGGCCGGACGTGAATTGCATCATCCACACTCACCCGACGCACATTGCCGCGCTGTCGATGCTGGAAGTGCCGCTGCAGATTTCCCACATGGACCTGTGCCCGCTGTACGAAGATTGTGCGTTCCTTGAAGGCTGGCCGGGCGTGCCGGTGGGCAACGAAGAAGGCGAATTGATTGCCGGGGCGCTGGGTGACAAGCGGGCGATCCTGCTTTCCCATCACGGTCAGCTGTCCACCGGCACGACCATCGAGGAAGCCTGTGTCATCGCCCAATTGATCGAGCGCGCCGCCAAACTGCAACTGCTGGCGATGGCCGCCGGGACGATCAAGCCGATCATCCCCGAGCTGGGTCGCGAGGCGCATGACTGGGTCTCGAAACCCAAACGCCACGCCGCAGCCTTCAACTACTACGCCCGGCAGAACCTGCGTCAGCACGCCGATTGCCTGAACTGAACACCTCATCCTTGCGGAGCACTCCCATGTCCAACATTCACGGCATCATCGGCTACACCATCACCCCGTTCGGCGCCAACGGCGAAGGCGTTGACCTGCCGGCCCTCGGCCGCTCGATTGATCGTCTGATTGCTGGTGGCGTCCACGCCATCGCGCCGCTGGGCAGCACCGGCGAAGGCGCCTACCTGAGCGATGCGGAGTGGGATCAGGTCGCCGAGTTCAGCATCAAGCACGTCGCCAAACGCGTGCCGACCGTGGTCAGCGTGTCCGACCTGACCACCGCCAACGCGGTGCGCCGCGCACGTTTCGCCGAAGCCCACGGCGCCGACGTGGTGATGGTGCTGCCGACCTCTTACTGGAAGCTCAGCGAAGCGGAAATCCTGGCCCACTACCGCGCCATCGGCGACAGCATCGGCGTGCCGATCATGCTCTACAACAACCCGGCCACCAGCGGCACCGACATGTCGGTGGAGCTGATCCTGCGCATCGTCAACGGCGTGGAAAACGTGACCATGGTCAAGGAGAGCACCGGCGACATCCAGCGCATGCACAAGCTGCAACTGCTCGGCGAAGGCCGGGTGCCGTTCTACAACGGCTGCAACCCGCTGGCGCTGGAAGCCTTCGTCGCCGGGGCCAGCGGCTGGTGCACGGCGGCACCGAACCTGATTGCGCAGCTCAACCTGGATTTGTACGAAGCCACGCTGGCAGGGGATCTGGGCAAGGCGCGTGAGTTGTTCTACCGCCAGTTGCCGCTGCTGGACTTCATCCTCAAGGGTGGCTTGCCAGCGACGATCAAGGCCGGTCTGCGCCTGACCGATCTGGAAGCCGGCGATCCGCGTTTGCCGGTGTTCCCGCTGAGCGAGGCCGGGTGTCATCAGTTGCAAGCCATTCTCAAAAGCCTGAGCTGATTTCGAGCCGCACACCCACCTGTGGGAGCCAGGCTCCCACAGGGTTTTGTGCTGGATTCAAAGCACCGGCAGGGTTTTGTCCTTGATCACCTTCGTCGGCCCGTTGGCCTTGACGCTGGCGATGCCTTTGGCGCACGCCGCGTCCGATGAATAGGATTCGCTGCTGCCGATGATCTGGTGATTGGCCGCCTTGAGGTTGAAGTAGGGATGGCCGTCCTTCGTCGCTTTTTTCTCGTAACGCTCGTCCAACGGGCTGTTGGCCTGCACCGAGGCGATGCCGCTTTCGGCGGCCGTGCGGCTGGTGTACAGCTCGCTGGTCAGAATGGTTTCGGCATTCGCCGCTTTCAGTACGAACTTGTACTGGCCGTTGCTGCTTTTGCTCAACTCATACCATCCGGACATGGTGTTTCTCCTTATCGATGGGTCACAGGGTGATTTTGGTTCCAAGCAGCCCGAGGAAACCCGCCAGCCATTTCGGATGCGCCGGCCAGGCGGGCGCGGTCGCCAGGTTGCCCTGGACGTGGCCGTCCGTGACCGGGATGTCGATGTAGGTGCCGCCGGCCAACCGCACTTCCGGGGCACAGGCCGGGTAGGCGCTGCACTCCCGCCCTTCGAGAATCCCCGCCGCCGCCAGCAGTTGCGCGCCGTGACAGACAGCGGCAATCGGTTTGCCGGCCTTGTCGAAGGCCCGCACCAGTTCCAGGACCTTTTCATTCAGCCGCAGGTATTCCGGCGCACGACCACCGGGCACCAGCAACGCGTCGTAGTCCTTGGCGTCGACCTTGGCGAAATCGAAGTTCAGGGCGAACTGGTGACCGGGCTTCTCGCTGTAGGTCTGATCGCCTTCGAAGTCATGAATCGCGGTGCGCACGGTCTTGCCGGCGGCCTTGTCCGGGCACACCGCGTGGACGGTGTGACCGACCATTTGCAGGGCCTGGAACGGCACCATCACTTCGTAGTCTTCGACGTAATCGCCGACCAGCATCAGAATCTTTTTCGCGGCCATGGGCAGGACTCCTCTGGTGAATGCACAGGAATATTCACAGTAGTCCAAGGACCGCGATGGCGTTCGCAAACTGTATGGATAACTCTGCGCTCAGCTGTAACAGCCCGATTGCCGTGGATTGTGGCTAGATGAAAGCACCTCCCTGCCACCTTTGAATCGGTTTGCCCTCATGTCTTCGCGCGAAAACACCGGCATGGCCCTCGGCCTGCTCGGCGTGGTGATTTTCAGCCTTACCCTGCCCTTCACCCGCATCGTGGTGCAGGAACTGCACCCGCTGCTCAACGGCCTGGGCCGCGCGTTGTTCGCGGCGATTCCTGCAGCGGCGCTGTTGTTGTGGCGACGGGAGAAGTGGCCGACCTGGAAGCAGGTCAAAGGCCTGAGCCTGGTGATCGCCGGGGTGATTCTCGGTTTCCCGGTGCTGTCGGCATGGGCCATGCAGACCTTGCCGGCGTCCCACGGCGCGCTGGTCAACGGCTTGCAGCCGCTGTGCGTGGCGCTTTACGCGGCGTGGCTGTCCCATGAACGACCGTCGAAAGCCTTCTGGGCCTGCGCCGCGCTGGGCAGTGCGCTGGTGCTGGGTTATGCGTTGTACACCGGCGCCGGCAGCATTCAGGCCGGAGACTTATTGATGCTCGGTGCGATTGCGGTGGGCGGTCTGGGATACGCCGAGGGCGGGCGGCTGGCCCGGGAGATGGGCGGCTGGCAGGTGATCTGCTGGGCGCTGGTGCTGTCGACACCGTTGCTGATCGGCCCGGTGCTGTACCTGGCGTTGCAGCATCAGGGCGCGGTGTCGGCGAAAACCTGGTGGGCGTTCGGTTACGTCGCACTGTTTTCGCAGTTCCTGGGGTTCTTCGCCTGGTACGCCGGGCTGGCCATGGGTGGCATTGCCCGGGTCAGTCAGATCCAGTTGTTGCAGATCTTCTTCACTATCGCGTTTTCCGCGCTGTTCTTTGGCGAACACGTGGAGCCGATCACCTGGCTGTTCGCCTGCGGGGTGATCGCGACGGTGATGCTCGGGCGCAAGACCGCGGTGCGCCCGGCTCAACCGGGCACATTACCCGCCGGGGTTCAGCTCAAGCCTTGAGCTTCAGCAGGCCGTCAGCGAGCAGCAGGGTTTCGAGGCAGTGCTCGCTGATCTGGTAGAACGCCTTCAACTCCTGAATCTTCACCAGCAGCTGAGTCGGGTCCACCGGCTCGGCGCGCTTGACCGCCAGAATCATCTTGTTCTTGTTGGTGTGGTCCAGGGAGATGAACTCGAACACCTTGGTCTCGTAACCGCAGGCTTCGAGGAACAGCGCACGCAAGCTGTCTGTGACCATTTCCGCCTGTTGGCCCAGGTGCAGACCGTATTGCAGCATCGGCTTGAGCAACGCCGGGCTCTGGATCTGCAAGCGGATCTGTTTGTGGCAGCACGGCGAGCACATGATGATCGAGGCGCCGGAACGAATGCCGGTGTGGATCGCGTAGTCGGTGGCGATGTCGCAGGCATGCAGGGCGATCATCACGTCAAGTTCGCTCGGCGCCACGCTGCGCACATCGCCGCATTTGAACACCAGCCCCGGGTGTTCCAGCTTCGCGGCGGCGGTGTTGCACAGGTTGACCATTTCTTCACGCAGCTCGACGCCGGTGACTTCGCCCTCGGCCTTCAGGGTGTTGCGCAGGTAGTCGTGAATGGCGAACGTCAGGTAACCCTTGCCCGAACCGAAATCCGCCACCCGCACCGGTTTGTCCAGGGCCAGCGGCGACGAGGTCAGCGCATGGCTGAAGACTTCGATGAACTTGTTGATCTGCTTCCATTTGCGCGACATCGCCGGGATCAGCTCGTGCTGCGCATTGGTCACGCCCAGATCCTTGAGGAACGGCCGGTTCAGATCGAGGAAGCGGTTTTTCTCGCGGTTATGCCCGGCGGACGGCACTTCGCGCAATTGCTGGGGTTTGCTCATGAACAGCGAGCTCTTGCCCTTTTTGCTGTATTCGAGCTGGGCTTCGTCAGTCAGCGTCAGTAAATGCGCATTCTTGAACGCCGTTGGCAGCAGCCCGGCAATCGTCGCCACCGCTTCGTCCAGCGGCAGGTTCTTGGTGATGTCGCGGGTCTTGTAGCGATAAACGAACGACAGGCACGGCTGCGCCTTGACCGTCACCGGTTTGATGATGATCCGCTGCAGATCCGCTTCTTCGCCGACGTACCTGGCCAGGACCAGTTTGATAAAGCCGTTCTGTTCGAGGCTGGTTTGCAGCAGCTCGATGAACCGGGCGTGATGATCGGGCGCCGGTTTGGCAGATGCGGAGGGAGCGGTAACGGACATGGGAAAAAGCGGCCTCGGACGGGCAAATCGGGAATGGCCGCTAGTTTAGGGGGGATGGCGCTCAAGGGCACGGCTAATTTCCCGAACGGTTTACCCCAGCACCACCAGCCGATTGGGCAATTCATTGCGAACCTGCGTCACCGGCACATGCACCTTGAGCAATTCCCCGCACGCCTCGATACAAGTAACAAAGCCCTGCAACGTCTGCCCTTGCCGGACCTGTTCGGTAAACGCCGCGACAATCGAATCCCAGCTTTTGTTGTCCAGTTTTCTGGAAATCCCTTCATCCACCAGGATCTCCACATACCGCTCCGCCTCGCAGACAAAAATCAGCATGCCGGTGCTGCCCACCGTGTGGTGCAGGTTCTGTTCGAGAAACTGCCGCCGCGCCAGGTTCGACGCGCGCCAGTGCCGGACACGGCGTGGCACCAGATGTGTGGTGATTGTCGGCAAGCGAAACAACAGGCACAGCACGATGAAAATGCCCCACTGCACCAGCAACAGGCTGTGCATCGTCAGCCAGCCGGTCAGGTAATGCACGATCCCCGGCACAATCAGCGCCAGCAGGCTGGCCCAGAGCAGCGGGATGTACGCGTAGTCGTCGGCACGGGCCGCGAGCACCGTCACCAGTTCGGCGTCGGTGTCGCGCTCGACCCGGGCGATGGCCTCGGCGACCTTGCGTTGTTCGTGTTCAGTCAGTAATGCCATGTCGTGAAGTGCCTGCTCATTATTGTTGTCACCAGCCGCCGGAGGACCCGCCCCCGCCGAAACTGCCACCGCCGCCGCTGAAGCCCCCGCCCCCACCGCCGCCGCCAAAACCTCCGCCACCAAAGCCGCCCCCTCCTCCGGAGCCGCCGCGGCCGGCGGGAAGGATACCGAGCATCTGGCAGACAAAAACAGTCAGGATGAACAACATCACCAGAAATACGAACAACGCCGGGTGCCGCGAGACGAAATCATCCGCAGGATCGCCGGCCGACTCATACACCGTGGAAGGTTCGTCCAGTGGATTGCCGCCCAGCACCACCAGCATCGCCGCCACGCCGTCACTGATGCCTTTACTGAAGTTACCGGCCTTGAACGACGGCGTGATCACCTGATGAATGATCACCGAGCTCTGGGCATCGGTCAGCCGGTCCTCCAGCCCGTAGCCGACTTCGATGCGCAACTTGCGCTCGTCCCGGGCGACGATCAACAGCGCGCCGTTGTTCTTGTCCTTCTGGCCGATGCCCCAGTGCCGGCCGAGTTCGACGCCGTAGTTCTCGATGGTCGCGCCTTGCAGGTTCGGCAAGGTCACCACCACCAGTTGCTCGCCGGTCACCTGTTCGTGGGCCTGCAACTGCTGGCTCAGTTGCGCGCGCACCGACGGTTCGATCATCTGCGCGTCGTCCACCACCCGCCCGGTCAGTGCCGGAAAGGTCAACTCGGCCCGGGCGCTGACGGCGAACAGCCACAGCATCAGCACCAGGCCCATCTTCAACACACGCATGGGCATCCCCGGCTCAGAACTTCACTTCCGGGGCCTTGTCCGCGCCGGGGCTGGTGGCTTCGAAGGTCTCGCGGATCGGCAGGTTGCTGTACATCACGCTGTGCCAAAGGCGACCCGGGAAGGTGCGGATTTCGGTGTTGTACTTCTGCACTGCCAGAATGAAATCCCGGCGCGCAACGGCGATACGGTTTTCCGTGCCTTCAAGTTGCGATTGCAGGGCGAGGAAGTTCTGGTTGGCTTTCAGGTCCGGATAACGCTCGGACACCACCATCAACCGGCTCAAGGCGCCAGTCAGTTGATTCTGGGCCTGATCGAACTGCTTGAGCTTTTCCGGGTTGTCGAGCGTGCTGGCATCGACCTGGATCGACGTCGCCTTGGCCCGCGCCTCGATGACTGCCGTCAACGTTTCCTCTTCGTGCTTGGCGTACCCCTTCACGGTTTCCACCAGATTGGGGATCAGGTCGGCACGGCGCTGATACTGGTTCTGCACCTGGCCCCAGGCGGCCTTGGCCTGCTCATCGAGGGTCGGGATGTTGTTGATGCCGCAGGCGGTCAACAATGTGGCCAGCACCAGCAGGGTGGCGACCTTCAATCGCGAGCGGTAGACAGGACTGACATTCATCGTACGGGTGCTCCCTTGCACAGTTCATGAATAATGAATCGCGAAACATTCTCAGCCGACGGTTGCGGCATAATCGCCCGCGCCACTGGATTGCAGCGGGCCGATGGGCTAAAAAGAGGCCCTGCGCGATCACGTCGCCGACACTTTCGACGTACATTCGGCTGTCGTTTTCTGAATCAGCACCCGAACAACAATAGTCGCTCCCTAAATTTTGGCTGGCCGGCATTGCAACGCCGTTTAGGCCCTTGAGAAAACTATTCATGAAGAAGCTGTGTTTGCTGGGCCTGTTCGTCAGCCTGGCCAGTCATCAAGTACTGGCCGCCACGACCCCGGTACCCCTGGAAAACAAGGACGCGTTCATCAGCAACCTGATGAAGCAAATGACCCTCGACGAGAAGATCGGCCAGTTGCGCCTGATCAGCATCGGCCCGGAAATGCCCCGCGAGCTGATCCGCAAAGAGATCGCGGCGGGCAACATCGGCGGTACGTTCAACTCGATCACCCGCCCGGAAAACCGTCCGATGCAGGACGCTGCCATGCGCAGCCGCCTGAAGATTCCGATGTTTTTCGCGTACGACGTGATCCACGGTCACCGTACGATATTCCCGATTCCGCTGGCCCTGGCATCGAGCTGGGACATGGACGCCATCGGCCAGTCCGGGCGCGTTGCCGCCAAAGAGGCCGCCGCCGACAGCCTCGACATCACCTTCGCGCCGATGGTCGACATCTCCCGCGACCCGCGCTGGGGCCGCAGCTCCGAAGGTTTCGGTGAAGACACCTACCTGACTTCGCGTATCGCCAAAGTCATGGTCAAGGCCTATCAGGGCGAGGCCCCGAGCGCGGCCGACAGCATCATGGCCAGCGTCAAGCACTTCGCCCTGTACGGCGCGGTCGAGGGCGGTCGCGACTACAACACCGTCGACATGAGCCCGGTGAAGATGTACCAGGACTATCTGCCACCGTACCGCGCCGCGATTGATGCCGGCGCCGGCGGCGTGATGGTGGCGTTGAACTCGATCAACGGCATCCCGGCCACCGCCAATACCTGGCTGATGAATGACCTGCTGCGCAAGGAGTGGGGCTTCAAGGGCCTGGCGGTCAGCGACCACGGCGCGATCTTCGAACTGATCAAGCACGGCGTGGCCCGCGACGGGCGTGAAGCGGCGAAGCTGGCAATCAAGGCCGGCATCGACATGAGCATGAATGACACCCTGTACGGCAAAGAGCTGCCGGGACTGCTCAAGTCCGGCGAGATCGAACAGAAAGACATCGACAACGCGGTGCGTGAAGTCCTCGCCGCCAAGTACGACATGGGCCTGTTCAAGGACCCGTACCTGCGTATCGGCAAGGCTGAAGACGACCCGGCCGACACCTACGCCGAAAGCCGCCTGCACCGCGCCGACGCCCGCGAAGTGGCGCGTCGCAGCCTGGTGCTGCTGAAGAACCAGAACGAAACCCTGCCGCTGAAGAAAACCGCCAAAATCGCCCTGGTCGGCCCGCTGGCCAAGGCCCCGATCGACATGATGGGCAGCTGGGCCGCCGCCGGTCGTCCGGCGCAGTCGGTGACCCTGTTCGACGGCATGAGCAATGTGATCGGCGACAAGTCGAACCTGATCTACGCCCGCGGTGCCAACATCACCAGTGACAAGAAGATCGTCGACTACCTGAACTTCCTCAACTTCGATGCCCCGGAAGTGGTCGATGACCCGCGTCCGGCCAACGTGCTGATCGACGAAGCGGTGAAAGCTGCCAGGGACGCCGACATTGTGGTTGCCGCCGTGGGTGAGTCCCGTGGCATGTCCCACGAATCGTCGAGCCGTACCGACCTGAACATCCCGGAAAACCAGCGCGAGCTGATCCGAGCCCTGAAAGCGACCGGCAAGCCGTTGGTGCTGGTGCTGATGAACGGCCGTCCGCTGACGATTCTTGAAGAGAAAGAACAGGCCGACGCGATTCTGGAAACCTGGTTCAGCGGCACCGAGGGGGGCAACGCCATCGCTGACGTGCTGTTCGGCGACTACAACCCGTCGGGCAAGCTGCCGGTGACCTTCCCGCGTTCCGTGGGCCAGATCCCGACCTACTACAACCACCTGAGCATTGGCCGGCCGTTCACGCCGGGCAAACCGGGCAACTACACCTCGCAGTATTTCGATGACACCACCGGGCCCCTCTTTCCGTTCGGTTACGGCCTGAGCTACACCAGCTTCAGCCTGAGTGACATGGCGCTGTCCTCGACCACCCTGAACGCTACCGGCAAGCTCGACGCCAGTGTCATGGTCAAGAACACCGGCAAGCGCGATGGCGAAACCGTGGTGCAGCTGTACATCCAGGACGTCACCGGTTCGATGATCCGTCCGGTCAAGGAGCTGAAGAACTTTCAGAAGATCATGCTCAAGGCCGGCGAGCAGAAGGTCGTGCACTTCACCATCACCGAAGATGACCTGAAGTTCTACAACGCCCAGCTCAAGTACGCAGCCGAGCCTGGCAAGTTCAACGTGCAGATCGGTCTGGATTCACAGGACGTGACGCAACAGAGCTTTGAGTTGCTGTAATCCCGCGCCCCGATCGTTCCCACGCTCCGCGTGGGAATGCAGCCCGGGACGCTCCGCGTCCCAAAGCGGACGCAGAGCGTCCATTGAGGCATTCCCACGCGGAGCGTGGGAACGATCAAATCTGAAAACTGCACTTAGCCGCGTCTATCGAGCAGATTGACCACCACCCGATCCACCCAGCCCCAGATCCGCTGCTTCACCCGCCGCCACAACGGCCGGCGCTGCCATTCCTCCAGGCTCACCTGCTGACTCAGGCCGAAGTCCTTCTCGAAACTCGCCACCACCGCTGCCGTCAATGACGGATCCAGCGCTTCCAGGTTCGCTTCAAGGTTGAAGCGCAGATTCCAGTGATCGAAATTGCACGAACCGATGCTCACCCAATCGTCCACCAGCACCATTTTCAAATGCAGGAAACACGGCTGGTATTCGTAGATTTTCACCCCGGCCTTGAGCAGGCGCGGATAGTAGCGATGCCCCGCGTAGCGCACCGACGGGTGATCGGTGCGCGGCCCGGTCAGCAGCAGGCGCACGTCGAGGCCACGGGCGGCGGCCTTGCGCAGGGAACGGCGGATTTTCCAGGTCGGCAGAAAATACGGCGTGGCCAGCCAGATCCGCTGCTGGCCGCTGTTCAGCGCGCGGAACAGCGATTGCAGAATGTCCCGATGCTGACGGGCGTCGGCGTAGGCCACACGGCCCATGCCCTCGCCCGTGTCCGGCACGCGGGGCAGTCGTGGCAGGCCGAAATGCGCGTTGGGCCTCCACGCGCGGCGGTGGCGGTTGGCAATCCATTGGCGGTCGAACAGCAATTGCCAGTCGAGCACCAGCGGGCCGGTGATTTCCACCATGACCTCGTGCCACTCGCTGGTGTCGTGGCCCGGCGTCCAGAACTCATCGGTGACCCCGGTGCCACCGACCACCGCCAGACGCTGGTCGACCAGCAACAGCTTGCGATGGTCGCGATAGAAATTGCCGACCCAGCGCCGCCAGTTCAGCCGATTGTAAAAACGCAGTTCGACCCCGGCACCGGTCAGCCGCCGACGCAACGTGAGGGTGAACGCGAGGCTGCCGTAATCGTCGAACAGGCAACGCACCCGCACGCCCCGCTCTGCCGCCAGCACCAGCGCCTGCACGATGGTTTCGGCACAGGCGCCGGCCTCCACCAGATACAGCTCCAGTTCGATCTGCTCGCGGGCGCGGGCGATCTCGTCGAGCATGCGCGGGAAGAATTGCGGGCCGTCGATCAACAGCTCGAAGCGGTTGCCATCACGCCATGGAAATACCGCGCCGCGCATGTCAGCGCGCCGTGAAGATCAGCACCGCACCCACCGGCACCGACAGACTGATGGCCGACAGGCCGGCCATGTTGCGCAGGCTTTCCAGGCCCGGCAGCAGATCGAAATCCTCGGCGCTGATCACCAGCGGTTCCAGGGTCACCACTTGAAAGCGTCGGTCATCGAGGCGCGTGGCAAGCAATTCGGCAGGATATTCGCGCTGTTTGCCATGCAGATTGACGGTCAGCGGCAGGCGCAATTCAAGCTGCGCGCCAGGGGCCAGATCGTTGATCGGGCGCAGGTCGATCCGGGTGCTGATGGTCGCTTCGGGGAATTGCTCGATCTGGAACAGTTCCTTGCGCATGCGCTCGTCGCGCAGCGGGATGCCGCTGTTGATCGAATCCAGTTCGACTTCGACCACGGCGCGGCCATCGGGATCGACCTTGCCGTGCAGCACCAGAAAGCGCTGCACTTCAGAAATATTGGCGTTTTTCGTGCTGACGAACGACAGCCGCGACGACTCGCCGTCCAGATACCAGTTGGCCTGGGCCGGCAGCGCAGCAGCGCCCAGCAGCAGGCCGGCGAAGGCGTTGCGCAGAGAACGGTTGAACATTGAAGACTCGTGGGGCCGATAAACCTGCACGAACCTTAACTGCCTGGAGCCGGGTTGCAAACCGGCAGTTCATTTTGCTGATCAGGGATTGAGACGACAGCCCTGACGCTCGCCCTGCCATTGGGCGCTGTTGCTACGGCCCATGCCGCTGGCACTGATGAGTTTTTGTGCAGCGTTATCGGTCAGCTCAGCGGGCAACCACTGCTTGACGTAACCCCGGCAATATTCGGCGTCGTTGTTCATCACGTAGCGGCACGAACAATATTCCTTGGCGGTATAGGCGCTGATGATGTCCGGGAAGGCCCACAGGTTTTCCCGTTCGTGCCAGCCCCAGCCCAGCAGCACGACAAACAGCACCAAAAGAATGCGACTGAACAGTTTCATGGCCGCACCGCCGCGAGCACGCGCTTGAGCAATTCGTTGTGGCGATAGCTGCCGTCGCGGTCATCGCCGTAGCGCACGATCACCAGTTTTTCGCTCGGGATCACGTACAGCGCCTGGCCCCAATGGCCGAGGGCGGCAAAGGTGTCGGGCGGTGCGTCGGGCCACGGAGAAGGCGCGCCATCCGCCGGGCGATTGAGCCACCATTGGCCGCCGGGCACGGCTTCGTCCTGATGAGCCTTGTAGCCGGCGAAGGGTTGGCGGTTGAAGGCGACCCAATCCCTGGGCAGCAACTGCCGGTCGTTCCAGCGTCCGTCACGCTCCATCAACAGGCCGATTCGCGCCAGATCCCGGGCCGTCATATAAGCGTAGGAAGAGGCGACGAAGGTGCCTGTGGCGTCGGTTTCCCAGGTGGCGTGGCGGATGCCCAGGGGATCGAAAAGTGCTGTCCACGGATAGTCCGGATAACGCTGTGGGCCGACGATGGTTTTCAGTGCGGCGGCCAACAGATTGCTGTCACCGCTGGAATAACGGAACGCCTGACCCGGTGGAGCGTAGCGGTCGTGATCGGCGGTGAAGGCGGCCATGTCGCGGTGGCCACGGGTGTAGAGCATCGCCACCACCGAGGATTTCAGCGGGGCGTATTCGTAGTCTTCCTGCCAGTCGATGCCCGAGGCCCAGTGCAGCAGATCCTTGAGGGTGATGGCCGGGTGTTTTTCCAGCGCCGGGTAGAACGTTGCGGCCGAGTCCTCGAGCTTGAACAGGCCTTCGCCGTACGCCACGCCGAACACCGTGGCCATCAGGCTTTTGCTGATCGACCAGGTCAGGTGCGGTGTGTCGGCGGTGGTCGCGGCGGCGTAGCGTTCGTAGATGATCTGGCCGTCACGGATCACCAGCAAGGCGTCGGTGCGGATGCCTTTTCGGGTGTTGTCATCGCGGGCGGCAAAGGCGTACGCCTCCAATGCCTCGACGGCCTGGCCGGTGAGTTTCGGGCCGTTCGGCCACTGCTCGCCCGGCCATTGTTCGGCCTGAACCGTGAAGCTGATCAACAGCAGAAACAGGGACAGGCCTTTGAACATGGTGAGGGCTCTTGGGGAGAACCTGCTGAGGGTAGTCAGGGTTGATGACAGATTTGAGAATTTGGCCGCCCATGAAACCGCCATCGCTGGCAAGCCAGCTCCCACAGGGGTAGAGGATTGCCATTGATAGCCTGTACACCAGCGACTGTGTGGGAGCTGGCTCGCCAGCGATGAGGCCGGTCAGTCCACCGCCAACGCCTTGGCCAGACGCTTGGCCCTCGCTCCTGCTGCCAACTGCATGACCGATTGATCGCGCTGCCACATCGCCGCCCACTCGGGATTGCCGTCACGCAGGGCCTGATCGACTTCCGCTTTGAGCCCGTCAAACTGCGCAAACAAGCCACCAAGCAACACATGCCCGGCGGGATTGTTCGGTGGCTGCCGACTGACTTCCGCACACCCGGCCAACAGCGCCAGCAAGCGCAATTGCAACGGCTGTGGCCAGCCGCTGTCCTGACCGACGCCGTACAACCAGGCAGTCATCGCGCTGAGCACATAGATATCTTCAAGGGTGCGGAACGGTTTGACGTAGGCATCCCAACCGTCCCCGGCGAGCAGCTCGCACAACGCCTCATCGAGATGCAGTCGGCCATGGCTGATGTCCGGCATCAGCGGCAGGGCCGGGAGCTTTTCCACCCGCACACCGGGCTCACCGGGATAGACCACCGCCAGGCTCAGGCGCGGTGATTCGCCGGGTTGCTCACTGCGTGCGGCGATCAGCAGCCAGTCCGCCGCATCGCCGGCGGTGACGAAATCCTTTTGCCCGGTGAGGCGCAGGTCCGTGAGCCGGGTCTGCATGTCCGCCGGGCGCAGGCTGCGCTGTTCAGTCGCACACAACGCACCGAGGCTTGGTGGCGCGCTTGGCCAGAGCATCCGCAACGCCGCCTGATAGCCCACCAGAAAAGCCAGCCCCGGCGTCGCCATCCGCCGCCCGCCTGCCACCGCCAGTTCGAACGGCGTCACGCTGCCCAGTTGCTGCAGCAACGTGGCGAAGCCCTCCGCCAGATCGGCATCGGCGGGCAGGCGTTCGCGGCATTCAAGCAGGATCGACCAGGTCATCAGAGGCTCCTTGTGGGCTGTCATATAAGCATCACCAAACATTCATGGCGATGACACCGGGGCTACATAGCCTGACTTTGCACAACACGGCTGCATAAAGAAAGTCGATCGGCTGCAACCCATGACGGGTTCAAGGCCCGTACGGAGATTCACATGACTCAGATCGCACGCATCAGCGACACCGGCAATGAACGCCGCCTGCAAGCCGAACGCCTGATCGGCGCCGAGGCCTTGCAGCAAGCCCAGGCCTTGCGCTTCAACGTGTTCAGCGGCGAGTTCAACGCCAAGCTGAACGGCGCGGAGCTGGGTCTGGACATGGATGACTATGATGTTCACTGCAGCCACATCGGCGTGCGTGACCTGAACACCGGCCGCCTGGTGGCAACCACCCGTTTGCTCGATCACGCTGCCGCCAGCAGCCTGGGCAAGTTCTACAGCGAAGAAGAATTCAGCCTGCACGGCCTCGCCGGCCTGCAAGGCCCGATCCTGGAAATCGGTCGCACCTGCGTCGACCCGGCCTACCGCAACGGCGGCACCATCGCCGTGCTGTGGGGCGAACTGGCCGAAGTCCTGAATCAGGGCGGCTACAGCTATCTGATGGGTTGCGCGAGCATCCCGATGCAGGACGGCGGCGTACAGGCCCACGCGATCATGCAGCGCCTGCGCGAGCGCTACCTGTGCACCGAACACCTGCGCGCCGAACCAAAGAAGCCGCTGCCGAGCCTCGACATTCCATCGAACGTGATCGCCGAAATGCCACCGCTGCTCAAGGCCTACATGCGCCTGGGCGCGAAGATCTGCGGCGAGCCGTGCTGGGACGAGGACTTCCAGGTCGCCGACGTGTTCATCCTGCTCAAGCGCGACGAACTCTGCCCGCGTTACGCCAAACACTTCAAGGCGGCCGTGTGATGAGCCGGCTGCGGGTGTACGCGCGGATCGCGCGAGTGCTGCTGGTGGTGACGCTGGGCCTGAGCATGGCCAGTGTCTTCGGCGTTTTCGAACGCCTGGGGCTGGCCCACTCGATGGAACGTCGGCAGCGCTGGTCGCGGTTTTTCATGGCGCGCCTGAGCAATGCCCTGCCCTTTCGTGTGACCGTTCACGGCGAGCTGCCAAAACAGCCGATGCTGTGGGTCAGCAACCATGTGTCGTGGACTGACATTCCGCTGCTCGGCATGCTCACGCCGCTGTCGTTTCTGTCCAAGGCCGAAGTGCGCACCTGGCCGGTGGCCGGCTGGCTGGCGGCGAAGGCCGGCAGCCTGTTCATCCGTCGCGGTGCGGGCGACAGCCAGTTGATCCGCAAGCAGATGACCCGTCACCTGCAAACCGATCATCCGTTGCTGATGTTCCCGGAAGGCACCACCACCGATGGCCGTTCGCTGCGCACCTTTCATGGTCGCCTGCTGTCGGCGGCGATTGATTCCGAGGTGAAGCTGCAACCGGTGGCGATCCGTTATCTGCGCGAGGGCAAGATCGATTCGCTGGCGCCGTTCATTGGTGACGATGATCTGCTGTCGCACCTGATGCGTCTGTTCAGCAACGACTGCGGCGATGTCGAGATTCACCTGCTCAAGCCGATTGCCTGCCAGGGCCGGGAGCGCGCGGCGCTGGCGTTCGAGGCACAGCAGGCGGTGCAGAAAGCCTTGTTCGGCGATGTACTCAAACCGGTCAAAGCGCAACACGCCCGCGATCTGATCGCAGCCTGATCGGCGACTTCCGCCTACAGCTGCCGGCCGGCAAAGTCCTGCAGCTGTGGGTAGAACAAACGAAAGTCTTCGCTCAACGGTTCATACAACCGCCGCAAGTCCTCCATCGCCCCCGCCAGTTCTTCAGGTCGGGTCAGGCGCCGGGAGATCCCGCGCAACACCTGTTCCAGCACTTCGAATTGCTGATACGAACCCAACCAGTCATTGGCCACCATGTGCGGGACGATCTTCGCCAGGCGCTCGGGCAACTGCCGCTCGCTGGACAGCACACGGTAAACGTCGGAGGTGAACTGGGCGAGCGGGCGGTCGGCGTACAGCGTCCAGTCCCGGGCCAGGCAATGGTCGAAAAACACGTCGAGGACGATGCCCGCGTAACGACGGCGGGTCCTGGAGAACCGCGCCAGTGAGACATCCACCAGCGGGTGGCGATCGGTGAACACGTCGATCTGCCGATGCAGGGCAATCGCCGCTTCGATCTCCGGGTCGAACTGCCCTTGCAGCCGCCCTTTGACGAAATCGCCATACAGACTGCCAAGCAGTTGACCGGGACGCTGGCCACCGAGGTGTAAATGTGCGAGATAGTTCATGGGCGCAGCTTAGCACCGCGCCCGCGTTTGTTTACACCTCACATATCGTTATAACCCGATATACCGATTTATGCGGTCATCAGATCAAATTCATATTGGTATATCGCGAAGTACCGATTTAAAGTTCGCCCCATCGCGATATAGCGCTACACACATCTTGAGCACCCAGCCATGAACATTGACCTCGACGAAATAATAAAAGCCCTGGCACACCCAGTACGGCGAGACATCCTCAACTGGCTGAAAGACCCGAAAGCCGAGTTTCCGGAACAGATCCACAACCACGAGTACGGCATCTGTGCCGGGCAGATCGATCAACGCTGCGGCCTGTCGCAATCGACCGTTTCCGCCCACCTGGCCACCCTGCAACGGGCCGGGCTGATCAGCAGTCAGAAAGCCGGCCAGTGGCACTTTTTCAAACGCAACGAGGACGTGATCCAGGCGTTCCTCAGCACCCTCAGCAAAGAGCTCTGACCCTTAACGTCAGCCAGCCAAAAGGAACAAACGATGCCCCTCTCACTATTCATACTCGCCTTGAGCGCCTTCGCCATCGGCACCACCGAGTTCGTCATCATGGGCCTGCTGCCTGATGTGGCGGCCGACCTCGGTGTGTCGATCCCCGGCGCCGGCTGGCTGGTGACCGGTTACGCTCTGGGCGTGGCCATCGGTGCACCGTTCATGGCAATGGCCACTGCACGACTGCCGCGCAAGGCTGCACTGGTGGCGTTGATGGGCATCTTCATTATCGGCAACCTGCTTTGCGCGATCGCCAGTGACTACAACGTGCTGATGTTCGCCCGAGTGGTTACCGCTCTCTGCCACGGTGCGTTCTTCGGCATCGGTTCGGTGGTCGCGGCCAACCTGGTCGCTCCGAACAAACGCGCCTCGGCCGTGGCCCTGATGTTCACCGGCCTGACCCTGGCCAACGTGCTGGGCGTACCGCTGGGCACCGCCCTCGGTCAGGAAGCCGGCTGGCGCTCGACCTTCTGGGCAGTGACCGTGATCGGTGTGATCGCGCTGATCGGCCTGATCCGCTTCCTGCCCGCCAAGCGTGACGAAGAAAAACTCGACATGCGCGCCGAACTGGCCGCGCTCAAAGGCGCCGGTATCTGGCTGTCGCTGAGCATGACCGCGCTGTTTGCCGCCTCGGTATTCACCCTGTTCACTTACGTCGCACCGCTGCTGGGCGATGTCACCGGCGTCTCGCCCCGTGGCGTGACCTGGACCCTGATGCTCATCGGCCTGGGCCTGACCGTCGGCAACATCATCGGCGGCAAACTGGCCGACAGGGGCCTGGCCGCGACGCTGATCGGCGTGTTCATCGCGATGGCCGTGACCTCCACGGTACTGACCTGGACCAGCATCGCGCTGATCCCGACCGAGATCACCCTGTTCCTCTGGGCCACCGCGTGCTTCGCCGCCGTGCCGGCCCTGCAAGTGAACGTCGTGACCTACGGCCAGGCCGCACCGAACCTGGTGTCGACCCTGAACATCGGCGCCTTCAACGTCGGCAACGCCCTCGGCGCCTGGGTCGGCGGCAGCGTCATCGCCCACGGCTACGGCCTGACCAGCGTGCCTCTCGCCGCTGCAGCGCTGGCGGTCCTCGCGCTGCTGGTGACCCTGATCACATTCCGCCAGAACGGCAATCCCGAACTGGCCACCGCTAACTGATTCACTCACTTACCTCACGAGGGTTGTATCTCATGGCAACGATTTTCGATCCGATCAAACTGGGCGACCTCGAGCTGTCCAACCGCATCATCATGGCGCCGCTGACCCGCTGCCGCGCCGACGAAGGCCGCGTACCCAACGCGCTGATGGCCGAGTACTACGTACAACGCGCTTCGGCCGGCCTGATCATCAGCGAAGCCACCTCGGTGACCCCGATGGGTGTCGGCTACCCGGACACCCCGGGCATCTGGTCCAACGACCAGGTGCGCGGCTGGACCAACGTGACCAAGGCCGTTCACGCAGCCGGCGGCAAGATCGTTCTGCAACTGTGGCACGTCGGCCGGATCTCCCACCCGTCGTACCTGAACGGCGAAGCGCCGGTTGCACCGAGCGCCATCCAGCCAGAAGGCCACGTCAGCCTGGTTCGCCCGTTGGCCGACTATCCAACCCCTCGTGCGCTGGAAACCGCTGAAATCGCCGACATCGTCGACGCCTACCGCGTCGGCGCGGAAAACGCCAAGGCGGCCGGTTTCGACGGTGTGGAAATCCACGGCGCCAACGGCTACCTGCTCGACCAGTTCCTGCAAAGCAGCACCAACCAACGTACCGACCAATACGGCGGCTCCCTGGAAAACCGTGCCCGCCTGCTGCTGGAAGTGACTGACGCGGCAATCGAAGTCTGGGGCGCCGGCCGTGTCGGTGTGCACCTGGCTCCGCGCGCCGACTCCCATGACATGGGCGACGACAACCTGGCCGAAACCTTCACCTACGTCGCTCGCGAACTGGGCAAGCGTGGCATTGCCTTCATCTGCTCCCGCGAGAAAGAAGGCGCCGACAGCCTCGGCCCGCAACTGAAAGAAGCCTTCGGCGGCGCATACATCGCCAACGAACGTTTCACCAAGGAAAGCGCCAACGCCTGGCTGGCAGCGGGCAAGGCTGACGCTGTGGCATTCGGTATCCCGTTCATTGCCAACCCGGACTTGCCGGCTCGCCTGAAGGCCGACGCGCCGCTGAACGAACCGCACACGGAAACGTTCTACGGCAAAGGTGCGGTCGGTTACCTCGACTACCCGACTCTGTAAGCCATACCGCAGAAACGCAAAAGCCCCCGACTCGCGAGAGTCGGGGGCTTTTTATTGGTCGCTGGGTGGGCGGCCGTTCACATTCGTTCACAGGCTCGACACAAAATCCCTACAAAATACGTAGCTCGCTACATATCAACCCGCGCCGCAGAGGTATATAAAAGCATCCCATTGCAGCGGGGCGAGTGAACACGGATCTTCATCCGCGTCCTTCATTGACACAAACTGATCCAATAACGAATTTTGTTTCATTTGCGCAGGCTGGGGCTCAGGCGCAGCATGTCCAGCCCGGTATCGACCCAGCGCTCGGCCTCGGCGTAGAGTTCGAAGCTGTCCGGCGCCAGGAGCCATCCATAGAGAAGGCCGTCGATATAGGCGTGAATGCTGATGGCTGCCCGGGCAGTGTCGAGGTCTGCCGGCAGCTGCCCACGATTGACCGCATTACTCAATGTCAGCGCGATCCGCACATTGCAATCGAGGCTGGCGGTCCGGCGCTGCTGGCGCAGATCGCACATTTCATCGGTGAACTCGCACTTATGAAACAGAATTTCGTTGATGCGCCGGGTTTTTGGGTCCAGCGCAATTTGATGAAACAAATGAATCAGCAACTTGCGCATGCAGCCCAGCGGATCGGGTTCGTCCTCGCTTTCGCTGGCCTTTGCCAGTTCATCCAGCGGTTCCTTCAGCGTATCGAGCATCGCCTGCAACAGATCGGCCTTGTTGCTGAAGTGCCAGTAGATGGCACCGCGCGTTACACCCGCAAGGCTCGCAATGTCGGACAGCGTCGTACGGGCCACGCCCCTTTCATAGAAAGCTTTCTCGGCGGCTTCCAGAATCTGGCTTCGCGTTTCCTGAGCTTCCTCTTTGGTGCGACGAACCATGGCAGTAAAACCTCAAACAGGATGTTTCAGGGATGGCTGAATATCCGCTGAATAAAAAGGGGTGGATCTCTCGCGGATCGACTCCCCGGCCTACAATTTCAGACCTTGCCACGACTTTTGTAACCGGTTGGGTACGCAGCCAAGGTGTTTACAAACAACCATGAACGTAAGTATATTCATTAGCAAGCTACTTATCCACCCGGTAACCTTTTTTTACCCTTCCACACTTCTTGTGCGCTTTTCGCGCGCCTGACCCGAGGATCTTCATGCAATTCAAGCCAGCTGTTACCGCTCTGGTCACTGCCGTCGCCCTGGCATCGCTGCTCAGCGGATGTAAAAAGGAAGAGGCGGCTCCCGCCGCACCACCTCCTCAGGTCGGCGTCGTCACCCTGCAACCACAAGCCTTTACCCTGACTTCCGAACTGCCGGGCCGCACCAGCGCGTTCCGCATCGCCGAGGTTCGCCCGCAGGTCAACGGCATCATTCTCAAGCGTCTGTTCAAGGAAGGCGGCGATGTCAAAGCCGGCCAGCAGCTGTATCAGATCGATCCGTCGGTCTATGAAGCGACCCTGAAAAGCGCCGAAGCCAACCTGCGCTCGACCAAGTCGATCTCCGACCGCTACAAGCAACTGGTCGACGAGCAGGCGGTCAGCCGTCAGGAATACGACACCGCCGTGGCCAACCGCCTGCAATCGGAAGCGTCGTTGCAGAGCGCACAGATCAACGTGCGCTACACCAAGGTCTACGCGCCGATCTCCGGTCGTATTGGCCGCTCTTCGGTGACCGAGGGCGCGCTGGTCAGCAGCGGCCAGACCGACGCGATGGCCGTGATCCAGCAACTGGACCCGATCTATGTCGACGTCACCCAGTCCTCGGTCGAGTTGCTGGAACTGCGCCGCGAGCTGGAAAGCGGCCGTCTGCAGAAAGCCGGCGACAACGCCGCTGCGGTCAAGCTGACCCTGGAAGACGGCAGCCAGTACAAGCTCGACGGTAAGCTGGAATTCTCCGAAGTGTCGGTCGATCAGACCACCGGTTCCGTGACCCTGCGCGCTGTGTTCCCGAACCCGGATCACACCCTGCTGCCGGGCATGTTCGTCCACGCGCAGTTGCAGGCCGGTGTGAACAGCGCCGCGATCCTCGCACCGCAACAAGGCGTGACCCGCGACCTCAAAGGCACTCCGACCGCGCTGGTCGTCGGCCCGGACAACAAGGTCGAACTGCGTCAGCTCAAGGCCAGTCGCACCGTCGGCAGCCAGTGGCTGATCGAAGACGGCCTGAAGGCCGGCGATCGCCTGATCACCGAAGGGCTGCAATTCGTCAAACCGGGTGTTGAGGTCAAACCGACCGAAGCGACCAACGTCGGCAAGAAGAACCCGGCCCCCGCTCAGGCAGCTGACAAAGCCGCCGGCGGCAAAGGGGAGTAATCCATGTCAAAATTTTTCATCGACCGTCCGATTTTCGCCTGGGTAATTGCCCTGGTGATCATGCTGGTCGGGGCACTTTCGATCCTGAAGCTGCCGATCAACCAGTACCCGAGCATTGCGCCACCGGCCATTGCGATCTCCGTGACCTACCCGGGTGCTTCGGCACAGACGGTTCAGGACACCGTGGTCCAGGTGATCGAGCAGCAACTCAACGGTATCGACAACCTGCGTTATGTGTCCTCGGAAAGTAACTCCGACGGCAGCATGACCATCACCGCGACCTTCGAGCAAGGCACCAACTCCGACACCGCGCAGGTCCAGGTCCAGAACAAGCTGAACCTGGCCACCCCGCTGCTGCCGCAGGAAGTGCAGCAACAGGGTATCCGCGTGACCAAGGCAGTGAAGAACTTCCTGCTGGTGATCGGTGTGGTGTCGCGTGACGGCAGCATGACCAAGGACGACCTGTCCAACTACATCGTGTCGAACATGCAGGATCCGATCTCGCGGACCGCCGGTGTCGGTGACTTCCAGGTCTTCGGTGCCCAGTACGCGATGCGCATCTGGCTCGACCCGGCCAAGCTGAACAACTTCAACCTGACCCCGGTCGACGTGAAAACCGCGATTGCGGCGCAGAACGTCCAGGTTTCGTCCGGTCAGCTCGGTGGCTTGCCTGCCGTGCAGGGCCAGCAGCTGAACGCCACGATCATCGGCAAGACCCGTCTGCAGACCGCCGAGCAGTTCAAAGAGATTCTGCTCAAGGTCAACAAGGACGGCTCGCAGGTTCGCCTCAAAGACGTCGCCGACGTAGGCCTGGGTGGCGAGAACTATGCGATCAGCGCCCAGTTCAACGGCAGCCCGGCTTCCGGTCTGGCGGTGAAACTGGCCAACGGCGCCAACGCCCTCGACACTGCAAAAGCACTGCGCAACACCATCGACAGCCTCAAGCCGTTCTTCCCGCAAGGCATGGAAGTCGTGTTCCCGTACGACACCACCCCGGTGGTGACCGAGTCGATCAAGGGCGTGGTTGAAACCCTGGTCGAAGCGATCGTGCTGGTGTTCCTGGTGATGTTCCTGTTCCTGCAGAACTTCCGCGCGACCGTCATCACCACGATGACCGTGCCGGTGGTATTGCTCGGTACATTCGGCATCCTCGCGGCCGCCGGTTTCAGCATCAACACCCTGACCATGTTCGGCATGGTGCTGGCCATCGGTCTGCTGGTGGACGATGCCATCGTCGTGGTGGAAAACGTCGAGCGGGTCATGGCCGAGGAAGGGCTGTCACCCAAGGAAGCGACCAAAAAGTCCATGGGCCAGATCCAGGGCGCCCTGGTCGGTATTGCCCTGGTACTGTCGGCGGTTCTGCTGCCGATGGCGTTCTTCGGTGGTTCCACCGGCGTGATCTACAAACAGTTCTCGATCACCATCGTCTCGGCCATGGCGCTGTCGGTACTGGTTGCGCTGATTTTCACCCCGGCGCTGTGCGCCACCATGCTCAAGGCGATTCCGCACGGCGAACATGGCACCCCGAAAAAAGGTTTCTTCGGCTGGTTCAATCGCAACTTCGACCGCAGCGTCAAAAGCTACGAGCGCGGTGTCGGTAACATTCTGCGTCAGAAAGTGCCGTACCTGCTGGCCTACGCGCTGATTCTGATCGGCATGATCTGGCTGTTCATGCGTATTCCATCGTCCTTCCTGCCGGAAGAAGACCAGGGCGTACTGTTCGCCCAGGTGCAGACCCCGGCCGGTTCCAGTGCCCAGCGCACTCAGGTGGTCGTGGATGAAATGCGTGAGTTCCTGCTGCGTCCGACCAAGGATGGCGGTGAAGGCGACGCCGTAGCGTCGGTGTTCACCGTGACCGGCTTCAACTTCGCCGGCCGTGGCCAGAGCTCGGGCATGGCGTTCATCATGCTCAAGCCGTGGCACGAGCGGAACGCCGACAACAGCGTGTTCAAACTCGCCGCCCGCGCCCAGCAGCACTTCTTCACCTTCCGCGATGCAATGGTGTTCGCCTTTGCCCCGCCGGCCGTACTGGAGTTGGGTAACGCCACCGGTTTCGACGTGTTCCTGCAGGACCGTGCCGGTATCGGTCACGAGCAACTGATGGCCGCGCGTAACCAGTTCCTGGGCATGGCCGCGCAAAGCAAAGTGCTGTCGCAGGTGCGTCCGAACGGTCTGAACGACGAACCACAGTTCCAGTTGGAAATCGACGACGAGAAGGCCAGTGCTCTGGGCATCACCATCTCCGACATCAACAACACCCTGTCGATTGCGCTGGGCAGTAGCTACGTCAACGACTTCATCGACCGTGGTCGGGTGAAGAAGGTGTACGTACAGGGCCAGCCGGACTCGCGCATGAGCCCGGAAGACCTCAAGAAATGGTATGTGCGTAACGCCAGCGGCACCATGGTTCCGTTCTCCGCATTCGCCAAGGGGGAGTGGATCTACGGTTCGCCGAAGCTGTCGCGTTACAACGGTGTGGAAGCGGTCGAGATTCTCGGTGCCCCGGCGCCTGGCTATTCCACCGGTGAAGCCATGGCCGAGGTCGAGGCGATTGCTGCCAAACTGCCGAAGGGTGTCGGTATTTCCTGGACCGGTCTGTCCTATGAAGAGCGTCTGGCAGGTTCGCAGGCGCCGGCACTGTTCGCGCTGTCGCTATTGATGGTGTTCCTGTGTCTGGCGGCTCTCTACGAGAGCTGGTCGATTCCTATCGCCGTCGTGCTCGTCGTACCGCTGGGGATCATCGGGGCATTGCTGGCGACCAGTCTGCGCGGTCTGTCCAACGACGTGTACTTCCTGGTGGGTCTGTTGACGACCATTGGTCTGGCGGCGAAAAACGCCATTCTGATCGTCGAATTCGCCAAGGAACTGCACGAACAGGGCAGCAGTCTGCGCGATGCCGCCATCGAGGCTTGCCGCATGCGTCTGCGTCCGATCATCATGACGTCCCTGGCGTTCATCCTCGGCGTGGTGCCTCTGGCAATTTCCACCGGGGCAGGTTCGGGCAGCCAGCACGCAATCGGCACCGTGGTGATTGGCGGTATGATCACTGCCACCGTTCTGGCGATCTTCTGGGTCCCACTGTTCTTCGTCACTGTGTCGTCCATGGGTCAGCGCAAAAACGCCGACAAGGATGACACCATCGAAACTCCTAAAGAGGCTGGCCAATGAGCAAGTCGCTACTCTCCATCGCAGTCGCCGCGTTCGTGCTGAGCGGTTGCTCGCTGATACCGGATTATCAGCAGCCTGAAGCACCGGTGGCTGCGCAATTCCCGCAGGGCCCGGCGTACTCGCCGGCCGAGGCACCGGCGCAGGCCGCTGCCGAACAGGGCTGGAAGCAGTTTTTCCATGACCCTGCCCTGCAGCAGCTGATCCAGGTCGCCCTGGAAAACAACCGCGACCTGCGTGTCGCGGCGCTGAACATCGACGCCTACGCGGCTCAATACCGCATCCAGCGTGCCGATCTGTTCCCGGCCGTGTCGGCCAATGCCAGCGGCAGCCGTCAGCGGGTTCCGGCCCGTGCGTCGCAGACCGGTGATTCGACGATCACCAGTTCCTACTCCGCTACCGTCGGCATCAGCGCCTACGAACTCGACCTGTTTGGTCGGGTTCGCAGCCTGAGTGAACAAGCGCTGCAACAATACTTCGCCACCGAAGAAGCGCGCCGCAGCACCCAGATCAGTCTGGTGGCCAGCGTGGCCAATGCCTACCTGACCTGGCAGGCCGACAAGGAACTGCTCAAGCTGACTCAGGACACCCTCGGTGCCTTCGAGGAAAGCTACAAGCTGACCAGCCGCAGCAATGAAGTCGGTGTGGCTTCGGCGCTGGACCTGGCACAGTCGCGCACTTCGGTCGAGAACGCCCGGGCTCAACTGGCGCGTTATACCCGCCAGGTCGCCCAGGACGAAAACAGCCTCACTCTGCTGCTCGGCACCGGTGTGCCGGCCAACCTGCAAGCGGCCAAACCGCTGTCGGATGACCTGCTGGCCGACGTGCCGGCCGGCCTGCCGTCGGATCTGCTGCAACGTCGTCCGGACATCCTTCAGGCCGAATACAACCTGAAGGCGGCCAACGCCAACATCGGCGCGGCCCGCGCAGCGTTCTTCCCGAGCATCAGCCTGACCGCCAACGCGGGCAGCCTGAGCCCGGACCTGTCCGGCCTGTTCAAGGGCGGTTCGGGTACGTGGCTGTTCCAGCCGCAGATCAACCTGCCGATCTTCAACGCCGGCAGCCTGCGCGCCAGCCTCGACTACGCCAAGATCCAGAAGGACATTGGCGTGGCGAACTACGAGAAGTCCATTCAAACGGCCTTCCAGGAAGTCGCCGATGGCCTGGCCGCGCGCCAGACCTACACCGAGCAGTTGCAGGCCCAGCGTGATTTCGTCGCTGCCAACCAGGATTACTACCGCCTGGCCGAGCGTCGCTATCGCATTGGCGTCGACAGCAACCTGACCTTCCTCGATGCCCAGCGTCAGCTGTTCAGTGCCCAACAAGCCCTGATCACCGACCGCCTCGCGCAGCTGACCAGTGCGGTCAACCTGTACAAGGCACTGGGCGGTGGCTGGAATGCGCAGACCGCGCAGAACGAGCCGCTGAAAGAAGAAGCGCCGAAGATGAAGTTGTTCTGACTCAAAAAAAGCCCACTAAACAGTGGGCTTTTTATTGCAGCGACAAAACTTCAATAATCATTTTTCCTCTACTTTAAACTCTTCGACTACCACCTTTTGCTCCTCTGGTACTCCACTCTCTTTAATTCGGAACGACAAAGAACCTTCAATCAAGTTAGCTGTTAATGAAGATGAAAATTTTTTCAATTCAATTTCACCTGTACCACGAACGCCGAAGAGTCCCTCCAGCGTTCCCACTCCCCAGGTTGCGGATACCGTCGACTCACTTTCTTTTATTTCGATGGGATACGTTCCAGTAGTTAATTTACTACTGCACTTCAGTTGCAAAACTGGTGCTTCTTCACCATCGTTTCCAAAATAAGCGAGCAAAGCAAATTTTTCCCCTTTAGGGAAAAACCTAAAAGAAGTGGTATGAAGTGTTACCACCTGACCACCTATATGATGTTGCACCGTCATTGAACCAACAGGCTGCTTTGAACTATTCATATCATTCGTCCCATAAAAAATTGAATTTCATATTTACCTTGCACAATAACGTTAGGGAAAATCCGCAATCAGAACAACTGTCATATCTGACAGGTCCAGCAACAATTAAAGATGGTTGGATTTAATATTTAGATCGAAATATTCTAAATGTCAGTCATCTATCTTGCGTTCGATAATCGCCCAAAACCCGCTTTTGCCAATTGAACCCTCCAGTTAATTCCCCGCACCATTTGCCCTACAAAACCAATAACAACAGGTTCGACACCATGCTCCCGCGCCCTGCTCCATCCGGCTGATCGCCGCCGCTCGCCCCCTGATTCCATTGAATTCCTGCGCCTCAGAAACGGCCGCAGCGTCCCCGTTCGCCCAAAAAAACAAGAGAGACCCGAGAACATGACAACGTCCCCTGCGCCCTACGCACTTCCCGGCCTGATCGCCCTCGCCCTGGCCGGCGTCGCGCTGCCCGCCGCGGCTGAAGAAGCCGGTTTCATCGAAGGGGCCAAGGTCAACCTGAACCTGCGCAACTTCTACATCAACCGTAACTTCACCAACCCGACCAAGGCTCAGGGCAAGGCTGAAGAGTGGACGCAGAACTTCATCCTCGACGCCAAGTCCGGCTTCACCCAGGGCACCGTCGGGTTCGGCATGGATGTGCTGGGGTTGTATTCGGTGAAGCTCGATGGCGGCAAAGGCACGGGCGGCACGCAACTGTTGCCGCTCGATCGTGACGGGCGCCCCGCGGACAACTTCGGCCGCACCAACGTCGCGTTCAAGGCAAAGCTGTCGCAGACCGAAGTGAAGGTCGGCGAGTGGATGCCGGTGCTGCCGATCCTGCGTTCGGACGACGGTCGCTCCCTGCCGCAGACCTTTCGCGGCGGCCAGGTCACCTCGAAGGAAATCGACGGCTTGACCCTTTACGGCGGTCAGTTCCGCGCCAACAGCCCCCGTGACGACAGCAGCATGAGCGACATGTCGATGACCGGCAAAGCCGCTTTCACCTCGGATCGCTTCAATTTCCAGGGCGGCGAATACGTGTTCAACGACAAGCGCACCCAGATCGGCCTGTGGAACGCCGAGCTCAAGGACATCTACAGCCAGCAATACGTCAACCTGATTCACAGCCAGCCGGTCGGCGACTGGACCCTGGGCGCCAACCTCGGTTTCTTCTACGGCAAGGACGACGGCAGTGCCCGTGCCGGCGACCTCGACAACAAGACCTGGTCGGGCATGTTCTCGGCGCGATACGGCGGCAACACCTTCTACGTCGGCCTGCAAAAGCTCACCGGCGACAGCGCCTGGATGCGCGTCAACGGCACCAGCGGCGGCACTCTGGCCAACGACAGCTACAACGCAAGCTACGACAACGCGCAGGAACGTTCCTGGCAACTGCGCCACGATTACAACTTCGCCGCCCTCGGCGTGCCCGGCCTGACCCTGATGAACCGCTACATCAGCGGCGACAACGTGCACACCGGCACCATCACTGACGGCAAGGAATGGGGCCGCGAATCGGAACTGGGCTACACCGTACAAAGCGGCGCGCTCAAGAACCTGAACGTCAGATGGCGCAACTCGACCATGCGTCGTGACTTCAGCAACAACGAGTTCGACGAAAACCGTCTGATCGTCAGCTATCCGATCAGCCTGCTCTAGGCCGCCTGTCCGAATGGCTGGCGTTGCACCAGCCATCATCTAGAGTGGAAAAACCTGAAGGACTCAGGTGCTCCACCCTCTTCGCTTCCGTTATCTGTTGATGTAGGTCCTCAAGACTTGGCCAGGTTGTCATCGGAAGACCCTGCTGATCACCGGAGGACCACCTCATGATCACCCGACTCAAACCGGCTCCCGCCGACAAGGACTGGGATGCCAAGGCGTACCAGCAGTTTTCCCGTCTCAGGCAACAACCGGTCGATGAATTGCTCGGTCGTGTCGACCTGGACAATCCTCAACGCATTTATGACCTCGGTTGCGGCACCGGGATTGCCACGAAGGTTCTGGCAGATCGCTGGCCGCTGGCAAACCTCAAAGGCATCGACAGTTCGCAGGACATGCTTCAGGTCGCCCGTTGCCTGCCGATCAAGGCGCGCTGGCAACACGCCGACCTGCAACGCTGGAAACCCCGCAAGCCGGCCGACCTGTTGTTCGCCGCAGCCGTGCTGCACTTCATCGATGACCATCGAACGCTGTTGCCGGGATTGCTCCGCCACCTCAACCCTGGCGGTTGTCTGGCCGCGCACATGCCGGACTGGCGCGATGCGCTGTGGTACCGGCTGATGCTCGACACCCTCGACGATGCCGGCCCCGGTGGCAAACCGTTGGGCAGCCCACAACTGCGCGAGCGCATGGCGGCCCGGCCGTTATTGTCGCTGGAGGATTACTACCGTTTGCTTGCGCCACTGACCCGGTCGCTGGATATCTGGGAAACCGAGCAGTTGCAGGTGGTCGACGGCAAGTCGCCGGTATATGACTGGGTGAAGGTGTCGGCGCTGCGACCGGTGATGCTGGGGCTGACGTCAGAGGAACAGGCGCGCTTCATTTATCACTACCTGATGCGGGTGCATGCGCATTATCCGCAGGAGGAAAACGGCCATACGTTGTTTGCGTTCAAGCGGATTTTCATTGTCGCCAAGGTGTGAGGTTCGAAGGATCGCAGTCTTCAACTGGCTGCGATCCTTTGAATTCAACGATTACTCGCGTGATTCGGTGCCCAGCTCATCCCAAACCGACTCGGCCAGATGAAACGTCGCATTCGCCGCCGGAATCCCGCAGTAAATCGCGCTCTGCATGATCACTTCCTTGATCTCGCCGCGACTCACGCCATTATTGGCCGCCGCGCGCAAGTGCAACTTGAGTTCACCTTCACGGTTCATGCCGATCAGCATCGCGATGGTGATCAGGCTGCGGGTGTGACGCGGCAGGCCCGGGCGAGTCCAGATATCGCCCCAGGCGTGACGGGTGATCATCTCCTGGAATTCCGAGTTGAACTCGGTCAGCGTGGTCAGGCTGCGATCGACATGAGCGTCGCCGAGCACCGCGCGGCGCACTTGCATGCCGTCGTCGTAACGTTGTTTCTCGTCCACGGGAATCCCCTCAATCGGCCAGCAAAAAGGTCAGCACACGGTCGCTGAACGCGTCGCCGGCCTGAACGTTGGAAAGGTGCGCCGCATAAAACTCGGCGTACTCGGCACCGCGCACGTGCTCCTGAATGAAATGCCCGCCGGACGGTGGCGTCACTGCATCTTCGGTACCGGCGATCACCAGCAGCGGCGTCGTGATCGACGACAACTGCTCACGGAAATCCGCATCGCGCACCGCCGCGCAGTTGGCGGCATAACCTTCAGGATGGGTCGCGGCCAGCATGTCGGTGATCTGCTTGGCCGCCGCCGGATGGGCGGCGGAAAAATCCGGAGTAAACCAGCGGGCAATCGACGCATCACGCAGCGCGACCATCGCCGCCGGGCCGTCGCGCAGCACGGTTTCGATGCGCGGATTCCACACCGACGGGTCGCCGATTTTCGCCGCAGTGTTGCACACGATCAGTTTGTTCAGACGTTGGCCGGCGTTGATCCCCAGCCACTGGCCGATCAGGCCGCCCATCGACAGACCGCAGAAATGCGCGCGTTCGATATGCAGCGCATCCAGCAGCGCCAGCACGTCGCGGCCCAGTTGCTCGATGCTGTAAGGGCCCGGAGTCACCAGCGACTGGCCGTGCCCGCGCGTATCAAAACGCAGCACGCGAAAATGTTCGGTGAAGGCCGGCATCTGCACGTCCCACATGTGCAGGTCGGTGCCCAGCGAGTTCGACAGCACCAGCACCGGCGCATCGACCGGGCCTTCCAATGTGTAATGCAGTTCGCCATCGGCGAGTTGAACGAAAGCCACAGCCCTCTCCTTTCAATCAGACAATGCGTTGTGTTCGGCCACTGCCCGCTCGACCCAGACCTGCGCCTGACCAAGGTAGTGGGCGGGATCGAGCAGATGATCCAGTTCGGTAGCACTCAGTTCGGCGGTTACCTGCGGTTCGTCACCGAGTACCGCCCGCAGTTGCCGCTGTTCGGCCACCGCCCGTTTGCAGCATTGCTCGAGCAGATGATGCGCGGTATCGCGGCCGACCCGTTGCGCGAGCACAATGCTCACCGCTTCGGCCAGCACCAGGCCTTGGGTCAGTTCCAGATTACGGGCCATGCGCGCGGCATCGACTTCCAGACCGTCGGCCAGCAGCCGGGCCTGTTTCAGCGCGCCGGACACCAGGCAGCAGATTTCCGGCAGGGTTTCCCATTCGGCGTGCCACAGGCCAAGGCTGCGTTCGTGCTCCTGAGGCATGGCGCTGAACAGCGTCGACACCAGCCCCGGCACCCGCGTCGCCGCGCCGATCAACACCGCCGCGCCCACCGGATTGCGTTTGTGCGGCATGGTCGAGGAACCGCCCTTGCCCGGCGCCGAGGGTTCGAACACTTCCGCCGCTTCGGTCTGCATCAACAGGCTGATGTCGCGGCCGAATTTGCCGAGGCTGCCGGCGATCAGCCCAAGCACAGCGCCAAATTCGACGATGCGATCACGCTGGGTATGCCAAGGCTGTTCCGGCAAAGTCAGTTGCAGTTCTTCGGCCAGCGCCCGGGCAATCGGCAACGCCTGCTCGCCGAGCGCAGCGAGGGTGCCGGACGCGCCGCCAAATTGCAGCACCAGCAGCCGTGGCTTGAGTTCGCGCAGACGCTGCCGGCTGCGGGTCACGGCGCCGAGCCAGCCGGCGATCTTCATGCCGAGCGTCACCGGCGTCGCATGTTGCAGCCAGGTGCGCCCGGCCAGCGGTATCGCGGCGTGGCGCTGCGCCTGAATGGCGAGGGAGTCGGCCAGCTGCGCCAGTTCCCCTTCAATCAACTCCAGCGCCTGACGCAATTGCAGCACCAGCCCGGAATCCATCACATCCTGGCTGGTAGCGCCCAGATGCACGTAGCGCTCGGCTTCGGCATCGGTCGCGGCGATCTGTTTGCCCAACGCCTTGACCAGCGGAATCGCCGAATTGCCGGCCGTGGCAATCGCCTCGCCCAGCGCTGCGAAATCAAACAACCCGGCGCGGCAGGCGTTTTCGATCGACGCCACAGCACCCGCCGGAACCAACCCGACCCGCGCTTCGGCCCGGGCCAGCGCCGCTTCAACGTCGAGCATCGCCTGCACCCGGCCCTGATCACAGAACACGTCGCGCATATCGCGGGCAGTAAAGTAGGCATCGAACAATTGATTGCCCGGTCGCTGAGTCATAAACAGTCCTTGCCGGCGCGGGCCGATGTGGCCCGCGCGCATCGGTTTTAAAGGTCGTGGTGCAAATACTTCGCTTCTTTGGGCAGGCGCAGGCTGAACAGGAACGCCACGGCCATCATGATCGTGACATACCAGTAGAACGCGTTTTCCATCCCTCCAGCCTTGAGGCTCAGGGCGACGTATTCTGCCGAACCGCCGAAGATCGCGTTGGCCACCGCATACGCCAGGCCGACGCCGAGGGCGCGGACTTCCGGCGGGAACATTTCGGCTTTCACCAGGCCGCTGATCGAGGTGTAGAAACTGACGATCGCCAGCGCCAGAGTGATCAACACGAAGGCCAGGAACGGGCTGCCGACACTTTTCAGACTGAGCAGGATCGGCACCGTGAACAGCGTACCGAGGCCGCCGAACCAGAGCATCGAGTTACGTCGGCCGATCTTGTCGGCGAGCATGCCGAACAGCGGCTGCATGCACATGTACAGGAACAGCGCGCCGGTCATGATGTAACTGGCCGTCTTGGCGTGCATGCCGGCGGTGTTCACCAGGTACTTCTGCATATACGTGGTGAAGGTGTAGAAAATCAGCGAGCCGCCGGCGGTGTAACCGAGCACGGTGATGAACGCGGCCTTGTGGTCGCGCAACAGCGCACTGATGCTGCCGGCGTCCTTGTGCTCACGCGTTTCCTTGTTGGTGGTTTCTTTCAGCGTGCGTCGCAGGAACAACGAAATAAGCGCCGCCACCGCCCCGACCACGAACGGAATCCGCCAGCCGTAGGCACGCAATTCCTCTTCGGACAGGAACTGTTGCAGGATCACCACCAGCAGCACCGCCAGCAGTTGCCCGCCGATCAGGGTCACGTACTGGAACGAGGCGAAGAACCCGCGCTGGCCCTTGAGCGCGACTTCGCTCATGTAGGTCGCAGTGGTGCCGTACTCACCGCCCACCGACAGGCCTTGCAGCAGACGCGCGAACAGCAGCAGCAACGGCGCCCAGACGCCGATGTCCTTGTAAGTTGGCAGACAGGCGATCAGCAACGAGCCGAAGCACATCATCAGGATCGAGATCAGCATCGAGTTCTTGCGCCCGTGCTTGTCGGCCACCCGACCGAATATCCAGCCGCCGATCGGTCGCATCAGGAACCCGGCGGCGAATACGCCTGCCGTGTTTACCAGTTGCACCGTGGGGTTGTCGGAGGGGAAGAACGCCGGGGCGAAATAGATCGCGCAGAAGGCGTAGACGTAGAAGTCGAACCATTCGACGAGGTTGCCGGACGACGCGCCGACAATGGCAAAGATGCGCTTGCTGCGCTCTTCACCGGTGTAATGGGAGGTGAGGGTTGTCATTGTTTTTCACTCGATAGGGACAGTGAGAGTCTAGACACACTTCGCAACAGTCCCGTTCCACATTGGATCACCAACACGGACCTCAGATCGTTCCCACGCTCTGCGTGGGAATGCATACCGTGACGCTCCGCGTCACAGTGGACGCAGAGCGTCCATGGCGGCATTCCCACGCGGAGCGTGGGAACGATCACTACTCTGCGCGGGAACGATCGGTGTTCTTTCAATAATCGAAGAACACGGTTTCCGCATCAGTGCCCTGCAGGATCACATTCCACTGATAAACACCCGCTGCATCCGGCTTCGCCAGCAACGTGGCGCGGCGCTCGGCCGGTACGCATTCGAGCAGCGGGTCATTGACGTTCGCCGGATCGCCTTCGAAATAAATCCGCGTCAGCAAGTGCTTCACCAGACCGCGCGCGAACACCAGCACCACCAGGTGCGGCGCCTGGGTCGTGCCCTTCAGGCCTTCGACCGTGCCCGGCTTGATCGTGGTGAAACGAAAGCGCCCTTCGGCATCCACCGGCACCCGGCCGAAGCCTTCGAAATTCGGGTCGAGCGGTTTGGCCTGCTCGTCTTCCGGGTGATCGTATTTGCCGGCGGCGTTGGCCTGCCAGACTTCGAGCATGGCGTCGTTGACGACATCGCCGTTGCCATCCACCACTTGCCCGCTGATCGCCACGCGCTGGCCGAGGGTCAGTTCATTGGCGAGGTGCTCACGGTTCAGCCAGGTCAGGCCGATGTGGTAATACGGCCCGACGGTGTGGGACGTGGTCGCAGTCAGGGTCATCTCATTTCTCCATCGGCGTGGCTTCGCGGCCGCGCAGCACGATGTCCCAGCGATAAGCGAGGGCGTAGGACGGAATGGTTTTTTCCAGATCGAAAGCGGCGATCAGGCGTTCCTTGGCCGAGGTGTCCGGCACGCAGTTGTAGATCGGGTCGTACGCCAGCAGCGGATCGCCCGGGAAATACATCTGCGTGACCAGGCGCGTCAGAATGCTCGGCCCGAACAGCGAAAAATGTACGTGCGCCGGGCGCCAGGCGTTGTGGTGATTGCCCCATGGATAAGCGCCGGGCTTGATGGTCTGGAACTGATACCAGCCGTCCGCATCCGTCACGGTGCGGCCGGTGCCGGTGAAGTTCGGGTCCAGCGGTGCGTCGTGCAGGTCGCGGGCGTGGTTGTAGCGACCGGCGGCGTTGGCCTGCCAGATCTCCACCAGAATTCCCGGTACCGGCAGACCGTCTTCGTCGAGCACACGCCCGTGAATGATGATCCGCTCGCCCAATGGCTCACCTGGATGCTGGGCGGTCAGATCGTTGTCAGTGTCGGCCACACGCTCGGCACCGATGGTCGGGCCGGTGATTTCCGACAGCGAATGCGGCAGAAACACCAACGGCTTGGACGGCGAGCGCAGATTGGTGGATTGATAGGTCGGGTGCAGGTACGGCGGCTGGGTGCCTTCCTGCGGGCGGCGGTAACCAGGCTTGTCAGTCATTTCGCTTTCCTCTGTTCTTTTTCGTCACGGCTTGCGTCAGACGCGCTCGATGGCCAGGGCCAGACCCTGGCCGACACCGACGCACATGGTCGCCAGACCTTTCTTGCCACCGGTCTTTTCCAGCTGATGCAGCGCGGTCAGCACCAGACGCGCGCCGCTCATGCCCAACGGATGACCCAAGGCAATCGCGCCGCCGTTCGGGTTGACCTGGGCCGCGTCGTCCGCCAGCCCCAGTTCGCGCAGCACCGCCAGACCCTGGCTGGCAAAAGCTTCGTTGAGTTCGATCACATCGAAGTCGCTGACCGCCACGCCGAGACGCTCGGTGAGCTTGCGCACCGCCGGCACCGGGCCGATGCCCATCACCCGTGGAGCGACCCCGGCGCTGGCCATGCCCAGCACTTTGGCGCGAGCGGTCAGGCCGTGTTTTTTCACCGCCTCGGCCGAGGCCAGAATCAGCGCGGCGGCACCGTCATTCACGCCCGAAGCGTTGCCGGCGGTGACAGTCTTGTCCGGGCCGTTGACCGGTTTGAGTTTGCTCAACGCTTCAAGCGTGGTGTCGGCGCGAGGGTGTTCGTCCTGGCTGACCACGGTTTCGCCCTTCTTGTGGGCGATGCGCACTTCGACGATTTCCTCGGCGAAGTAGCCGGCAGCCTGGGCAGCGGCAGTACGTTGCTGGCTGCGCAGCGCGAAAGCGTCCTGGTCCTCGCGGGAAATTTCGTAATCGTCGGCGACGTTGTCGGCGGTCTGCGGCATCGCATCGACGCCGTACTGCGCCTTCATCAACGGGTTGATGAAACGCCAGCCGATGGTGGTGTCTTCCAGTTTCATGTTGCGCGAAAACGCCGCGTCGGCCTTGCCCATAACGAACGGTGCGCGGGACATCGACTCGACGCCGCCAGCAATCGCCAGCTCCATTTCGCCACTGGCGATGGCGCGGAATGCGGTGCCAATGGCGTCCATGCCGGACGCGCAAAGACGGTTGAGGGTGACGCCCGGAACGCTTTCCGGCAGACCGGCCAGCAGCAGCGCCATGCGCGCGACGTTGCGGTTGTCTTCGCCGGCCTGGTTGGCGCAGCCGAGGAATACTTCGTCGATGGCGCTCCAGTCCACCGACGGATTGCGCTCCATCAGGGCCTTGATCGGCACGGCGGCCAGGTCGTCAGCGCGAACCGCCGCCAGACCGCCACCGAAACGACCGATGGGCGTACGAATCGCATCGCAGATATAAACGTCACGCATCATGCTTCTCCCGGTGCCTGGCCGTGGGCCGCTGCGGTACGGGCTTCGAGATCGCGCAGGGCGGCCAGCTCGACTTCGGTCGGTTCAGTAGTGGTGGCCACACTGTCGGCAAAACGAATGGCCCAACCGGTGGCGGCGACCACTTGCTCACGGGTCACGCCCGGGTGCAGCGCGGTGACTACGAACTCGTTGGTGCCCTCTTCCGGCTCCATGATGCACAGGTCGGTGATGATCCCGACCGGGCCGGCGCCCGGCAGCCCCAGACGTTTGCGCGAATCGCCGCCCTCGCCATGGCCGACCGAGGTGATGAAATCGAGCTTGTCGACAAACGAACGCGCCGACTGCTTGAGGATGATCAACACGCTTTTGGCGGAGCCGGCAATTTCCGGCGCGCCACCGGCACCCGGCAAACGGACCTTCGGCTGGTGATAGTCGCCGACCACGGTGGTGTTGATGTTGCCGAAACGGTCGACCTGCGCTGCGCCGAGAAAACCGACGTCGATGCGCCCGCCCTGCAGCCAGTAGCGAAAAATCTCTCCGGTGGGCACGACGGTGTCAGCAGTTTCCGCCAGTTCGCCGTCACCGATCGACAGTGGCAATACGCTGGGTTTGGCGCCGATCGGGCCCGACTCATAGATCAGCACCACGTCCGGCGACGAGGTCAGGCGCGCCAGGTTGGCGGCTTTCGACGGCAGGCCGATGCCGACGAAGCACACCGAGCCGTTCTTCAGGCGACGGGCCGCGGCGACGGTCATCATTTCATTGGTGGTGTAAGTCATTACTTGGCCTCCGAAGCAGCGGCCAACTTGGCCTGGAACTCGCTGAAATCAGCGCAGCCATGGATGTATTCGTTGATCCACGCAGTAAACGTCTCACGGTCGCGGGCGATCGGGTCCCACGCCTGATAGAAACGGTTGTCACGCTCGGTGTAACCGTGGGCGTAGGACGGATGCGCGCCACCGGGTACATGACAGACCGCGCTCAAGGCCCAGGTCGGCAGCACGCAGGCGTTCATCGGCGCGTTGAGGTTGTCGACGATTTCTTCGACGGTGACGATGCAACGCTTGGCGGCCAGTGCGGCTTCTTTCTGCACACCGAGAATGCCCCACAGCAGCACGTTGCCCTGACGGTCGGCCTTCTGGGCGTGGATCACGGTCACGTCCGGACGCACCGACGGCACCGCCGCCAGCACTTCGCCGGTGAACGGGCAAGTCACGGATTTGATCAGCGGGTTGACCTTCGGCAGGTCGGAACCGGCGTAGGCCCGCAGCACTGCGAACGGTAGGCCGGAGGCGCCAGCGACGTAGGCGTTGGCCAGGTCGGCGTGGCTGTGCTCTTCGATTTCCAGCGCATGCGGCCATTGTTTCTCGACCGCGTCGCGCAGACGGTGCAGCGAACCTACGCCAGGGTTGCCGCCCCAGGAGAAGATCAGCTTGCGTGCACAGCCGGCGCCGATCAGTTGGTCGTAGATCAGGTCAGGCGTCATCCGCACCAGGGTCAGATCTTTCTTGCCCTGACGAATGATTTCATGACCCGCCGCCGTAGGGATCAGGTGAGTGAAGCCTTCGAGCGCGACGGTGTCGCCGTCGTTGACGAATTGCTTCACCGCGTCGTGCAGCGAAAGGATCTCAGCCATGGAGCGGGCTCCCGTTTTTGTAATGAATCGCCAGTGAATAAAAAGGCGCGAGGTTCTGCGCCGGAGTCACTGAAGATTAAGCCGCTGATTTTCGCCAAACAATCCGATAATCGACTGAGTGTTCGTTTATCGAACAGATTGTTATCAACCTATCTTTCCGTCACTGATCGTTCCCACGCTCTGGGTGGGAATGCAGCCCGGGACGCTCCGCGTTCCTTCGGGAGCCCAATGTGGAACAACCGCTGAGGCCGGTTCGACGTGGGAACGATCCTGCAATAAAACTCAAGTCGCGTCCGCGTGACTGACCAGGCCCTTGATCACGACCGCTGCCGTAGCCAGGCCCGCCGGAATCACCAGCGCTGTCAGCACTTGCTCGAAATTCCAGCCCAGGCCCAACAGGGTGGCGCCCATCCACGCCCCGAGAATCGCGCCGAAGCGGCCGATCCCGAGCATCCACGAGACACCGGTCGCGCGGCCCTGAGTCGGATAAAACCGCGCCGCCAGTGAGGGCATCGCCGATTGCGCGCCGTTGACGCACATGCCCGCCACCAGTACCAGCGTCGCCAGCAACGTGATGTTGCCCAGACTCTGCCCCACGGCGTAGGCAAACACCCCGGCCAGCAGGTAGAAAATGCCGATCACCTTGTGCGGATTGAACCGGTCCATCGCCCAGCCTACGCCGACCGCGCTCAACACCCCGCCGAACTGGAACAGCGCGCCGATAAACGCCGCCTGCTCCATGCTCGCGCCGCTGTCACGCATCAAGGTCGGCAGCCAGCTGGTCAACAGATAAACGATCACCAGACCCATGAAGTAGGTCAGCCACAGCAGCAACGTACCGACGCTGTAAGTGCCGGAGAAAATCACCGCGAACACGTTGCGTGCTTTGACGGTTTTCTGTTCCGGCACACTGAAACTCGCGGCCTGAGCGACGGTGGCAGGATCAATGGGTGCGAGAGTCTTGCGTACCTTGTCGGTGCCACGATTACGCACCACCAGATAACGCGCCGATTCCGGCAACCAGAGCAGCAACACCACAGCGAGGATCAGAGGCAGAATCCCACCGATCAGCAATAGACTGTGCCAGCCAAATGCCGGGATCAGCTTGGCCGAAATAAATCCGCCGCCGGCCATGCCGAGGTTGAAGCCGCAGAACATGCTGGTCACCAGCAACGACTTCTTGCGCTCCGGGGTGTATTCCGACAGCAGCGTGGTAGCGTTCGGCATGCCGGCCCCCAGCCCCAGACCGGTGAGGAAGCGCAGCACCAGCAACTGATCGACGTTGGTCGCGTAGGCCGAGGCCAGGCTGAAACCACCGAACAGAAAAACCGCGCCGACCAGTACGACTTTTCGCCCGAAGCGGTCAGCCAGCGGACCGGAGCCCAGCGCACCGAAGACCATGCCGATCAGCGCGGCGCTCATCACCGGGCCGAGGCTGGCGCGGTCGATGCCCCAGTCCTGGGAAAGCGCCGGAGCAATAAAACCCATGGCCGCGGTGTCGAGGCCATCGAGGAACACAATCAGGAAACACAGGATCACGACGCGCCACTGATAGCGCGAGATCGGTTGGGCATTGATGAAGGACTGCACATCGAGGCAGTGACCTACAGCGGACTGAGGCTGGTTCATTATTTTTATTCCACGCAAAAAACGCAGTCGAACGGCGGCCGGCCAGAGAGCGGCACGGTCACAACTATATAAGGAAGAAATCGGGCGTTGCGCTAATACCGGCAACAGGAACAGGAGCGGCGACAGTCGGGGAACGTGCGCATGGGAAGTTGCCTCTTGTCATTATTATGGGAGTCGACAATCCGGCGAGCTCATTCACATTCGCGCCGGATGACGCTGCCGCGACATTAATGATCCGAGGGTTTTAGCGTCAATTCGATAAACGCAACTCTGTGCGTTTATCGAACAGGTTCATCAGGCGAACAACTGCGCACTGAGGTCACGACTGGCGCTCAACAGGCCGGGCAGAAAGCGCTGCTCAAGTTCGGTGCGGCTGACGCGACCGGCATGGGTGCTGACATTGAGCGCGGCCACCACCTGGCCGGAAGCATCGTAGACCGGCACGGCAATCGAACGCAGGCCTTGCTCCAGTTCCTGATCGACGATGCACCAGCCCTGCTGCCGGACTTCCTGCAAACATTCGAGCAAGGCGTCGGGGGTGTGAATCGTGCGGCTGGTCTTGGCCACTAGTTCGGCGTGGTCGAGGTATTCGCGCAGCGAGGTGTCGTCCAGCGCTGCCAGCAGAATCCGTCCCATGGACGTGCAATACGCCGGCAAACGCCCGCCCACCGAGAGGTCAACCGAAATCAGACGCTGAGTGGTTGCCGAACGGGCGATGTAGAGGATGTCGTCGCCCTCCAGTGTGGCCATGTTGCAGGCTTCGTGCAGTTGCTCGCTCATGCGGTCGAGGTACGGCTGGGCCGAGACCGCCAGCGGTGTCGAGGACAGATAGGCGTGTCCGAGGGTCAGCACTTTGGGCAGAAGTGAATAAGTGCGCCCGTCGGTGGTGGCGTAGCCGAGTTTGATCAGTGTGTGCAGGCAACGGCGCACGGCGGCGCGGGGAATTTCCGTGCGGTGGCTGATCTGGGCGATGGTCAGGTGGCGCTTGCGCTCCTGAAACGCCTGCACCACCGCCAGGCCACGGGCCAGTGAGGTCATGAAATCCGGATCGCCGGTCAGGGCCTGGATACGCTTGGCCGGCGAAGCGACGATCGGCGGCGCTACCGAGGTGAAGGAATTGCGCATTTGATCGTTCATGTGGTTCCTTTTTTTCTTGTTCGGATCAACGGCTATACAAGCGGCTCGCCGGCAGATACACAAGCGACAGACCGCCAACATCGGGCGATTATCGAACCGTCGACCGATAATCGCAATCGCCCTGACCTCCTCCGGCGCGCTGCTCCGAGCAGTTTTGAACCTGGAACGCCTGCATAGTTAACGAGCCTTAGTTGTCCGACTAAATGGCGCCAGAAATCAAACACTGCGCAACAAAGATGCAACTATTGCCGGAAGTTGCACGTCACAAAACAATCACACATGCGCAAACGTTTTTAACTTGGCAAAGATAGTCAATCCCGAATCGGCCGCTATAATGCACCTCAGTGACACCGCGCTTTTTATTTGCCGACGGTGCCACCCGCTGGCGCGATGTCCATCGCCGCCAGCCCCGGCCAGCGCCTGATGCTCATTGCTCATGCACCGCCAGCGCGCTCGCTGAAACAGGAAACTGATGCTGCGTCAGTTTTAATCTGGTGCCGTAGCCGCCTGCAACATGGAAGTCCCGGCCGTCTTCCCGATAACACCGCTGCCTGTCCAGGCAAGCGTTGGTCGACGAACCGGTTAAATGCTTCATGCAGTGCGTTCACCGGATATTTATCTCAACTCATACAGGTAGCACTGTGACGAAAGACGAACTGCGCGCGGAACTTGAGCGCCAGGAACAACGTTACAAGGAAGTTTACGGCGGGGAAGTCACCACCTACGCCGCCCAGCCCGAACCGGAACGCAAAGCCTGGCGTAAACGCCCTACCGTTCAGGATCAGGTCTTCCAGCAAGAACTGAAAAAAATGGAAGAGGAACTCAAAGCCGAAGAGCCTTGAAACCGTTCTTTGCATCTTTCGAGGGTAAGCGTACTCACCGGGTTACAAGCACGGTGGACTGACGATGCCTTACGCGCCCGCTACCCGCGGGCAGCGGCCAATTCCCCCTGTATTGCGCAGGTCTGGAGTATGTCAGACGCGTTTCTGAGATATTTCATACAAGTTTCAGCCTCCTCCCGACAACCGGCCAATTCGTCTACGCCTCGCATTTTTATCAATTGAATCAATGGCTTGCAAAACCCTGCAGAAAGCTCGGGTAATGCACCTTGATACAAATTAATTTGGCGAAGTCGGTAACCGATGAGCAGGTAGGGGATCGATTTCCAGTCTTTTCTGGCATAATCGCGCCCCCTTATGACCGGGTCAGAAAACCTTCATGATCGATTTATTCAGCGGACTGGATGCCTGGGTGCTTGTGAGCCTCCTGCTCGCCCTGACATTTGTCCTCGCCTTCGAGTTCATCAATGGATTTCATGACACCGCTAACGCGGTAGCCACTGTTATCTACACCAAAGCGATGCCGCCTCACCTGGCGGTGTTCTTCTCGGGCGTGTTCAACTTCCTCGGCGTATTGCTGGGCGGCGTTGGCGTGGCGTATGCCATCGTGCACCTGCTGCCCGTAGAACTGTTGATCAACGTAAACACCGGCCATGGTCTGGCAATGGTGTTCTCGCTGCTCGCCGCCGCGATCGCCTGGAACCTGGGCACCTGGTACTTCGGTATCCCGGCCTCCAGTTCGCACACGCTGATCGGTTCGATCCTCGGTGTCGGCCTGGCCAACGCCCTGATCAACGAAATTCCACTGGCCGACGGCGTCAACTGGCAGAAAGCGATCGATATCGGCGCCTCGCTGGTGTTCTCGCCGATGGCGGGCTTCCTGATCGCCGCGCTGGTGCTGATCGGCCTGAAATGGTGGCGCCCGCTGTCGAAGATGCACAAGACGCCGGAACAGCGCCGCAAGATCGACGACAAGAAGCACCCACCGTTCTGGAACCGTCTGGTCCTGGTGATCTCGGCCATGGCCGTAAGCTTCGTGCACGGTTCCAACGACGGTCAGAAAGGTATCGGCCTGATCATGCTGGTACTGATCGGTATCGTGCCTGCGCAGTTCGTCCTCGACCTGAACAGCACCACCTACCAGATCGAGCGTACTCGTGACGCGACCCTGCACCTGAGCCAGTTCTACAAGCGCAACGCCGACACCCTGGGCGAGTTCCTGGCGCTGGGCAAAAGCGTGGAAGGCGACCTGCCGGAGAAATTCCGTTGCAACCCGCAACAGACCGAACCGACCATCGCCGCCCTGCTCGACACCCTTAAAGGTGTAGCGGACTACCACTCGCTGTCCTCGGAAAGCCGCATCGAAGTGCGTCGCTACCTGCTCTGCCTGGACGACACTGCGAAGAAGGTCAGCAAACTGCCAGGCCTGGCCCCGCGTGAGAAATCCGACCTGGACAAGCTGCGCAAAGACCTGACCACCACCACCGAATACGCCCCGTTCTGGGTGATTCTGGCGGTCGCCCTGGCCTTGGGCCTGGGCACCATGGTCGGCTGGAAACGCGTGGTACTGACCATCGGCGAGAAGATCGGCAAGCAAGGCATGACCTACTCGCAAGGCATGTCGGCCCAGATCACCACCGCCAGCCTGATCGGCCTGGCCAACATCTTCAGCCTGCCGGTATCCACCACCCACGTCCTTTCCTCGGGCGTGGCCGGCACCATGGTCGCCAACAAAAGCGGCCTGCAAGGCGGCACGGTGAAAACCATCCTGCTGGCCTGGGTCCTGACCCTGCCGGCCACCGTCGCCCTGTCGGCCGGCCTGTTCTGGCTGGCGTCGAAAGCGCTGGGTAGCTGATAGACAGCTGTAATGAAAAAGGCGTGATTCGCAAGGATCACGCCTTTTTTATTGCTTCCAGAAATGGGACGCGGAGCGTACCGGGCGGCATTCCCACGCAGAGCGTGGGGAACGATCAAAGCAAAAGCAGTCCGCCAGCCGCAACACCCGAAAAACCGATATTCACAAAAAACACTCAAAGCATGGTCGGCCAAAAGGCCGCCAGGAAGACAAAAAAAAGGGCAACCGAAGTTGCCCAAAATGCCTTGCGTGCTCATCAAATCCAGAAGAATCAACGCTTCTTGCGCTTGTTCGCATCCTTCCAGATAAAAAATCCAAACCCTGCAAAAAACAGAACCATCAGGCCCACAGTCAGGACCCCGGCAAACACCACGTTATCGAAAAACATGACTGGCCTCCTGGCCCCTGCTCTGCTGCGATGGAACCAAGTTAACCAATCAGGCAGGCGCAGGAATTGACCGGGATCAATGCCGGTCACCGCACGGAGGAAAGGAAGGGAAATAACTGACCTGCATCAAAGGATGCAGGGGAGATCAACGCTTTTTCGGTTTGTTTTTTGGCTTTTTCTTCGGCTTGCCCAACGGCATGGCCTGCTCGAAAGCCTGGCGTACCTCATTCAGGCGCTTCTCGTTGAGGTCATGGATCCGCTTGGCGCGTTCAGTGTTGAGGTCGATCAGCTTGTCGTCTTGGCTCATGGCGTTCGGTGCATCGCTTGGACTGAATCACAACTGCCGGTTCACCGACAGGACTGCGCCAATAATGCGGCCTGACGCAGGCGCTGACCAGCCACTGACCTAAACGCTGTACAACAATTCATGTACCGCCCACCGGATTTGCCCGCACAATCGGCGCTTTGCCGTTAATAAGAAGGATCTGCGTCGTGCCCCTGCATCAGGATCTGCCCCCGCTGATGGCCTTGCGCGCTTTTGAAGCCGTGGCCCGTCATTTGAGTTTCATCAAGGCTGCCGATGAGCTGTCGGTGACCCAAAGCGCGATCAGCCATCAGGTGCACAAACTCGAAGAATTCCTCGATCAGCGATTGTTCGTGCGCCGCACCCGGGCGATCGATCTGACACCTGCCGGCGAACAGTATTACCGGCAAATCCAACCGGCCCTGGCCGCGATTGCCGCCGCCACCCACGAACTGCGCGGCGAGCGCCCCACCACTCTGCGCATCGGTCTGCTCGCTTCCTTCGCCACTTTATGGCTGGCACCACGTCTGGCGGACTTCCACGCGAAATACCCGAACATCCATGTCGAGCTGCTGCCCGCCGTGCAACTGGCCGACGTCGACGCCGGCGAGGTGGATCTGGCGATCCGCTATGGCAAGGGCGGCTGGGCGAGAGTCGAGGCCCGCCGGTTCATGGGCGAAACCCTGACACCGGTGTGCAGCCCGGACTTCAAGGCCAAAGGCGTGAACAACGGGCCCTTGCTGATGGCCAAATCGCACCAGCCGTTCGAATGGATCGACTGGCAGCAACACAGCGGCATCGATCTGGCTCATGTGCCCAGCGTCATGCTCCACGACTACAACATCGTCGTCGAAGCGGCCGTGGCCGGTCAGGGCATTGCCATGGGTCGCCAGCGAATGATCGAACGACGAATCAAGGAAGGCGCCCTGGTGCCGGCCTTCGACACGCCGCCGATGCTCGGCGATATCGGCTATTGGCTGGTCACCCCGCAACGCCCGCCCACACCGGCGGCGCAAAGCTTCTGCCAGTGGCTGGAGGAAACCGCGAACGCGTGAATTTTTTGGATACGTCGGATTAAATCTATCCGTTTGTCGCCCTTCCCTCGGGACAACATGCTGAAGCCTTCACTCAGGAGGACTTCCCATGACCGATTCCCTCAGCCAACGTGTTCAACAACTCGGCCTGCGCCTGCCCGAACCGAGCCAGCCGATCGCCAATTACGTCAACCACGTGGTCAGCCAGAACAATTTGTTCATCTCCGGACAGATTCCGTTGCTCGACGGCAAACCTGCGTTCATCGGGCGACTGGGCGAAGCGATCTCCGAGGAAGAAGGTGCCAACGCCGCCGAATTGGCGGCCCTGGGGCTGCTCGCCCAATTGAGCCATTCGCTGGGTGACGACCTGTCGAAACTGGTGCGCATCCTGCGCCTCGGGGTTTTCGTCGCCGCCGCACCGGACTTCAAGGCTCAGGGCGTCGTTGCCAACGGCGCCTCGAATCTGCTGGTCAACGCTCTCGGCGACAAGGGCCGTCACGTGCGCACCGCAGTCGGCGTGTCGAGCCTGCCGGCCGGCGTGGCGGTGGAAATCGACGCGATTTTCGAGATCAAGCCGTGAACATCGACGACCTCACGCACCTGCGCGCCGCCACACCCGGCTGCGCTCAGGTGATCCACTTCAACCACGCCGGCGCCTCGCTGCCAAGCCAGGCTACCCTCGACGCAGTGATCGAACAGTTGCAACGCGAAGCGCTCGGCGGGCCAATGGAATCGGCAGACAACCGGGTACAGGAACGCGCGCGCAATGCGGCCGCCGCCCTGCTCAACGCCGAACCCGAGGACATCGCCTTCGCCAGCAGCGGCTCGGCAGCCTGGAGTCAGGCGTTCAACGCACTGGGGCCGTGGCAGCCCGGGGAGCGAATTCTGGTGGGCCGCCATGAATGGGCCGGCAATCTGGCATGCATGGCCGAAGCGGTGAAGGCCGGCGCGCGGCTTGAAGTGATTCCTTGTGACGCCCATGGTGCGGTCGACCCGCAAGCTCTGGCGCAGATGATCGACGGCCAGGTACGGCTGATCGCACTCACCTGGCTTCCGGCCAACGGCGGCCTGATCAATCCCGCCGCGCAGATCGGCCGCGTGGCACGGCGCCACGGCATCCCTTATTTCATCGACGCCGGTCAGGCGCTGGGGCAGTTGCCCTGTGACGTTCAGGCGTTGCAGTGCGACATGCTCAAGGGTGCCGGACGCAAGTTTCTGCGCGGCCCGCGCGGCACGGCGCTGATGTACATCCGGCCGGCATTTTTGCAACGGCTGCTCCCCGTGCAACGCGATGTATTGTCGGCGCCGTGGGACGGCAGACGATTCACCCTGCGCGACGACGCGCGCCGCTTTGAAACCAGTGAAGTATCGCTGGCCCTGCTGGCCGGGCTGGCCAATGCGCTGGAAGAGTACAATCGCCTCGGCGCAATCCCGGTTCGCCAGCGGATCGAACAACTGAGCAGCGAATTGCGCCAACGCCTGAAGGCGATTCCCGGCCTGACGCTGCGGGATCTCGGAGCGACCCACCAACAATCCGGGTTGATCGCCTTCACGCTGGAAGGCTGGGACAGCGTGGCGCTGAAGCAGACATTGGCCGAACGGCGAATCAACATCGGTGCCAATGGCGTGGCCTACACGCCGCTGGACATGCAGGCGCGCGGGCTGACAAATATCGCGCGGGTGGCGGTGAGCTATTTGAACACGCAGGAAGAGATCGACGTGTTGCTGGAAAACCTGACGGAATTGGCCGCCCGGCCTCAGATTTCGATGTCGACCCAAAGCCCCTGACGCGGCTGATCTTCCATCAGCGGTGCCACCGGCACGGTGTTGTCGGCATTCAGTTCGGTACCGGGCACGGCGAGATGCGCTTCGGGGTCATCGTCGGCTTCGCGGCGCCGGCGATCGCGCTCCTGCTGGCGGCGCTGCTCTTCGCGCAGCAGATAGCCGTCCTCTTCCGGATCGCGCTTTTGCAAGTCGATGGTGCTTTCGTTGGAGCTTTCCTGCACCGGCACCACAGGGGGAATATCCGGTCGCTGGCGGATCGGATCCTGCTGGGAGGTGATCGGCACGGCGCTCAGGGGGAGCATCGGTGGCAGCATATGAAGGGTCTCCTGTCAGCAGGTTATCGGCGGCGCCCAGGGTGCCTTGAGCCATCGGTCGCAAACTTGTGACCGGTTTGGCACTCAGGGGTGCCGCAACATCCCGTAAAACCGATGCATGACCTAATCTTCCCTGCAATTGGCCGATTGCGTTTAAAAGCCGGGCCGAGGCTCCTTATCCTTTGGCCTCGGGCCCTCATTCCGTTAAGATAGCCCGCTTTTTCAAGGTGGGAGTCAGGCAGCATGGCGCAGCAGTATCAACCGGGGCAACGCTGGATCAGTGACAGCGAAGCAGAGCTTGGTTTAGGCACCGTTCTGGCACAGGATGGCCGCTTGTTGACCGTGCTTTACCCGGCCACTGGCGAGACTCGCCAGTACGCGCTACGGAATGCGCCCCTCACCCGCGTGCGGTTCTCGCCCGGCGATTCGATCACGCACTTCGAAGGCTGGAAAATGACTGTCCAGCAAGTCGACGACGTCGACGGCCTGATGGTCTACCACGGCCTCAACGCGCAGAACGAAGCCGTCACCCTGCCGGAAACCCAGCTGTCGAACTTCATTCAGTTCCGTCTGGCCAGCGACCGCCTGTTCGCCGGCCAGATCGACCCGCTGGCGTGGTTCTCCCTGCGCTATCACACCCTGGAACACACCAGCCGCCAGTTGCAGTCTGCGCTCTGGGGCCTGGGTGGCGTGCGTGCACAACCGATCGCCCACCAGTTGCACATTGCCCGTGAAGTCGCCGACCGCATCGCGCCGCGCGTATTGCTGGCGGACGAAGTGGGTCTGGGCAAGACCATCGAAGCCGGTCTGGTGATCCATCGCCAGTTGCTGTCGGGCCGCGCCAACCGCGTGCTGATCCTCGTTCCGGAAAACCTCCAGCACCAATGGCTGGTGGAAATGCGCCGGCGTTTCAACCTGCAGGTCGCGCTGTTCGACGAAGAGCGCTTTATCGAAAGCGATGCCACCAACCCGTTCGAAGACACCCAACTGGCGCTGGTGGCGCTGGAGTGGCTGGTCGACGATGAAAAGGCGCAGGACGCCCTGTTCGCTGCCGGCTGGGACCTGATGGTGGTCGACGAAGCCCACCATCTGGTGTGGCATGAAGACAAAGTCAGCCCGGAATACTCGCTGGTCGAACAACTGGCCGAAGTCATTCCCGGCGTGCTGCTGCTCACCGCGACGCCGGAACAACTCGGCCAGGACAGCCACTTCGCCCGTCTGCGCCTGCTCGATCCGAACCGTTTCCATGACCTGGCCGCCTTCCGCGCCGAGAGCGAAAACTATCGCCCGGTGGCCGAAGCCGTTCAGGAGCTGCTGGACAAGGGGCGCCTGTCGCCGGCCGCGCACAAGACCATCCACGGCTTCCTCGGCAACGAAGGTGAAGCCCTGCTCACCGCCGTCAACGATGGCGACAGCGAAGCCAGCGCCCGACTCGTGCGTGAACTGCTCGACCGCCACGGCACCGGCCGCGTGCTGTTCCGTAACACCCGCGCCGCCGTGCAGGGTTTCCCGGAGCGCAAACTGCACCCGTACCCGCTGCCGTGCCCGGACGAATACCTGGAACTGCCGCTGGGCGAACACGCCGAGCTGTACCCGGAAGTCAGTTTCCAGGCCCAGCCGGACGCCAGCGAAGAAGAACGCTGGTGGAAATTCGACCCGCGCGTCGAGTGGCTGATTGACCAGCTGAAAATGCTCAAGCGCACCAAAGTGCTGGTGATCTGCGCCCACGCCGAGACCGCGATGGACCTGGAAGACGCCCTGCGCGTGCGCTCCGGCATCCCGGCCACGGTGTTCCACGAAGGCATGAACATCCTCGAGCGTGACCGCGCCGCCGCCTACTTCGCCGACGAAGAGTTCGGCGCGCAGGTGCTGATCTGCTCGGAAATCGGCAGCGAAGGTCGCAACTTCCAGTTCGCCCACCACCTGGTGCTGTTCGATCTGCCGTCGCACCCGGACCTGCTGGAGCAGCGGATCGGTCGTCTGGACCGGATCGGCCAGAAGCACATCATCGAACTGCACGTGCCGTACCTGGAAACCAGCCCGCAAGAGCGCCTGTTCCAGTGGTACCACGAAGCGCTGAACGCGTTCCTCAACACCTGCCCGACCGGCAACGCCTTGCAGCATCAGTTCGGCCCGCGCCTGCTGCCGCTGCTCGAAGAAGCCGACGATGGCCAGTGGCAAGCGCTGATCGACGAAGCGCGTACCGAGCGCGAGCGGCTGGAAGCCGAGCTGCACACCGGTCGCGACCGCCTGCTGGAACTCAACTCCGGCGGCGCCGGCGAAGGTGAAGCGCTGGTCGAGGCCATCCTCGAACAGGACGATCAGTTCGCCCTGCCGATCTACATGGAAACCCTGTTCGACGCCTTCGGTATCGACAGCGAAGACCATTCGGAAAACGCTCTGATCCTCAAGCCGAGCGAGAAGATGCTCGACGCCAGCTTCCCGCTGGGCGACGACGAAGGCGTGACCATCACCTACGACCGCAACCAGGCGCTGTCGCGCGAAGACATGCAGTTCATCACCTGGGAACATCCGATGGTACAGGGCGGCATGGATCTGGTGCTGTCCGGTTCGATGGGCAACACCGCCGTCGCGCTGATCAAGAACAAGGCGCTCAAACCAGGCACCGTACTGCTGGAACTGCTCTACGTCAGCGAAGTGGTTGCCCCGCGCTCGCTGCAACTGGGTCGCTACCTGCCGCCGGCCGCCCTGCGCTGCCTGCTCGACGCCAACGGCAACGACCTGTCGTCGCGTGTGGCCTTCGAAACCCTGAACGATCAACTGGAAAGCGTGCCGCGCGCCAGCGCGAACAAGTTCATCCAGGCCCAGCGCGACCAGCTGACGCCACGGATCAACGCCGGTGAAAGCAAGGTCGCCCCACGCCACGCCGAGCGCGTCGCCGAAGCCCGCCGTCGTCTGGCAGCCGACACCGACGAAGAACTGGCGCGCCTGACCGCGTTGCAAGCAGTCAACCCGACCGTGCGCGACAGCGAACTGGACGCCCTGCGCAAGCAGCGTGAACAAGGTCTGGCGATGCTCGACAAAGCGGCGCTGCGACTGGAAGCGATCCGGGTGCTGGTAGCGGGCTGAACCGCCCTGCTCCATCGCCAAAAATGAAAAGGCCCGCAGTGATGCGGGCCTTTTTTGTACACCGCAGATCGTTCCCACGCTCCGCGCGGGAATGCCTCAAGGGACGCTCCGCGTTCCAGCTCTCGAATGGGACGCAGAGCGTCCCGGGCTGCATTCCAACGCAGAGCGTGGGAACGATCAGGCGATGCAGGTCATCAAGCGGTAACGGCCTGACTCTGCGGCTCAACCACTGCCACCAGCCCTTCCTTCATCCGCTTCGCATCCCGCACAAAACACCGCGACGCGAGGAACAGGAACACCATGGTCAGGAACAGCGCCGCCGGAATCAGGTACATCGCATCATGCAGGCCGACAGCCTTGAACGCTTCGGTCATCTGCTCGGCACCCGCCGAGACCATCGCCGACTTGGCGAAGTGATCCGACAAACCGCCCACCACTACCGGCCCCAGGCCGCCGCCGAGCAGATACAACCCGGCGAAGAACAGCGCCATCGCCGTAGCCCGCAGACGTGGCTCGACCACATCCTGAATCGCCGTATACACGCAGGTATAGAAGTTGTAGGCGAACAGCCAGCCAACGCTGAACACCGCGACAAACACCCCGATCTCGATACGCCCGGCATGCAGCGCCCACGCCGTGCAAAGGGTCGAGATGATCAGGCTGAACGCGGCAAACAGCAGTCGCCCGTTGGCCACCCGCTGGTGAATCTTGTCGGCGATCCAGCCGCCGAGGGTCAACCCGACAAGCCCGGTCACACCGACGATCACGCCGGTCGCCACCGCCGCTTCCTGCAACGGCATCAGGAAATAACGCTGGAGCATCGGCACCAGGAACGAGTTGCAGGCGTAGGTCGCGAAGTTGAAGCACAGCCCGGCCATCACCAGCCACAGGAAGGTCGGCACGGCGAGAACGCGGCGGATCGGCTTGTCGACTTTCTCCTGGGACACCTGCACGGTTTCCGCCGCGCCGCGCTTGGGTTCCTTGATGAAGAACATGAACACCGCCAGCACCAACCCTGGCACGGCGGCAATAAAGAACGGCGCGCGCCAGCTGTCGAACGCCTTGACCATCCAGCCGATGGTGAAGAAAGCCAGCAGCAGCCCCAGCGGCAGGCCGAGCATGAAAATGCCCATGGCCCGAGCGCGGCGATGGGCCGGGAACAGGTCGCCGATCAGTGAGTTGGCGGCGGGTGCGTAACTCGCTTCCCCGATGCCGATCCCCATGCGCACCAGCAGGAAACTCCAGAAACTGCCGACCAGACCGTTAACGGCAGTCAGCGCGCTCCAGGTCGCCAGGCCCCAGCCCATCAGTTTGCTGCGCGAACCGGTATCGGCCAGGCGCCCCAGTGGTAATCCGGCAATCGCGTAGACCAGCGTGAACGCGGTGCCGACGATCCCGAGCTGGAAGTCGCTGAGGTGCCATTCCATGCGGATCGGTTCGATGATGATCGCCGGAATGGTGCGGTCGAAGAAATTGAACAGGTTGGCGAGGAACAGCAGGAACAGAATGCGCCAGGCATTCGCCGCTTGGGTCGAGTTCTGCATGGGTCCGTCTCTTTATTGTTATTGGGGCTTCACTGCCAACGCATCCGAGCCCTGAACCTGCAATCTAGTCACGCTCGTCGGGGCTGTCTGTCATCATTCGTCAGCCTGATGACAAGCCATGGCCGTGTAACGAAACGTAAGCCCTTGAAATGCTTCGAATCCCCCTGAAACCGGGGGGTTTGCGGAAAAATCCGGCAATGAAAAAATACTTTCGCGCCCCCCTTCCCAACGCCGTGGCAAAGCCTAGAATGGCCGCCGGATCCGTCCGGATCCTGCCGATCAATCCCTTTGATACCCCCGCCCATGTCCGAAGCCAGTCCGTGTCTGAATTGCGGTGCCTGCTGTTCCCATTTTCGTGTTTCTTTTTTCTGGGGTGAATGCGCATCCTCCGGCGGGACAGTCCCCGATGAACTGGTCACTCAGATCACGCCCAGCCGGGTCGCGATGATCGGCACCGACCGCAAGGCGCCGCGCTGCACCGCGCTGGAAGGCGAAGTCGGAAAGTCAGTGGCCTGCACGATCTACGACAAGCGTTCCAGCCCCTGCCGCGAGTTCGAAGCATCGTGGGAAAACGGCGCGCAGAACATCGACTGTGACAAGGCACGTGCCCGTTTCGGCCTGCCGCCACTGCAACCGCACTGGAACGAAGTCGCCTGAACTCCGGCATCCGGGCACTTAGCGCCAATCGCTATGACGCTAATGCCGAAATCATTAGCGCCAATGTGCCACTATCGCTTGCACGGCAAAAACCGCCTCTATACTCCAGACATTCGCCTGCGTTGATGACGCAGTAAGGACGTATTCAGAGACGGGGCATGCTATGGAATGGCTTGGTTTGCAATTTGTTGCCGAGCAGCCGGAGAGCGGGCAGGTCATCCTCAATTGCACACACAATCCCCTGTTGGTGCTGGTGGCCTACCTGGTCGCCTGCGCCGCGAGTTTCGCCACCCTCGACATGGCCGAACGGGTCGCCCACGCTGAAGAACCCGGTTCGCAGCGACTGTGGCGCTGGATCGGCGCAACCTGCCTGGCCGGCGGCATCTGGGCCATGCATTTCATCAGCATGCTGGCGTTCCAGGCGCCGATCGACATTCAGTACGATCTGCCCGTGACCCTGTTTTCGCTGTTAATTGCGTTACTCGCATCCTGGCTGGCGATGCACACCCTGAGCACGCCCCAACCAAGCCTGCTGGAATACCTCAAGACCGCCATCGTCATCGGCCTTGGCATCGCCGGCATGCACTACGTCGGCATGGCGGCCATCGAATCCGCCGCCACGACTTACTACCAACCCACTCTGTTCATCTCATCGATCGTGATCGCCATCGGCGCCAGCTTCGCCGCGCTGTGGGTGGCCGGTCATTTGCGCGAAGGCAACGGCCTGCACATCCAGATGCTCAAATACGTGGCGGCGTTGATTCTCGGTGCGGGCATCCTCAGCATGCACTTCACCGGCATGGCCGCACTGCAACTGGTGCTGCCCGAGGGGCAATTGCCGACTCAGGCGTCGCAAACCAGTCACTTGCAGTTGGGCCTCACCGTCGCGTTGATCACATTGCTGATCCTCGGCAGCGCCATCAGCGCCGCATTGGCCGACAAGAAGCTGCAGAACAAGGAACACGACCTGCGCCGGGTCAACGCCCTCCTCAGCCAGCTCGATCAGGCACGCATGTCGCTGCAGCACGTGGCCAACTACGACGCCCTGACCAACCTGATCAACCGGCGCGGTTTCAATCAGATCTTCGCGGAAAAACTCAGCCAGAAATCCAGCGAAGGCGGCATGCTGGCCGTGATGTTTCTCGACATCGACCACTTCAAACGCATCAACGACAGCCTCGGCCATGACGCCGGCGATCAACTGCTCAAGGTTATCGCCCAGCACATCAAGGGCTCGGTCCGTAGCCATGAAGACGTGGTGGCGCGGTTTGGCGGCGACGAGTTCTGCATCCTGATCGGCCTGCGCGACCGCGAAGAAGCGCGCAATCTGGCCCAGCGCATCATGCTCAAGATGAAAGAGCCGATCGAACTGGCCGGACGGCGCATGGTGATGACGACCAGCATCGGCATCAGCCTGTTTCCCGAAGACGGCACGACCTGCGATGAACTGCTCAAGCACGCAGATCTTGCGCTGTACCAGTCCAAGGGCGCCGGGCGCAACGGCGTGCACTTCTTCGATTCCAACCTGAAAAACCGCGCCAGCCTCGAGTTGCAACTGGAGGAAGAACTGCGCCATGCGCTGCGTGAAGAGAACGGCCTGCTGCTGTATTACCAGCCGATCTTCGAACTCAAGACCGGCAAGGTCACCAAGCTCGAAGCGCTGATCCGCTGGCAGCATCCGGTGCACGGCCTGCTCACCCCGGATCGCTTCATTGCCATCGCCGAAAACAACGGCCTGATCGCCGAGCTCGACAACTGGGTCCTGCGCAAGGCCTGTGAAGACCTCGGCGAGTTGTCGCGCCATGGTTGCGAAGACTTGAAGATCGCCTGGAACTGCTCACCACTGAATCTGGCCCGGGAAGAACTGGCCAATGAAATCGAGCATGCCTTGCGCAGCGCCGGCGTCGCCCCGGAACGGCTGGAACTGGAAGTCACCGAAAACGCCTTGATGGGCAACATCGCTAACACCCTGGTGCTGTTGCGGCAGATCCGCGCCCTCGGCGTGTCACTGTCGATCGACGACTTCGGCACCGGCTATTCGTCGCTGGCCTACCTCAAGCGCCTGCCGCTCAACACCTTGAAGGTTGATCGCTCGTTCATCCTCGACATTCCCAAGGCCACCGCCGACATGGAGATCGTCCAGGCGATCATCGTCATGGCGCACACTCTGCATTTACAGGTGGTCACCGAAGGCGTCGAGAGCCTGGAGCAATACGAGTTCCTCGAGCGCTCGGGCTGCGACTTCATTCAGGGTTACCTGCTCAGTCGCCCGGTTCCGCTGGCCGAACTGCGTCCGGTGCTCGAAGAAATCAATCAACGCAAACACACGCACACGGTCAATCCGCTGAGTCTGGCGCGCGGTACATTTGCACCAGTGTCGCTGGATCCTTCTGCAAAAAGCCTTGTGCCCCATGCAGGCGCATCAGTTGTGCGGCCAATCCGCTGATCGGCGTGGCCGAGCCGGTTTCCCGGGAAAACTTCACTGCGGTATCCAGATCCTTGAGCAGCGTGCGCACGTGCCATTTCACCGGTTCAAAACGGCTTTCGGCCATTTGCGGGGCGAGGATCTGCAGCGGCTTCGAATCGGCGAAACCACCGGCCAGCGCCTCGGCGATCAGGCTGGCATCGACCCCGGCCTGTTCGGCCAGCGCCACCACTTCGGCGATCACCAAGGCATTGCAGGCGACGATCATCTGATTGCAGGCCTTGGTCACCTGGCCGGCGCCGACGCCGCCCATGTGCGTGACGCGCTGCCCGAGTTCGAGCAACACCGGGCGTACCCGATCAAGGTCCGCTGCATCACCGCCGACCATGATCGCCAGACTGCCCGCCTCGGCCCCGACCACTCCGCCGGACACCGGCGAATCGAGCCAGGCCATGCCCGTCTTGCCGGCAAGCTCAGCCGCCATTTCTCGGGTGGCCGTCGGTTCGAGGCTGGAAAAGTCCACCAGCAACTGACCGGGTTTCGCCCCTTCGGCCACACCGGCCGGGCCGAACACCACCTCGCGCACCACCGCCGTGTCCGCCAGGCACAACATCACCACACCAGCCTGTTCACAGAGTTCGGAGGGTGTTGCCACCTGCCGGGCGCCGGCCTCGACCAGCGGCGCGCACTTGGCCGGGTTGCGGTTCCACACGGTCAACGGATAACCGGCGGCCAGCAGACGGCGGCACATCGGCAGGCCCATCAGGCCGATTCCGGCAAACCCCAACGAAGGTCGCGTTGACATCATTTAGCCTCCTTTTGATTAAAGATCGCCGAATAATGGCCGATCCATCATCAATCAGGAAAGGATTCCCCCGCGCGGCACTCAGGCCATCACCCTGACGCACGGGCCAAACACGCGCAGAAAAAAGACGCGAGATTCCCATTCCGTGAGGCTCGACGACAGCGGTCGCCGATCCAACCAGTCCAGGTAAATGGCGCACAATGACTTCTAAAAACAATCCGGCCACTGCGGTATCCGATCTGACTCTGAGCCCTGCGGCGAACAGCCCTGCCCCAATGAAGCCATTGCCACCTTCGCGTCCGCTGGGCACCCAGCAATACCTGTATTTCACCGAAACCAATACCGACCGCATCCTCGACAATCTCGATGGCCTGCGTGACCTGGTGTTCCCGCGCCCGCCGCATCTGGAAGGCGACAACGAACAGCACAACGACCAGGAATTCCCCTCGGTGTGCCTGATCGGCCTCGGTCGCTGCGGCTCCAACATCGCCCTCGACGTGGCGGAGCTGGTGTACAACGCGCGCAAGTTCTACCTCAACGAATTCAACAACGAAGATCGTCCTTCGAGCGAGCGTCGCCTGGCCGACAAAGGCTACAGCCCGGCCCAGTGGATCAAGACCAACCTGCGAATCGGCCCGAACAAGGGCAGCAAACCGGTGTTTCTGGTGGAACCGCTGGTGATGCTCGGCGACCTCGACAAGGACATTGCCGGGCGCATCCGTTTCTCGCGCAAGGGCGAAAAAAGCGGTTTCCTGCGCGATTACAGCAAGATGAAGATCATGGACTTGTCGGAAGTCCACGCCGGTGGCGCCGGTAACGCGCCGATCCTCGGCCAGTATCTGGCGAAGATCATCCTCAACAAGGACACCCAGCGCTTCTCCAGCCCTGACTGGAAAATGATCCACTCGTACCTGATCGACAGCTGCGGGATCAAGGCCAACCAGTCGCGCCTGTATTTCTCGATCTTCAGTGCCGGCGGCGGTACCGGTTCGGGCATGGCCTCGGAATTCGGCCTGGCCCAGCAGCACTCGTACATGAACAAGACGTTCGACACCAAGCCGATGGACGAGCATGACGGCAAGAGCGGTCATTCGTTCGTGTTCGAACCGATCTTCACCAGCGGCATCTGCGTGCTGCCGAACATTTCCGACCACCGCAGCGAAATGTCCGAGGCGCTGCACATCAACGCCGGTCGCCTGCTGTGCAAATACCTGTCGGAAGAATGGGATTTCTCGTACAACTTCGCCAACGAAGACAGCAGCGAAGCCAGCGTCATGGGCCGTATCCGCCCATGGAACGCGATGATGCTGATCTCCAACGACATCATGCGTTACGCCGAAGAGAGCGATGACGGCAACATCCAGAACATTGATGTCAATGCGATGGAGAAACACGCCAACCAATATATCTCGCAGCAGATCTTCAACATTCTGACGGCCCAGGCGGTTACGACCGACTACGACCAGAACTATTTCCGTCGCGCCGGCATCGACATCGGCGAGACCATTCGCCTGGATGCCAACGACCTGTTCATGAGCCTGGCCGGCCCGGTGGCGATTGCCTACGCCGAGTCCGTGGTGCCGGAAACGCCGCCGCCGAGCAGCGACAAATTCAAGGTGTTCGACAAAGAGCCGCAGCGCCTGAACATCGACGACCTGTTCTTCCGCTCGATCGACCTGCCGCACTTCAACAAAGTGACCCAGGCCATCGAAGGCATCAGCCTGTTGCCGATCGAGTCCAAGCGCTATCGCGCGTCGCTGGAGCAGTACAAGAATTCCGGCTACGACGCGGCCGCGCTGCACGACCTGCACTTCTTCAAGAACTGCTCGTCGGTGGTCTCGATCGTTTCGCTGCCAAAAGACTACAAGCTGTCGTACATGGACCTGAACCGGTTGAAGACCCACCTCAACAGCCTGTTCCCCAACACCACGCTCAAGCGCTACGCGCTGGTGATAGGCGCCTCGGCCAACCTGTCGCTGACCACCCTGATCGCCAAGAGCCCGTGCCTGTCGGACGACTTCCTGACGCTGATCGTGGCGTTCATCAAGCGTTGCTTCGCTAAGACCCCGTACCGTTTCGATGACACCCTGGACAATTCGATCCTCGATTTCATCATCAGCGAAGCATTCGACGAAGACCGCATCGACGACCTGCTGAACGAGTTCGAGAACCCGGCGAAAATCCTGGATACCAACTGGTATGCGATCAAGCCGATGTACGAGAAGAAGTACCGCGAGCTGATCAACGACAAAGAGAAGTTTGTCTCGATCAACGACATTCGCCTGTCGCGCGATTGCGTGAAGAAGTCGATCAAGTACCTGCGCGAGATCTACCGTCACCGGATCGGCAAGACCAAGGTTATTTCCCTCAATAACCATACTGGCAAGTCTTACTCGGTCTGATCGAAGACCGGGTCGCCCCCATCGCTGGCAAGCCAGCTCCCACAGTTTTCGTGGTGTCCACAATATTGTGTTCACTCGGCCCCTGTGGGAGCTGCGGTGCGACGACTCGACTTGCCAGCGATGAGGCCCCGAAATTCCCTGGAAATTTCAGTCTTTCCAACATCCCGAAACAATTAAGCAGCCGTTAGGCTGCTTACTGAACTGTGCCCGTTACGTTTACGTCACCGTTATGCCACCCACGCTTGTGGCATTTCTCTACGGCAACGTGCCATCACGCTACTCGGCTACACACTTTTTCCCGGCAGTGACACGCACCACAAAAGGGCATCGATTCAGCGCGACGCCCTTTCCTGGATCAGAATCCACGGTCGCACCACAACCGACCACAACTCGGGATCGCGCTCAAGAATGTCTTGCGCCCGCGGCGCAGAGAGCTTGGCGACCTTATCTTCGCCCAGCCAGGCAGCCACTTTCGCGCTCTGATTCGATGCCATTGCCTCTGCCACGGCGATCAAATCCAGCTCGGCGCTGACCCATAACAGGTCACCCTTGGCAAAGAAGGGCTCCAGCTCCTTCCACGTAATAGTTGCGGTTTCACCAAGCAGCTTGGCATAGAGGGTGCTAGGTTCTTGATTCATGGGACTGTCCGGAAAAGAAATCGGCGCGAATGATAACGTCGGTGGTCCGGCAGAAAAACCCGGTTGCAAAAGGCCGTACCGAACGAAAAGAGCAGGAACGCCAGGGAATGCTGATGATTGGGTATAAACCCTCTGAACGCCCCGCCGCAATTCTGTCTTTTTCTTTCATTTAAGCGACACCCTCAGGTTTTGCCCCCTGGCGCCAGCTTCCCAGGCCAACAACCGGCGCTCTACACTGTACCGGTACAGTTGCCGGGGGCTTTTCCGGAGGGTATCGCCTAGATATCTGTCCCGGTTCTGCTGCTACGGCGTCAGGACTCTAAAAAATACAACAGTAAGAGTGGAGCACTATGACTAAGGCTACTAAGCAGATTTCCAAACTGTTTGCCGCTATGGTTCTGGCCGGGGTTGCCAGCCATTCGTTCGCGGCTGACACCATCAAGATCGGTATCGCCGGCCCCAAAACCGGTCCAGTAGCCCAGTACGGCGACATGCAGTTCAGTGGCGCGAAAATGGCCATCGAACAGATCAACGCCAAAGGCGGCGTCGACGGCAAGAAGCTCGAAGCCGTTGAATACGATGACGCTTGCGATCCTAAACAAGCGGTAGCGGTTGCGAACAAGGTCGTCAACGACGGCGTCAAGTTCGTGGTCGGTCACCTGTGCTCCAGCTCCACTCAGCCTGCTTCGGACATCTACGAAGACGAAGGCGTGATCATGATCACCCCGGCTGCCACCAGCCCGGACATTACCAACCGTGGTTACAAAATGGTCTTCCGCACCATCGGTCTGGACAGCGCCCAGGGCCCTGCCGCCGGTAACTACATTGCCGATCACGTGAAGCCGAAAATCGTCGGCGTGCTGCACGACAAGCAGCAGTACGGTGAAGGCATCGCCACCGCCGTCAAATCCACCCTCGAGAAGAAAGGCACCAAGGTTGCCGTGTTCGAAGGCGTCAACGCCGGCGACAAGGACTTCTCCGCGATCATCGCCAAACTCAAGCAAGCCAACGTCGACTTCGTCTACTACGGCGGCTACCACCCGGAGCTGGGCCTGATCCTGCGTCAAGCCCAGGAAAAAGGCCTGAAAGCCAAGTTCATGGGTCCGGAAGGCGTGGGTAACGACTCGATCACCCAGATCGCCAAGGACGCGTCCGAAGGCCTGCTGGTGACCCTGCCGAAATCCTTCGACCAGGATCCGGCCAACGTGGCCCTGGCCGATGCATTCAAGGCCAAGAAAGAAGACCCGAGCGGTCCGTTCGTGTTCCCGTCCTACTCGGCAGTTGAAGTGATTGTCGGCGGTATCGCTGCGGCCAAGTCCGAAGACCCTGCCAAAGTGGCTGAAGCCATCCACGCCGGTACTTTCAAGACCCCGACCGGCGATCTGAGCTTCGACGCCAAGGGCGACCTGAAGGACTTCAAATTCGTGGTTTACGAGTGGCACAACGGCAAACCTAAAACCGAAGTGTCGCCTCAGTAAGGCGCTGCCTGACTGACTGCCAATAAAGCCCACGGCGTGCCGTGGGCTTTGTTTTACGAATGTATTGGGCCGCGCTGGCGTGATCCGCCAGTCTCCCCACCTGAAAATCTCAAAACCGTCATCAGCGGTTCGCTGGCAAAACCCGGATTCGAAGTGGATAAAGATCCACGGGACCGGGCGGGAAAATGACTCCACCAGTGAAATGCGTATCAGGTTTTTAGGAGCGCTGTAATGCCTGACATCTATCACTTCTTCCAACAGCTGGTTAACGGCTTGAACGTTGGCAGCATGTATGCCCTGATCGCCATCGGCTACACGATGGTCTACGGCATCATTGGAATGATCAACTTCGCCCACGGCGAGGTGTACATGATCGGTTCCTACGTGGCGTTCATCGCCATCGCCGGGCTGACCATGATGGGACTCGAAAGCGTCCCGCTGTTGATGACCGTGGCGTTCATCGCCAGCATCGTCGTCACCAGCTCCTACGGTTACAGCATCGAACGCATTGCCTACCGCCCGTTGCGCGGCAGCAACCGTCTGATCCCGCTGATTTCCGCGATCGGTATGTCGATCTTCCTGCAGAACACCGTTCTGCTGGCGCAAGACTCCAAGGACAAAGCTATCCCCAACCTGATTCCGGGCAATTTTGCCTTCGGCCCAGGTGGCGCACAGGAAGTGCTGATTTCCTACATGCAAATCGTGGTGTTCGTGGTGACCCTGATCGCCATGCTCGGCCTCACGCTGTTCATCTCCCGCTCTCGCCTGGGCCGCGCCTGCCGCGCCTGCGCCGAAGACATCAAGATGGCCAACCTGCTGGGCATCAACACCAACAACATCATCGCCCTGACCTTCGTCATCGGTGCTGCGCTGGCGGCCGTCGCGGCCGTGCTGCTGAGCATGCAATACGGCGTGATCAACCCGAACGCCGGTTTCCTCGTCGGCCTCAAGGCCTTCACCGCTGCGGTACTGGGCGGGATCGGCAGCATCCCCGGCGCCATGCTCGGCGGGCTGGTGCTCGGGGTGGCGGAAGCCTTTGGTGCCGATATCTTCGGCGACCAGTACAAGGATGTCGTGGCTTTCGGCTTGTTGGTTCTGGTGCTGTTGTTCCGTCCGACCGGCATTCTGGGCCGTCCGGAGGTTGAGAAAGTATGAACAGGAATCTTAAACAGGCGCTGTTCAGCGCCTTGCTGGTCTGGGCCGTGGCCTATCCGGTACTGGGTCTGAAACTGACCATCGTCGGCATCAACCTGGAAGTGCACAACACCAGCCCGGCCATTCTGGCGACCATCGCCATCTGCTCGGTGCTGATGTTCCTGCGGGTGCTGTTCAACCAGCAGATCAGCAAGGCGTGGCGTTCGTCGCCGGGCATGCCGCTGATCCCGGCCAAGGCCAGCAACTTCCTGACCCTGCCGACCACCCAGCGCTACTTCATCATCGCGCTGATCATCGGTGCGCTGGTGTGGCCGTTCTTTGGCTCCCGTGGCGCGGTGGACATCGCGACGCTGATCCTGATCTACGTGATGCTCGGCCTGGGCCTGAACATCGTGGTCGGTCTGGCCGGTCTGCTCGACCTGGGTTACGTCGGCTTCTACGCCGTCGGCGCCTACAGCTACGCGCTGCTGTCGCACTACTACGGCCTGAGCTTCTGGATCTGCCTGCCGATTGCCGGCCTGATGGCGGCGACGTTCGGCTTCCTGCTCGGTTTCCCGGTATTGCGTCTGCGCGGCGACTATCTGGCGATCGTGACCCTGGGTTTCGGGGAAATCATCCGCCTGTTCCTGCGTAACCTGACCGACATCACCGGCGGCCCGAACGGCATCAGCAACATCGAGAAACCGACGTTCTTCGGCCTGACCTTCGAACGCAAGGCCGCGGAAGGCCTGCAAACCTTCCACGAGTACTTCGGCCTGGAATACAACTCGATCAACAAGGTGATCTTCCTCTACCTGGTTGCCCTGCTGCTGGCGCTGGCGGCGCTGTTCATCATCAACCGCCTGCTGCGCATGCCGATCGGCCGTGCGTGGGAAGCACTGCGTGAAGATGAGATTGCCTGCCGTGCGCTGGGTCTCAACCCGACCGTGATCAAGCTGTCGGCGTTCACCCTGGGCGCGAGCTTCGCCGGTTTTGCCGGCAGCTTCTTCGCCGCCCGTCAGGGTCTGGTGACGCCGGAATCGTTCACCTTCATCGAGTCGGCGATCATCCTCGCCATCGTGGTGCTGGGTGGCATGGGCTCGCAGCTGGGCGTGATTCTCGCGGCTGTGGTGATGATCCTGCTGCCGGAAATGATGCGTGAGTTCAGTGAGTACCGCATGTTGATGTTCGGCGCCCTGATGGTGCTGATGATGATCTGGCGACCTCAAGGTCTGCTGCCCATGCAACGTCCTCACATGGAGCTGCGCAAATGAGCCGCGAGATCCTGAAAGTCGAAAATCTGAGCATGCGCTTCGGCGGCCTGCTGGCAGTCAACGGCGTGGCCCTGACCGTGAAGGAAAAACAGGTGGTGGCACTGATCGGGCCGAACGGCGCCGGCAAGACCACCGTGTTCAACTGCCTGACCGGTTTCTACCAGCCGTCGGGCGGCAGCATCCTGCTGGACGGCGAGCCGATCCAGGGCCTGCCGGGCCACAAGATCGCCCTCAAAGGCGTGGTGCGCACGTTCCAGAACGTGCGGTTGTTCAAGGACATGACGGCGGTCGAGAACCTGTTGATCGCCCAGCACCGTCATCTGAACACCAACTTCCTGTCCGGCCTGTTCAAGACCCCGGCGTTTCGCAAGAGCGAGCGCGAGGCCATGGAGTTCGCCGAGTACTGGCTGGAAAAGGTCAACCTGAAAGAGTTCGCCAACCGCCCCGCCGGCACCCTGGCCTACGGTCAGCAGCGTCGCCTGGAAATCGCCCGCTGCATGATGACCCGTCCGCGGATTCTCATGCTCGACGAACCGGCCGCCGGCCTGAACCCGAAGGAAACCGAAGACCTCAAGGCGCTGATCAGCGTGCTGCGTGAAGAGCACAATGTGACCGTGCTGCTGATCGAACACGACATGAAACTGGTCATGAGCATTTCCGACCACATCGTCGTGATCAACCAGGGCACGCCTCTGGCCGACGGCACGCCGGAACAGATCCGCGACAATCCTGAAGTGATCAAAGCCTACCTGGGGGAAGCGTAAATGCTGCAGTTCGAAAACGTTTCCACCTTCTACGGCAAGATCCAGGCCCTGCACAGCGTCAACGTCGAAGTCCGCCAGGGCGAGATCGTGACCCTGATCGGCGCCAACGGTGCCGGCAAGTCCACGCTGCTGATGACGCTGTGCGGTTCGCCGCAGGCCCACAGTGGCAGCATCCGCTACATGGGTGAGGAACTGGTCGGCCAGGACTCGTCGCAGATCATGCGCAAAAGCATCGCCGTGGTGCCGGAAGGCCGTCGGGTGTTTGCCCGCCTGACTGTCGAAGAAAACCTGTCCATGGGCGGATTCTTCACCGACAAGGGCGACTATCAGGAACAGATGGACAAGGTTCTCGGACTTTTCCCACGCCTGAAAGAACGCTTCAACCAGCGTGGCGGCACCATGTCCGGCGGCGAACAGCAAATGCTCGCCATCGGCCGCGCGCTGATGAGCAAGCCGAAACTGCTCCTGCTCGACGAGCCGTCGCTGGGCCTGGCACCGATCATCATCCAGCAGATCTTCGACATCATCGAACAGCTGCGCAAGGACGGTGTGACGGTGTTCCTGGTCGAGCAGAACGCCAACCAGGCGCTGAAAATCGCCGACCGCGCCTACGTGCTGGAGAACGGCCGGGTGGTCATGCAAGGCACCGGTGAAGCGCTGCTGACCGACCCGAAAGTACGCGAGGCGTACCTCGGCGGTTGATGGATCGCAGCAAACAGAAAACGGCCTTCGGGCCGTTTTCTGTTTGTGCCGGAAAAAAACTTTTACCGATCGCTGTAACGCATCGCCAAGTCGTTTCTCTAGTGGGGCAAGCAAGCGCATTTGCTTGTTCAACCCAAGTAAAAGACCGGAGAAACATCATGACTGCTACCACCCGCACCCTGTCCGCCACCGCCCTGGTTCTGGCCCTCGGTTCTGCCCTGAGCATGGCCGCCGTTTCGACCGCTCAGGCCGCCGACAACAGCAACATGGAAAAATGCTTCGGCGTGGCCATGAAAGGTCATAACGACTGCGCCGCCGGCGCCGGCACCACCTGTGCAGGCACAGCGAAAATGGATTACCAGGCCAACGCCTGGAAATTCGTACCGAAAGGCACCTGCACCACCACCGAAAGCAAGACCTCGCCGACCGGTTTCGGCCAGATGGAAGCCTTCAAGGCCAAGTCCTGATCCACGGCCTGCCCGAGTGACGAACATGATCACCTCCTGCGACCATGCCTCCCCCCGCACTCGGGCAGCCCTCACCGGGCTCCCGCCCCGCGCCGGGCTGGGGCTCAAGACCGGGCACTTTCGTGAAGTGCTCGGTTCTCTTCCGGACATCGGATTCTTCGAGGTCCACGCCGAAAACTACATGGTGGCCGGCGGCCCGTTCCATCATTTTCTGGGTTTGATCCGCGAGGCGTATCCGCTGTCGCTGCACGGTGTCGGGCTGTCTATCGGTACCGAAGGCGCGCTGGATGTCCAGCACCTCAAACGCCTGGCGGCACTGATCGAGCGCTATCAACCCCAATCCTTTTCCGAACACCTGGCCTGGTCCAGCCATGGCCCGGTGTTTCTCAATGATTTGCTTCCTCTGGCGTATGACACACCGACGCTGAACCGCGTCTGTGACCACATCGACCAGGTGCAGAACACCCTCAAACTCCCGATGCTCCTGGAAAACCCGGCAACCTATCTGGCGTTCGAGCGCTCGACCATCGACGAAGCGGATTTCATCCGTGAAGTCGTCCGGCGCAGTGGCTGCGGCCTGTTACTGGACGTGAACAACGTCTACGTCTCGTGCATCAACCATCAACGTGATCCCTTGGCCTATCTCGACGCACTACCTCTGCGCGCAGTGGGCGAGATTCATCTGGCGGGGTTTGCTGAAGACTCCGACAGCCACGGTGATCGTTTGCTGATCGACGATCACGGCGCGCCAATCGATCAAGCCGTCTGGTCGTTGTACCGGCAAGCGCTGGAACGCGTCGGCCCGGTGGCGACGCTGATCGAACGGGACAATCAGGTGCCGGCCTTTAACGTGCTGTTGGCAGAAGCGCAGCAGGCCGATGCGCTGTTGCTGGGTGCGGGAGCTCGGCCATGAGTAATCAAACCGCGTTCAGCGCTGCGTTGCTCGATACCGGGCTGCCCTGCCCCGACGGTTTGTGCAGCACCAACGGCGCCGATCCTGCCAGCCGTTTCGCGGTCTACCGCAACAACGTGCAGGGTTCGCTGATCAACGCACTGGCCGACAGCTATCCCGTGGTGATGCAGTTGGTGGGTGACGAATTCTTCCAGGCCATGGCCGGCGTTTTCGTGCAAAGCCATCCGCCACACAGTCCGTTGATGAGCGACTACGGCAGTGAGCTGGCGGACTTCATCAGCAGATTCGAACCTGCCGCGAGCGTCCCCTATCTGGCCGACGTCGCGCGGCTGGAACGCTTGCGCACGCTGGCTTATCACGCGGCCGATGCTTTGCCTTTGAGTCAGGAGCGGATCGCCGCCGTGTTTGCAGATGCCGATGCGCTGAATGAACTGCGCATCGGCCTGCACCCTTCGCTGCATCTGCTCGATTCAAGCTTCGCCGTAGTGAACATCTGGGCCGCGCATCAGCACGACGCCACACTGGCCGGGATCGATCCTCTTCACGCCCAACACGCGTTGATTCTGCGCAACGGACTGGAGGTCGAGGTGTTCGCCGTGGATCGCGGCGCCGGCCAGTTCATTCGCCACCTCAAGGCCGGCCTGTCACTCACGCAGGCGCTGGAGTCCGCCGAAGCCTTCGACCTCAGCCAGACCCTCGCCCTGCTGATCAACCGCCAAGTCATCACTCATTTCTATCCAAAGGTGTCGTCATGAACTGTCTCGTTGCGCGCGCCATCGCGCTGCTGGAAAAAATCCCACACAGCCTGATCGCCTTCATCGCGCGTTTTTCCATCGCGGCGGTGTTCTGGAAATCCGGACAGACCAAGGTCGAGGGCCTGGCCATCGACCTGATCGACGGAACATTCCAGATTGGCTGGCCGCATCTGGCGGACTCGACGATTCCGCTGTTCCAGAGCGAATACCACGTGCCGTTGCTGTCGCCGGACATCGCCGCGCACATGGCGGCGTTTGCCGAGCACTTCTTCCCGATGCTGATCCTGATCGGCTTCGCCACACGGTTTTCAGCGCTGGCCTTGCTGGGCATGACGCTGGTCATCGAGCTATTCGTCTACCCCGACGCCTACCCGACTCACGGCACCTGGGCAGCGGTTCTGCTGTACCTGATGGCCACCGGGCCGGGCAAAGTGTCGATCGATCACCTGATCGCCAGGCACTACAACCGGTCCAGCGCTTCGCCGCTGAGTTTGAACCAGCCGATCAGGTAATCCGCCAGCACCTGAGTCCGTTTCGGTAATCCTCCCTGATAAGGGTGCACCAGGTACATCGGCATGCGACGGGTCTGAAAATCGCGAAGGAGCCAGCGCAATCGGCCGTCAGCCAATTCCGCCTGCAACAGATAGGACGGCAGGCGAGCGATCCCGGCGCCGGCCAGTGCGGCTTTCTTCAACAGGTTGTAGTGATTGCTGGCGAACGGTCCCGACACCCGCACCCGCAGCAGTTCGTGTTGCTGGTGATAAAGCCATTCCTCGCGACCGCTGTAATGACTGTTGAGCAGGCAACGGTGTTCGGCCAGTGCCTGCGGCGTCAGTGGTTCGCCAAAACGTTCCAGATAGGCGGGGCTGGCGCAGGTCATTTCCTGCCAGGCCAGCAGCGGCCTGGCCACCAGTCGCTCGTCATTGGCGACCTCGGTGCGAATCGCCAGATCGAAGCCGTCGCGGGACAGGTCGCGGTAGCTGTTGTTCAGCTCCAGTTCGATCTGCACTTCGGGGTATTTCTGCGAGAAGTCCAACAGCAGACCGTCGAAGAACGTTTCTCCCAGCGACACCGGAACCGTCATACGCACCGGGCCAGCCATGTCGTCCTTCAATCGCGCCAATGCCTGACGCGCTCGCTCCACCTGGACTACCAGCGCCTGTGCCTGTGGCAACAACGCCGCACCGGCCGCGGTCAGGCTCAGCCGACGCGTCGTACGTTGCAGCAACACCACGGAAAAACGCGCCTCCAGCTGACTGATACGCTTGGACAGCTGCCCCTTGCTGCACCCCAATTGCTGCGCCGCCAGGGTAAAACTGCCGGCCTCGATCAACACCGCGAACGCCGCCAGATCATCCATCTCGCTCATGGATTGTTTCCATTTGAAAACCAAAGGTTGCTCATTAGTGCGCTTATCCGCAGAAAAAACCACTCTAGACTGAAACCTCGTTCAATCACTTGAGGCAATCACGATGAAAATTCTGTTGATCGGCGCCGGCGGCACCATCGGTTCGGCGGTGGACAAAGAGCTGTCGCAGCGTCATGAAGTCATTCGTATCGGCCGCAACAGCGGCGATTTCCAGGTGGATATCAGCGACAGCGCATCGATTCGCAAATTGTTCGAACAGACCGGCAAGTTCGACGCGCTGGTGTGTGCCGCCGGCAACGTAACCTTCGCCCCGCTGGGTGAAATGACCGAAGACAGCTTCGCCCTCGGCCTGAAAGACAAGTTGATGGGCCAGGTCAATCTGCTGTTGATCGGCCGCGAATTCGCCAACGACGGCGCATCCTTCACCTTCACCACCGGCGTGCTCAGCCACGATCCGATCCGCAGCGGCGCGTCGGCGGCACTGGTCAACGGCGCGCTCGACAGTTTCGTCCGCGCAGCGGCCATCGAGCTGCCACGCGGTCTGCGCGTCAACTCGATCAGCCCGACCGTGCTGGTGGAAGCCATGGGCAGTTACGCCCCGTACTTCCGTGGCTACAAGCCGGTTCCTGCGGCGGATGTGGCATTGGCCTACGCCAAAAGTGTCGAAGGCTTGCAGACAGGTCAGACATTTCACGTGGGCTAAACCCTTGTGATGAACGGTCAGCCTGCGTAACGTGGCGACACTTGTCTGGAGAGCCAAAGATGCGTGTTGCCCGTTCCCTGATCGTTGTTGCCCTGCTCCCGTTGTTTGCCGCGTGCCAGTTGTTCGATGGTGCGCGGGAAAGTGCCTCCCACGTCGGCCAGACGCGGATGCAGGGACAACTGACCGCTGCCGACGGCAAACTGGTGTTCCAGGCGTGCGGCGAGCAGCGCCAGTACGTGGTCAATGACATCGGCGGCACCAGCATCCTGCAAGAGGCCGCCACCCTGGCCGATCAACAGGGCAAGTTGTTCGCCGACGTGCGCGGAAAGATCGCCGGCGACCGCCTCGACCTGACGCAGCTCTATCGCGTCGAACGTTCCGGCACTGCCTGTGACGACCCCAACTTCAAACAGCTGATCCTGCGCGCCTCCGGCCATGGCCCGGAATGGAACGTCAAGGTCAGCGGCAAGGGCCTGGTCCTCGACCGCGAAGGCCAGCCACCACTCGCCGTGCCCTACGTCGAAGAGCAACTGGGCGACGGTCGTTTCAACCTCAGCAGCGAAGCCAACAACCAGCGCATCGAGTTGTGGGTAGCGCCGCAGCGCTGCGTCGACAGCAACACCGGCAGCGTGCAGCACATGAGCGCCGAGTTGCGTATCGACGGCAAGGTACAGCGCGGTTGCGGGTATTTCGGCGGTTCACGTAACGACTGATCGTTTTACCCTCACGGGATCCGGCCGTTGCGGCTTATAATCGCCGCCTTCAAACGCCCTGGCGCAGTTGTGCGCCCCGCGAACCGGATCCTGTCATGTTACGAATCACCGAACTCAAGCTGCCGATCGACCATCCCGACGAAGACCTGCGCGCTGCCATCGTGCAACGCCTGGGCATCGCCAACGATGACCTGCTCGATTTCACCTTGTTCAAGCGCAGCTACGATGCGCGCAAAAAGTCCTCCGAACTGTGCTTCATCTACACCATCGACCTCGAAGTGCGCGACGAGGCCAAAGTGCTGGGCAAGTTCGCCGACGACCGTAACGTCAACATGGCGCCGGATGTCAGCTACAAATTCGTCGGCCAGGCGCCAAGCGACCTGAGCCAGCGCCCGATCGTGGTCGGGTTCGGCCCGTGCGGGATCTTCGCCGGCCTGTTGCTGGCGCAGATGGGCTTCAAGCCGATCATCCTCGAGCGCGGCACCGAAGTGCGCCAGCGCACCAAGGACACCTGGGGCCTGTGGCGTAAAAGCGTGCTCAACCCCGAGTCCAACGTGCAGTTCGGCGAAGGCGGCGCGGGCACGTTCTCCGACGGCAAGCTGTACAGCCAGATCAAGGATCCGAAATTCCTCGGCCGCAAGGTTCTGCATGAATTCGTTAAGGCCGGCGCGCCGGAAGAAATTCTTTACGTCAGTAAGCCGCACATCGGTACGTTCCGTCTGACCGGCATGGTCGAGACCATGCGTGAAGAAATCCGCTCTCTGGGCGGTGAAGTACGCTTCCAGGAGCGTGTCACCGACGTGCTGATCGAGGACGGCCAACTGGTCGGCGTCGAACTGGCCAGCGGCGAGATCCTGCATTCGAAACACGTGATTCTGGCGCTGGGCCACAGTGCCCGCGACACTTTCCGCATGCTCCACAGCCGTGGTGTGTTCATGGAAGCCAAGCCGTTCTCGGTGGGTTTCCGCATCGAGCACCCGCAATCGCTGATCGACCGCGCGCGCCTCGGCAAGTACGCCGGTCACCCGAAACTCGGCGCTGCCGACTACAAACTGGTGCACCACGCCAAAAACGGCCGTTCGGTCTACAGCTTCTGCATGTGCCCGGGCGGCACAGTGGTGGCGGCGACTTCCGAGCCGAACCGCGTAGTCACCAACGGCATGAGCCAGTACTCGCGTAACGAGCGTAACGCCAACTCCGGCATCGTTGTCGGCATCACCCCGGAAGTCGACTATCCGGGCGGCCCGCTGGCCGGGATCGAGTTGCAGGAACGTCTGGAATCCCACGCTTTCGTCCTCGGCGGCAGCGACTACAAGGCGCCGGCGCAATTGGTCGGCGACTTCATCAATGGCATTCCTTCGACCGAGTTGGGCGAAGTCGAACCGTCATACAAACCGGGCGTCGCTCTGGGCGATCTGGCCCTGGCGCTGCCGGAATTTGCCATCGAAGCCATTCGTGAAGCATTGCCGGCGTTCGAGAAACAGATTCGCGGTTATTCGCTGCACGATGCGGTGCTGACGGGAATCGAGACCCGCACCTCGTCACCGCTGCGCATCACGCGTAACGAGGCGCTGCAGAGCATGAACGTCAAAGGTCTGTTCCCGGCCGGCGAAGGCGCGGGTTATGCGGGCGGGATTCTGTCGGCGGGTGTGGACGGGATTCGGATTGCGGAAGCCGTGGCACGAGACATCCTGGGCCTCGAAGCCTGATAAACAAGCTTTGAAGTGACACAACCCCTGTGGGAGCGAGCTTGCTCCCACAGAGGTATTCGGCGTCAGATATTGGCGCGTAATACGCTGGCCGGCAGCGCCTCACCCCGTTCGGCACTCGCCGCCACGACCGCTATCAATCCCTCCAGCTCATAACCCTGCGCCTTGAGCCACGCCTGATCGTAATAGGTGTCCGCGTAGCGCTCGCCGCCATCGCACAGGATCGCCACGATCGACCCCGACTCCCCCGCCGCTTTCATCTGCTGCGCCGCCATCAACGCACCGATCAGGTTGGTCCCGCTCGACCCGCCCACATGCCGGCCCAGACGCTGCGCCAGGTAATGCATGGCCGCCAGCGACAAGGCGTCCGGCACCTTGACCATCGCGTCGATCACCTTCGGCAGGAACGACGCCTCCACCCGTGGCCGGCCGATGCCTTCGATCCGCGAACCGTGATCCAGCCGCAAACTCGCGTCGCCGGTCTGGTAGTAGTCGAAGAACACCGAACGCTCGGCATCGGCGCAGAGCACACGGGTGCAGTGCTGGCGATAACGCACGTAACGGCCGAGGGTCGCGGTGGTGCCGCCAGTGCCCGGGCTGGAAATCAACCAGGTGGGGCACGGGTGTTGCTCGTAGCGCATCTGCTGGAAGATCGACTCGGCGATGTTGTTGTTCGCCCGCCAGTCCGTGGCGCGCTCGGCGTAGGTGAACTGGTCGATGAAATGACCGTCGTGCTCGCGGGCCAGGCGTTCGGACTCGGCGTAGATCTGCGTCGGGTCTTGCACCAGATGACTCTGGCCACCGTAGAACGCAATCTGCGCGATCTTTTCCCTGGACGTGGTCGCCGGCATCACCGCAATGAACGGCAGGCCGAGCATCCGCGCGAAGTACGCTTCGGAAATCGCCGTCGAACCGCTGGACGCCTCGATCACCGGCGCGCCGGGTTTCAGCCAGCCGTTACACAAGGCGTAGAGAAACAGCGAACGGGCCAGCCGATGCTTGAGGCTACCGGTCGGGTGGCTGGATTCATCCTTGAAGTACAACTCGATGCCCGTAAACCCCGGCAGCGGCAAGGGGATCAGGTGAGTGTCGGCGCTGCGCTGGAAGTCCGCTTCGATGATCCGGATGGCTTCGCGGGCCCACTGTCGGTTGTCGCTCATGGCTGTCGTTCTCATTGAATCGGGCAAAAGTGCCTTCACAGGCTCAGCCCCCAAGCTTAGGAAAAAACCTACAGCACTGACAGATACAGCTGAGCTTCAATACCTTTGGCAACTGCTAGGCTCTGCTGCAGGTCTGGCATACGCCTTGTAACCATATATAACAAAAAAGAATATAACTTTTGTTTTAACAACTAACAGTACGAGTTAGGGTGTGCCACCTTTTGACTTTATCGATGGAGAGCGACCTTGCCTCTGCGTAGCACTTTCACGCGTTTCTTTCAGTTGGAAGCTGCCAGCGGTCTGTTACTGATCGCCGCGGCCATCCTGGCTCTAATCATCAACAACTCGCCGCTGTCGTGGTTGTACAGCGGCCTGCTCGACACTCCGGTGGTGGCGCAGATCGGCGCGTTGAAGATCGCCAAGCCCCTGCTGCTGTGGATCAACGACGGCCTGATGGCGCTGTTCTTCCTGCTGATCGGCCTGGAAGTGAAGCGCGAAGTGCTCGACGGCCAGTTGTCGAAACCGTCGCAGATCGTCCTGCCCGGCGCGGCGGCCATCGGCGGCATGCTGGTGCCGGCGCTGATCTACTGGTTCCTCAACCGTGACAACCCGGCCGCCCTCGACGGCTGGGCCATTCCGACCGCCACCGACATTGCCTTCGCCCTCGGCGTGCTGGCCTTGCTCGGCAAGCGCGTGCCGGTGTCGCTGAAGCTGTTCCTGATGACATTGGCCATCATCGACGACCTCGGCGCCATCGTGATCATTGCGATCTTCTACTCCGGCGAGCTCTCGACCCTGTCGCTGGGCCTCGCTGCCGCGTGCATCGCGGCGCTGGTGGCGATGAACCGGCTCGGGGTGGTCAAGCTCGGGCCGTACATGATCATCGGGTTGATCCTCTGGGTCTGCGTGCTCAAGAGCGGTGTTCACGCGACGCTGGCGGGTGTGACCCTGGCTTTCTGCATTCCGCTGCGCACCAGGAATGCCGAGCCTTCGCCACTGCTGACCCTCGAACACGCGCTGCACCCGTGGGTCGCCTACGGCATCCTGCCGCTGTTCGCCTTCGCCAACGCCGGCCTGTCGCTGACCGGCGTGACCGCCGAAAGCTTCACCCACCACGTTCCGATGGGCATCGCCGTCGGCCTGCTGCTGGGCAAGACCATCGGCGTGTTCGGCCTGACCTGGCTCGCCGTCAAATCCGGCATCGCCGCCCTGCCCCAGAACGCCAATTGGGGTCAGGTGCTGGGCGTGGCGATCCTCTGCGGGATCGGCTTCACCATGAGCCTGTTTGTCGGCTCGCTGGCCTTCGTGCCGGGTGCCAGTGAATACGCCGGGATGGACCGGATGGGCATTCTCACCGGTTCGGTGTTCGCGGCATTGATCGGTTATGCGGTGACGTTGGCGGCGAGCAGAAAAAGATCCACTCAAAGCAGTTAACACGATCAATACGGCGCCTCTCGCTGGAAGGCCCAGGATTCAATGAAAGATTCACACACATGATTGGGCTCCAGCCCCCTGCAAACCGTTGGTAAGTGTCCCGTTGGTGCTGCTCGCAGCGCTTAACCTGAGCCTTTCAAGTGTGCTATATCTTCTGTTGACAGCAGCGTTACCCCAGAACGTTTTTTCGGAGTTTTCCATGTCACGCAAAGCAGAAAAGCGCCCAATGACGGACAGTCAGATCGCCGTGCAGGAATCTTATATTCCGGACATTGCCCTGAAAGCGTTCAATAACGCCTACAAAATGGCACTTGCCAATGGGGCTGCGGTGCTTGTCGCCAAAGATGGTCAGTTGTTTGAAGTGACAGAAAAGTCTTCAGTCGCACTGCGTTCGATCGGCACCTATGGAAACCTGAAAAGCGGGACTCGCCTGCACATCAGCAAACTGTCTAAACAGGTCGTTTCTTGAGCACACCGAGGATACGTATATTCGCCGGACCAAATGGATCAGGAAAAAGCACCTTTAATCGGTTGGTTCCTGCGCATCTATTAGGCAATTACATAAACCCGGATGATATAGAGCGTGCAATCAAAGACACTGGATATTTTGATTTCACCACCTATCGCATCGAATCTCACAAAAATGACATTTTCGACTTTTTCCGCAGCCACGCCCTGCTGAAAAAAGCTCCGGAGTCATTGGCAAAATTGGATTCGATTGCGATTGAAGGTGACAGGCTCAGCTTCTCGGATACTCAAATCGACTCATATGTAGCCTCCGCTCTCTCCGACTTCATACGGCGTTCTCTGATCAAAGAGAAAATCAGTTTTACGTTCGAAACTGTAATGTCCTCCTCAGACAAGGTCGATTTGCTCTACGAAGCCCAGAGATCCGGGTATAGGGTTTACGTCTATTACGTTGCAACAGCCGACCCGGAAATCAATGTTGCCAGGGTTGCCTATCGCGTATCGCAGGGTGGTCACAACGTTCCTCCTGAAAAGATACGAAAGCGTTATTGGAGATCTCTGGCGCTTCTATCGGACGCAATCCTCACCTCGAACAGAGCCTATATCTTTGATAACTCCGACGAAGGTAGCGAAGGACTGACACATGTAGCAGAGATTACGGACGGGGAGCTGATTGAAATTAAATCAGACGTACAGCCACCTTGGTTTAAAGAGTTCGTACTCGATAAACTGATCTAGATCACAAGCCTTCGACTTCTCTTAATGTCGGCCCTTATTCACGTCGAAAATCCCCCACGCCTTTAAAGATACGTCCTACCAAATCGCATTCGTCTATCGCGATCCCTGCTGAACACCAAACAAAAACCCCGACCAGTCACCTGATCGGGGTTTTCCTTTACCGCTCGTTTGCGCTTAGTGCGAAACGCGGCTGGTCCCGCCGACAGTCGAAATCCGTACCCGCTCACCGACGCGGAACACTTCATTTTCCTGAACCTGCTGCACGTAGGCGCGCATGCTGCCGTCGTCTTCGCGCACGGTGATTTCGACACCTTGAGTGCGGGTCAGGCCTTCTTCAGTGGCCGAACCGATCAGGCCGCCGGCCACGGCACCGATAACGGCTGCAACGATGCTGCCTTTACCGCCGCCGATGGCGCTGCCGCCGACACCGCCGACCACTGCACCGGCGGCGCCGCCGATCGGGGTCTTGGTGCCTTCGATTTTCACCGGACGCAGGGATTCGATGGTGCCCATGCGAATCGTCTGCACGCGACGCGCTTCGTCACGGGAGTAGGAGTCACCGGTCAGGCTCGACTGGCAGCCGGTCAGCAACATCGCCATCGTGGAAAAGGAAGCAACCAGCAGAACAGACTTACGCATAGCATCAACTCCAAAGGACAGGTATTCATTAAACTCCGCAGCTTGACGCCTGTCACGACGTGGCCCGGATAAAGTTGCTTTCATTCAGGTCCGGTACAGGCACCCGCGAACTCACCCAACAGTAGCGCCAAATTCCATTTCCTGCGCCGTCGACCCAAGGATTTCCATGGATTACTTCATCATTGTCGTCACCACCGCCGCCGGTCTGTACTTCCACTGGTGGCTGTATGTGCGGATCAAACGCTGGATGGATCGCGATCTGGCCTTGTCACTGGCCGGCAAGGATGAAGGCAAACGCGCGTTCATGCTCGAACGGCTGGAGCAGGCTCAGGCACAGAAGATCAAGCGCCGGGACCTGCCGAAGTGGCTTGAGGCCGCTGCGGCAGGTTATCCCGCTCGGTAGACTGCTCAGGGTGCCAGACGTTCAAGAATCCACTCGGCGCCCTGCACACGGTAGTTGAGGCGATCGTGCAAACGGCTCGCGCGGCCCTGCCAGAACTCGATGCGTTCGGGGAGCAAGCGGTAACCGCCCCAGTGTTCCGGGCAGTGAGGCTGAGTGTCGGTGAAGCGCTGTTCGGTCGCCTTGAGCAAGTCTTCCAGTTCACCCCGGCCGTTGATCACCCGGCTCTGCGGTGAAGCCCAGGCGCCCAGTCGGCTGCCCAGCGGTCGCACCTGATAATACGCGTCGGACTCTTCAGGCGAGACCTTCACCACCCGTCCTTCGATGCGCACCTGGCGCTCCAGGGTCGGCCAGAAGAACGTCATGGCCGCGAACGGATTCGCGGCCAGATGCTGGCCCTTGGCACTCTCGTAGTTGGTGAAGAAGGTGAAGCCCTGCTCGTCCAGCCCCTTGAGCAGCAGAATGCGGCAATGCGGACGGCCGTCCGCATCCACCGTGGCCAGGGTCATCGCGTTGGCTTCCACTGGCGCCTGTTCGGTTTTCACCGCTTCGGCAAACCACTGGTGAAACAACGCAAAGGGCTCGGCCGGGGCTTGCGCCTCGGTCAGGCCGTCCCGGGTGTAATCACGACGCATATCTGCCAGAGACTGGGTCACGGCGCATTCCTTTTCGTTAGCGGATCACTTTTTGGTGGTATCGGTCGCAGCGACTTTCTTGTCGGTTGCGGCAGCTTTGGCGGGCGCGGTCTTTTTCGCAGGAGCCTTGGCCGGGGCCTTCTTCGCTGGAGCCTTGGCAGCAGCTTTCTTGGCCGGGGCCTTTTTGGTGGCCGGTACGTCGGCTTTCTTCGCAGCCGGCGCCGGGGTCACCGGTTTGGCGGCAGGCTTGACGTCCTGAGCGGCGACCATGGTCACTGGCTTCGGTGCTGGCATGTTGTACTTGCTCAGCAACGCAACCATGGTGTTCTGCGGGGTCACCAGCAGTTCGACACGACGGTTGAGGGCACGGCCTTCAACGCTGTCGTTGGCGGCGCGCGGTGCTTCGGAACCCATGCCGCGCAGCATCAGGCGATCACGCTGCAGACCGCTGAGACGGAAGATCGCCGCCACCGCCTGGGCACGTTCCTGGCTCAGCTTGATGTTGGCCGGAGCGGCACCGGTGGTGTCACTGTGACCGAGCACCAGCACGGCGGTTTTCGGGTCGGCTTCAAGGATTTTCGCCACGCGGGTGAACGGGCCGAGTGTCACTGGCAGCAGCATGGCCGGGCGATCCGGGTTGAACGAGCCTTCCACCGGCGCGGTTACGACCAGTACGTTTTCACGACGCTCGAGTTGCAGGTTGCTGTCCTTGATCGCGGTGCGCAGGCGCGGCTCGTAATCATCCAGCCAGGCCTGAGTCACTTTCGGATCGGGCATCGGCACGACTTTGGCCGTGTCCTGCTCCTTGCCGCCAAACGGCCACCACCATTTGCCGCCCTTGTCGGCCTCAGCCTTGGCGACTTCGACCGGTTTTGCCTCGGGCTTGGCTTCAGCTTTCACTTCAGCCTTGTCCGCCGAGTCGTCCGAACCAAACGGCCAGTACCAGGGGTTGCTGCTCTCGGCCTTGGCCACCGGCGCGGCAGCAGCCGGTTTCAACGGTGCAGGTGCCGGAGCCGGCTCCTTGGCGGCGACTTTGTCGGAAGAACCGAACGGCCACCAGCTGCCGCCATCGGCGTCGTTCTTCGGAGTCTGTGCACAACCGGTGATTGCGAAACACAGGGCCAGGGCGAGAGTTTGTTTGGACGACATTGGAAACCCACAAAAAGAATTAGTGAACAATCAGAGGACTTTCGCCCGGATAAACAGACGCTTTGAAACGAAAATCGCCATGAGGTTCCGGCCCTGGAACCTCGGGCGACGCTTTACAGACAAGTGGCAAGTACCCGCGCCAGCTTCTGCGCGCGCGGATCCATCAAGACGTACGGCCCCAGTGTATTTGTCACAAATCCAAAGGCCACATCGTGCTCCGGATCAGCAAAACCGATGGAACCGCCGGCACCCGGATGCCCGAATGCACGCGGGCCGAGGCCGTAAGTGGCATTCGGCACGTCGGGTTGATCGAGCATGCAGCCGAGACCGAAACGGGTGCGGGTCAGCAAGGTCTTGTCCTCGCCGAGGCTGTGTTCGCGGGTCAATTCGTCGAGCATTTCGCTTTCCAGCAGGCTGCCGTCGAGCAGACCGGCGTAGAACCCTGCCAGACTGCGGGCATTGCCGTGGCCGTTGGCCGCTGGTTGCTGCATGCGCCGCCATTCCGGCTTGTTGGTGCTGGTGAGCACCGAAGGCGGATTGGTGAAGGCTCGTGTGGTCATGGCCGTCGGCTCGCGCATGGTCACTTGCAGCAGGCGCTGGGCGGCCGCATCACCGGTGTTGCCCTTGCCCCGGGCGATGTGCGCCACGCGATGGAATTCTTCGTCGGCCAGACCGACATGGAAATCCAGCCCCAGCGGTTTGGCGACCCGCGCCACAATCGATTCCCCCGGCCCGCGACCGTCGGCGCGCCGCAGCAATTCGCCGATCAGCCAGCCGTAAGTGATCGCGGCATAGCCATGACCGGTGCCCGGCGTCCACCACGGTGCTTCGGCCGCGAGGGCGTTGACCATGGTTTGCCAGTCGTACAGCGCTTCAGGTGCCAGCAATTCGCGCAGGGCCGGCAGACCGGCCTGATGGCAAAGCAATTGGCGCAGGGTGACGGATTGCTTGCCGGCGGCAGCGAATTCCGGCCAGTAACGGGCGACTGGCGCATCGAGCTGCAACTTGCCTTCGGCAACCAGTTGCAGCGCGGTGACGGCGGTGAAGGTCTTGGTGCAGGAGAACAGGTTGGCGATGGTGTCGCTGTGCCAGGCCTCGGCGCCGTCCTTGTCGGCGGTACCGGACCAGAGGTCAAGGACGGTTTCCCCGCCGACCCGGATGCACAATGCGGCGCCGCGTTCCTGGGGATCGTCGAACAGTGCGGCGAAGGCTTCGCGCACCGCTTCGAATTGAAGCTCGTAATGTCCCTGAATCTGCACCCGCAACTCCCCCGCGAAAACGCTCTACAAAGTGGCCCGCATTGTTCCAGCCCGTGAGGGTTTTGGGAACTGCTGCGGGCCGGGCGGTCTTCAGGTTTCGTAACGATCAGTGACCGTTGCCGGAATGCCCGCCGCTGTGGCCAGCGCCCTGCCCCGGGCCTTTGCCGGCGTCAGCCTTGCGGCCGCCTTCGGCTTCGTGGCCAGCCTTGTCCGATGCGGCAGCCGCTTTTTGCGCCTCTTTGTTCAACTGATCGACGGTCGCCAGGTTGCTCTTGCGCACGGCTTCGACAAAACCCTGGAACGGCAGATCAGTGACGCCAACCAGACCAAAGTGACCGTTCTCGCCATCGAGCAGGCGGCCGGTCACCGGTTGATCCAGATACTGGAACCAGTGCACGCCGACAATCGACGGTTCGCTCAGCGCCTGCTTGAGGAAGTTGGCGTAGGCCGGACCGCGATCTTCTTCCTTGCTCAATGGGGTCACGCCGCCCCAGAACGGGCCACGGTCGGTGGAGCCGAAGTTGAACTCGGTGATCAGCACCGGTTTGTCGAGGCTGCGCAGCGCGGCAAAGTCATAGCCGTCCTGCGGTTGCAGGGTGTACATGTTGAAGCTCAGCACGTCGCAATACTGGGCGCAGGAGGCCACGGCTTCCGGGGTGCTGGTGGCAAAACGGCCACCGAGCAGCAACTGGTTCGGCGCGTGCCATTTCAGCGAGTCGGAAATGGTCTTGAAGTAGGTGTCGGCAAAAACCTTCTGGAAGTATTTGAAGTCGGCCTCGATTTCCGGATGCTCCGGATTCGGCAGCGGCGCTTCGAAACCCGGGTCTTCCATCAATTCCCACGCCGGCAGATCAATGCCCCAGGCCTTCGACAGCCCCGCCTGGTTGCGGTACTTGTCGCGCAACTGCTTGAGGAACGCACGTTTGGCCGGCACGTCTGTAGTCATTTTCAAGGTGCCGTAGGCCAGCGCGTAGCGAGATTTCGGATCATCTCCGGGGCCGGCCCAGGCCAGTTCGTTGTCGGCGAAGTAGCCGATCAGCCACGGATCATCGCGATGATCGCGGGCGGCAATCGCCACGGCGCGCTCGGTGGCCATGGCGAAACGTGGATCAAACGGGTCAGGCATGCCGCCCCACCAGTCGGTGCCGGTGCTGATGCTGGTGTAGTCGCCGACGATTGACAGCGGCAAGGTGTACGGCATGCGCTCGGCGTCACCAAGGACGGGGGCGCTCCAGTTACCGACGGTGTTGAAGCCCCAGGCCTGCAGGCGATCAAGGGTGTGGCTGGCCCACTTTTGCTCGTCGACCGTGTTGTTGCACGGTGTCGCTACGCTTTGCCCGGTGGTGGCAGCCGACTCGGCGACCCCGGCTTTCGGCTGTTCGGAGGCGGCTACCGGTGCACTGGCGTTGGTTGCCGCCTCTTCTGCGGCACCAGCCTTGGCGGCTTCGGCCACTCCGGCCTTGTTGTCGCTGTCCGGGATGCAGGGCTCGCCATACAGACGTTGAAGGTTGGCGCCGTAGAAGTCGTACCAGCGCCCGAAATTGTAACCACGGCCCTGATCGACACCGTTACCGCCACGGTTGTCACCTTCGCCGAAGTGGCTGGCCAGCGGCTCTTCAGGTTTTGGCAGGGATTCGAACATGTATTCGCGACCGGCCACGTAGGTCTGGTTGACCTCGGGGCTGACAGTGTTTACGCCCAGGGAATAGAACGGATGGCCCTCGGGCGTCACCAGATACCAGCGACCGTCACGCTTTTCGGTGCGGAAGAAACCGCTGGCCTTGAACGCCGGGCCTTTATTCCAGCCACCGAACTTGTCCAGCGACGACTTTTCGCGCTCGGCCAGCCAGGTTTTCAGTTGTTGCTGTTCTTTGGCGGCGGCGGATTTCAGTTGTTCGTCGTTGGCGACTTTTTCCGGCCACTTACCGCGAGTCGATTGGCCATAGGCATCCACCAGATTGCCGTAGGCGGATTTGATCACCTCACCTTCGTCCTGCACGCCAAAACGCTCAAGCAACAGACTTTGCGCGGCTTTCGGCTGGTCCATCGACAGGCTGACCGATACCACCTGGCTGCGATCCAGCTCACCGCTGCTGCTCGCCAGCAGGATGCGCTGCCCGTCAATCGTCATCGGCATCGCTGGCCCGGCCTTCATGCCCTGGCTCAGTGGCGAGGTCGCGGTCAATGGCACCAGCAAGGTCTGCGCCGGGCCGGCCGGCAGATCAACGCGGCTGACCAGGGTCTTGCCGTCGTTACTCTGGATTTGTACGTAGACGGTCACCGCCCAGTTCATCGCACTCTGGATGCGCAGGCTCATCATGCCGGACTGCGACCAGTCCCAGGCACCGGTCTGTGGGGACAGACGCAAGGTCGGGCGGGCCGTCGGATTGAACGTCACCCGGCGCAGCACTTCACCTTCCGGGGTCTGCTCGGCGTTGGCTTGCGGCAGGTCGGCGTTTTCGGTCGCCACTTTCACCACATCGGCGGGGCGGACAAAGTTGAACAGGGTCTGCTGGCCGGCAGGTGCCGCCAGCAAGGGGCCAGCGAAAACCAGGGCAAAAATGGCAGGCAACGAACGACGAATCATGAGAACGGAATTCTCCCTAACGACCCACAAGGGCCAATGGAAAAGCAATGACAGAGAGATAGACAGCGCGGCGGGCAAAACTGCCCACCGATGTCTCAGGATATTTCACGACGGAAAGGAGGCAACGCATTGAGGATCGCCTTGCCGTAGCGCTGGGTGACCAGTCGCCGATCCAGCAAAGTGATGGTGCCGCGGTCTTCTTCGGTGCGCAGCAGACGACCACAGGCCTGAACCAGCTTCAGCGAGGCGTCGGGCACCGAGATTTCCATGAACGGATTGCCGCCCCGGGCTTCGATCCATTCAGACAACGCGGCTTCGACCGGATCGTCCGGCACCGAGAACGGGATCTTGGCGATCACCACGTGCTCGCAGTAGGCCCCTGGCAAGTCCACACCCTCGGCGAAACTGGCAAGACCGAACAGCACGCTGGAATCGCCGCCATCGACCCGCGCCTTGTGCTTGTTCAGGGTTTCCTGCTTCGACAGGTTGCCCTGAATGAACACTTGCTTGCGCCAGTCGCGGTCAAGGCCGTCGAACACGTCCTGCATTTGTTTGCGCGACGAGAACAACACCAGACTGCCGCGAGAGCCTTCCACCAGTTCCGGCAGATCGCGGATGATCGCGGCGGTGTGGGCGGCGGCATCGCGCGGGTCGGCCTTGAGGTCCGGCACCCGCAACACTCCGGCGTCGGCATGATGGAACGGGCTCGGCACCACGGCGGTGACGGCTTTTTTCGGCAGGCCGGCGCGCATGCGGAAGCGATCGAACGTGCCGAGCGCGGTCAAGGTCGCGGAAGTCACCAGGCAGCCGTAGGCCACGTTCCACAGACTGCGGCGCAGGGTTTCGGCGGCGAGGATCGGGCTGGCGTTGACCTCGATATCGAACAGCGAACCGCTTTCGGCCAGGGTCAGCCAGCGGGCCATCGGCGGGTTGTCTTCCGGGTCTTCGGCGGTGAATGCGGTCCACAGTTCCCAGTTGCCGGAGGCACGGGACAACAGGCTGCCGAACAGTGGATACCATTCTTCGGCCTGATTGCTGGCGATGCCGATGTTGACCTCGCCGTCCATGCCTTCCTTGAGCAGATCCGTCAGGCGGGTGAACAGATCGTTGAGGCGGGCGAAGCCTTTTTTCAGCTCGATGCCCATCTCGCGCATGTGTTCGGGAATCACCCCGCCGATGAAGCGATGACGCGGGCGTTCGCGGCCCTCGACGTCTTCGCCGGGCTTGAAATCGGCAATCTGTTCGCAGGCGGTGAACATGAACTGCTGCTGGGTCTTGATCTCCCGCGCCAGCTCCGGCACCTGCTCGATCAGCTTGCCGAGGTCACCCGGCAGCGGGTGCTGGGCCAGCAGTTTGGTGAGGTTCTTGGCGGTGGTTTCCAGCCAGTCGGCGGTGGAACGCAGGCGCGTGTAATGGGCGAAGTGGCCGATGGCCTTGTCCGGCAGGTGATGGCCTTCGTCGAACACATAAATGGTGTCGCGCGGATCGGGCAATACCGCCCCGCCGCCCAGCGCCAGGTCGGCCAGCACCATGTCGTGGTTGGTGACGATCACGTCGACTTTGCCCATGCCTTCGCGGGCCTTGTAGAAGGCGCACTGGCCGAAGTTCGGGCAATGCCGGTTGGTGCACTGGCTGTGATCGGTGGTCAGGCGCGCCCAATCGGCGTCTTCCAGCGCGTTGGGCCAGCTGTCGCGGTCGCCGTCCCATTTATTGCCGGCGAGCTTCTCGATCATGCTGGTGAACAGCTTCTGGCTGGCCTCATCGACCTCGATCTTGAAGCCTTCTTCTTCGAACAACTGGGCGGTGGCGGTCTGGGCATGGCCTTCCTGCAGCAGCATGTCGAGCTTGGACAGGCACATGTAGCGGCCACGGCCCTTGGCCAGGGCGAAGCTGAAGTTCAGCCCGCTGTTGCGCATCAGGTCGGGCAAGTCCTTGTAGACGATCTGCTCTTGCAGGGCGACGGTGGCGGTGGCGATCACCAGGCGTTTGCCGGCCAGTTTCGCCGTCGGGATCGCGGCCAGGCTGTAGGCCACGGTCTTGCCGGTGCCGGTGCCGGCTTCCACCGCGACAATCGCGGGGTCCCCACTGCGCCGGCCTTCGTCATCGGTGTCGATATCCCCGAGGACCTTGGCGACTTCAGCGATCATCAGGCGCTGGCCGTAACGCGGCTTGAGGCTCTTGGCCTCTAGAAAACGCGAGTAGGCGCCCTGGATCGTGGTTTTGAGTTCAGTGCTGATCATTGAGTGTCGGGCGCAAAAAACGCTGGATAAATTTTCAGTGGTTCGAATGGGGGGCTATCATACCCCGCGAATCGATCCCGCGCAGAACGGAGTACCCCAATGACACCTTTTAGCCTCGTTTACCCCATCCATGTACTGGCCGCGCTGGTGTGGGTCGGCGGTATGTTTTTCGCCTGGATGGTGCTGCGTCCTGCGGCGATGAAGGCGCTGGACGGTCCCGGGCGCCTGACGCTCTGGGTGGAAGTGTTTCAAGGTTTTTTTCGTTGGGTGTGGGGGGCGGTGATTTTGCTGCCGGTGACCGGAGTAGGCATGTTGCATCTGCAACACATCGCCTTCGATAGCGCGCCGCGTTACGTGCAAGTGATGATGGGGTTGTATGTGGTGATGACTGCGCTGTTCATCCGCATTCAGGCATTGATGCTGCCGGAACTGCGCACGGCGGTGCAGGCGAAAGACTGGCCGGCCGGTGCGGCAGTGCTGGGGCGGATTCGCAAGGTGGTGGGGTTCAATCTGCTGGTCGGGATGGTGCTGGTGGCGGTGGCCGCAGCGCGACCGTCGTTCTGAAGTGATGCTGATCGTTCCCACGTCGAGGCGTCGAACCGTCCGCGTGGGAATGCAGCCCGTGACGCTCCGCGTCACTGGACGCGGAGCGTCCCTTGAGGCATTCCCACGCAGAGCGTGGGAACGATCAAGCAATCTATTACAGGCGCTGTACGGTGACAGCCCCCGCCGCACCCGCAGGCCCCGGCTGTCCGTCGGCCCCCGGTTTGCCGCTCTTGCCACCATCGGCACGATAGACCAGACAGCCCTTGGACTTGCCACCCGCACCCGGCTTGCCCCCGGGACCGGCCGGACCACCGGCACCGCCGGCGACTTCGACCTTGATCAGCTCGGCCGGAAATTCCCGCGGCACTTCAAGACGCACCAGTGCGCCCGGTGCCCCTGGCTGACCGTCGCTACCGTTGCTGCCATCAAAGCCGCGCCCTGCCTGACCCCAGGTGCAACCCGGCTCCTGACCGTTGGCGCCATCGAGCCCGACAAAACCCGGCGCACCGGTACCGCCACGGGCATCGACCACCAGTTTCGGCGCATTCAACGCTTTGAATTGCAGATTCAGATTGCGCCCGGCGCGGGCGGCTTTTTCGTACGTCCCCGGCGCGCCACGGGCGGTGATCTGGCTGCCTTCGGCGAGTTCGGCGCGGATGACTTTCATATCCAGCGCCTGTTCGCTCGGCACGATGGCGATGCGTGCTTCGTGGCCCAGCTGCAATTCACCGACATTCAGTTCGGTCACGTTCGAAGGAATCAGCAAGGTGCCGTAATCGGCGACCACCAGTTTTTCCAGCTGCAAGGTGCTGGCGGTGTTCGGCAGACGCATGAGGGAGTTGGTTTCGACGCTGACCACCTGGGCGCAGGCCAGGGGACTGATGAATGCAGCGAGCAGGCAGAGTTTACGCATGGGAAGCCTCCGGAGCGGCCGGGGCCGGGATGGTTTGCAGGTGGAATACGCCGAACAACAGGATGCGGCCACGATCACGCCAGGGGTGAGAGCGACCCTTGAGGCTGCGATTGCACAACAGCACTTCGAGTAGGTGGATCGCCAGCAGCAGACCGGCGGCCAGATTGACCATCAGGTGCAGCGGATGAACAAACGGCACCAGCTGATTGGCCAGCACCACGCAGCAGAACAGCAGGGTCAACAATCGCCCCAGCCCACAGAACACCTTCATACGCTCCCCCGTGTTGCGAATTATTCTTTGGGCGCACAGTAACGGCTTCTGCAGGGGATAAGCCAGAGGGGAAAATGAAAAAAACCGGTCCGCCGCCGGATGGCTGCCGGTTCGACGAGATTCATCGACCGACAGCTCTAGCCTGCAGACTACAGACGTTATCTAACGATTGATGTGCAGTTCCACCCGACGGTTCTGCGCACGCCCCTCATCAGTATTGTTGTCGGCGACCGGTTCGCTTTCGCCGCGCCCTTCACTGGTGAGTTTGTTCGGCGCCAGGCCCTGGCTCAGCAAATATTCCGCCACGCTGCTGGCTCGACGTTCCGAAAGCGCCTGGTTATAAGCATCCGAACCTTTGCTGTCGGTGTGGCCGATGACTTTGATGCTCACCACATCGGCATTGCGCAGTTTGTCCATCAACGTGTCCAGCTGGCTTTTGGCAGCGGGTTTCAAATCGGACTTGTCGAAATCGAACAACACGTTGCCGGCGTCGTTGAGGGTGATGACTTCGGTTTGCGGGGCCGGTTCGGCCGGTTTCTCGGTGACCGGGTATTGCGGCAACGGACAGCCACGATGATCGACCGGAGTGTTGGCCGGGGTGTCGGGGCAACGGTCGCGGCGATCGAATACGCCGTCGTCGTCTTCATCGCCATCCTGGGCGTAACAGATCAATCCGCCAGTGAGGATCCCCAGCGCAGCGCCACCGCCGGCCCAGCCGCTATTTTCGAGCGCGCCGAGACCGCCGCCGACCAGTCCGCCAATAAGGCTGCAGATCGGCCAGGTACGTTGATTGAGGGGAGCGGTGCCATCGCTGTGGGTGGCGCAACCGGTCAACAGGCTGCCCAGCAGCAGAACCGGCAAGACGGACCTTGTAAGAACACTCATCGTTAAAGCTCCTGTGTCACCGGCCCATACCGGTTACACAGGAGTAAAGACCCGCATCCGCGACTGCACAAGCCGCGGATGCGAGGGGGGCTAGCGGTTGATTTTGATTTCGGTACGACGGTTCAGCGCGCGACCGTCGGCAGTTTTGTTGTCTGCCACCGGCTGGCTTTCACCGGCACCGGTCACCGACACGAAGCTGCTTTGCGGTACGCCGCTTTCGACCAGGTACTTGACCACCGAGTGCGCACGGCGGTCCGACAGTTTCTGGTTGTAGGCATCGCTGCCGACGCTGTCGGTGTGGCCGGTCACGGTCAGTTGCGCCGTGCTGGATTCCTGTTTCAGGCGCGAAGCGACTTTATCCAGGACCAGTTTGTCGGCCGGAGTCAGCGTGGCCTTGTCGAACTGGAAGTGAACATCGCGGATGACAATGGTTTCTTCCTTGACCACCACAGCTTCTTCGACCACTGGCGCAGGGGCTGGTGGAGGGCAGCCGTCAGCATCGACCTGTACGCCTTTAGGCGTGCCCGGGCACTTGTCGCGACTGTCCGGCACACCATCGCCGTCTTCATCGCCATCACCGTGAACCCAGCAATAGGCTGCTGCCGTACCGCCGACGAGTAACGCGCCATACCCCGCCCATGCGGAGCTTTCGGTCGCACCGAGACCCGCACCGACGACACCACCGACTGCCGCACAGGTCGGCCAGTCGGTTTTCTGCAAACCTGCACAACCAGTCAACACACTGGTTAGCAGAACCAAGGGTAATGCTGTCCGAACTATGCTCATCTAGTTTTCTCCTGAGGGATCGGCTTAGAACCGATTCAGGGAGTAAAGACCGGAGTTTTAATCTCCGCCAGCAATAGGCCATTGCCGTTTGTGCGCCTGTTCACGGGACTTCGGCGAATTTGCCGCAAACCCGCAGGACAGAGATCTAGGCCTTGGCGTCCGGGCAGGCTAGTCTTGGCGCTCTGATTGAGGAGCTTCGATGAACGTTGCCATTTCTTCCCGCACCCCGCAGCAGGCGTTGGCCACCCTGCTCGACCGCTACGCCCCGGCACGCCTGCTGCTGATCGGCGCCAGCGAATTCCCGGCGCTGGCTGCCTTTAAGCAGGCGCACCCGCAGACCTGCGTCGCGCACGCCGCGCCCGGTGCGTTGCCGGCCGAACTGGCGGCCCAACGTTTCGACCTGGCGCTGGTGGTAGATTGCCTGGAACATTTGCCCAAGCGCGACGGCCTCAATCTTTTGGGCGGGATCCGCAACCTCAACGCCAGCCGCATCGCGGTGCTGGCGGATCTGCCGGCCAGCGGCTGGCAGGAGACCGATTTTTATTCCCTGGCCCTGCAGGCCAGCGAACGCTTCGCCCGGGACGAACAGGTGCTGACCCTCTTCACCTACGATCTGCTTGACTACAAACAAGTCCCCGACTGGCTCAATTCGCGGTTCTGGGCCAATCCGGAAAACTTCGGGAAATACTGGTGGTAATGCAATGAGTACAGCCATTTGCCCTTGCGGCAGCGGCAACCTGCTGGATGCCTGCTGCGGTCCTTATCACGCCGGCCACCCGGCCCCGTGCGCCGAAGCCCTGATGCGTTCGCGCTACAGCGCCTACGTGCTGGGTCTGGTCGATTATCTGGTGGCCACCACCCTGCCCGCCCAGCAAGCGGGGCTGGATCGCCAGTCGATCAGCAACTGGAGCGCCCAGAGCACCTGGCTCGGTCTGGACGTGGAAAGCTCGGAAGTGTTCGGCGGCCAGCCGGAACACGCATTCGTCACGTTCACTGCGCGCTGGCATGACGGTCAGGGCGAGCACAGCCACCGCGAACGCTCGTCGTTCGTGCAGAACAGCGGGCGCTGGTATTTCATCGACCCGACCGTGCAACTGAAGCTGGGCCGCAACGACGCCTGCCCGTGCGCCAGCGGCCAGAAGTTCAAGAAATGCTGTGCGGGGTATTTCGGCAGCTGAGGCTAGACTGGGCCGCAAAGGGAGTTAAACCATGCTCGGTCATTGGCGCACATTTCAGGTCCTTTCACTGCTCGTGTTTCTGGGGCTCGGCGGCTGCGCGTCCTGGTTCAGCGACGACTCCCGCGACCCCGCCGTGCACCTGGTGAAAGTCGAGGTAGTACGCGCCAGGTTGCTGGAACAGAAATTCATCCTGCACTTTCGCATCGACAACCCCAACGACAGCGACCTGACCGTGCGCGGCCTGGAATACCGCATACACCTGGCCGACATGCTGCTGGCCGAAGGCGAGCACGAACACTGGATCACGGTGAACCCCAAAAGCAGCGCGTTCTACAACGTGCCGATCCGTACCAACCTGTGGCCGAAGGTCAAAGAGGTGGTGAAAATGCTGAAAAACCCGAACCAGCAGATTCCCTATCGGCTGGAAGGCGAGATGGAAACCGGTTTATTCATCGCTCACTACGTGCACCTGGCGCGCAATGGCGTGATAATCCCCGCCGATTTGATTACGGAGTGACCCCGATGACCCAGCAACCTCATGTCCATGGCCCTGACTGCAACCACGATCATGACCATCACCACCATGACCATGGCCATGTCCACGGCCCGAACTGCGGCCACGCCCACCAGGAACCGGTGCGCAATGCCCTGAAAGACGTTGGCCGCAACGACCCTTGCCCATGCGGCAACGGCAAGAAGTTCAAGAAGTGCCACGGCGCTTGATGTTTCGGGCGAAGACCGACTTCGCCTGATACACCGCTTTCGCGAGCAAGCTCGCTCCCACAGGGATCGCGTTCCGTCAGGAGCAACTCGGTCGAATGTGGGAGCTGCGGTGCGACGATTCGACTTGCCGGCGATGGCGGCGGCACATTCAGCAAAGCCCTATCGGGCCGCAAGAATCTCCGCACTGCCAACCACCGTCGCATACTCCCCGTGCAGATTCCCCAGCGACATGGCATGCACCTCTTGCGCCGAACGCAGCGTGCCGAAATAGTCAGCCTTGTCGAAGGTAAAGCACGCATCCTCCGCCACCCACGCCTCGAACCCCAGATTGCCCGCCGTGCGTGCCGTGGACTCCACCGAGTTGTTCGTCGCCACGCCGACAATGATCAACTGCCCGATCCCCGCCTCACGCAGCTTCGCCTCGAGCCCCGTCGCACAAAACGCATCCGGTACCTGTTTCCGGATCAGCCATTCGCCGTCCTGCGGCAAGAACCGGTCCTGAAATTCCACCCCTGACTGCTCTGGCCAGAACACTGATTCCGGCGAGCGCGACAGGTGCTGTACATGAATCACCGGCCGCCCGCTGCGCCGCCAGAAGCCCAGCAAATCGAGGATCCGCTCTTCGGCCGACGGATTGTTCCGCCGCCCCAGACGCGGTTCCAGAATGCCTTTTTGCTGGTCGATGATGATAAGTGCAGCGTTGGCCTTGAGCTCCATGGCGATTTTTCTCACGCAGGGTCATTGAATTTCCCGTACTTGAGCATCACCTCCTGTGAGTAAGCAAGCTATCGAACGCACACAGGACAACCTGAAGCCGGCGTTTGCTGTCCGCACGTAAGTCATTTTCCTGATTTGGAGTTTTCCATGATCGACCTGTATTACTGGACCACGCCCAACGGCCACAAGATTTCCCTGTTCCTCGAAGAGGCGGGCCTGCGCTACGACGTGCACCCGATCAACATCAGCCAAGGCGAGCAGTTCCAGCCGCACTTTCTGAAAATCGCGCCAAACAATCGCATCCCGGCCATCGTCGATCATGAGCCGGCCGATGGCGGCGAACCGTTGTCGCTGTTCGAGTCCGGGGCGATCCTGCTGTACCTCGCGGAAAAGACCGGCAAGTTCCTGCCCAAGGATCTGCGTGGCCGCCAGGTGGCGCTGCAATGGCTGTTCTGGCAAATGGGCGGCTTGGGGCCGATGGCCGGGCAGAACCATCATTTCAGCCAGTTCGCCCCGGAAAAAATCCCCTACGCGATCAAGCGCTACATCGACGAAACCGCGCGCCTGTACGGGGTTCTGGACAAGCAACTGGCGAACAATGAGTTCGTCGCCGGCAGCGAATACAGCATCGCCGACATGGCGATCTACCCGTGGATCGTTTCGCACAAGTGGCAGAGCCAGAACCTGGAAAACTTCCCGAACGTGCAGCGCTGGTTCAACCACATCAAGGATCGCCCGGCGACCGTGAAGGCGTATGCGCTGGTGCAGAAGATCAATCCGCCAAAGTCCTGACCTGTCTTGATCGTTCCCATGCAGAGGCGTCGAATCGTCCGCGTGGAAATGGGCCGCAGAGCGGCCCGGACTGCATTCCCGCGCAGACGGTTCGGCGCCTCGACGTGGGAACGATCTGCATGAGCGGAAAGAAATAACCGCTCGCCCCGCTTGCGCGGCCCCCACCTGCTCACTAACGTAGCGGCTTTATTGCGCCCCCAGCCTCTACACCCCCGCAGGAGCTTTGCCATGGCCTCGCCAGCCCTTTCACATTTTCTTCCCCGGTTCGGCGTTGCCGCAGCAGTGGCCGGTGTTCTGAGCCTGACCGGTTGTCAGACCTGGAACGCCCAGGACACCCTCCCGCCGACCTCCGGTGTGCAGCCGCTCAAGGGCCTGGCGCAGAACGTTTCGGTACGCCGCAATGCCATGGGCATGCCGCTGATCGAAAGCAACAGCTTCCACGACGCACTCTTCGCCCTCGGCTACGTGCATGCCAGCGACCGGATCAATCAGATGGTCACCCTGCGCCTGCTGGCCCAGGGCCGTCTGGCGGAAATGTCCGGTTCGTCGATGCTCGACGCCGACCGTTATATGCGCGCCGTCAACCTGAAGAAAAGCGCCGGCGAGCTGTACAAGGCCTCGTCGCCACGGCTCAAGCGCTTCTTCGAAGTCTATGCCCGGGGCGTCAACGCCTACCTGTTCCGCTACGCCGACAAACTGCCGGGGGATCTGGCATCCAGCGGCTACAAGCCCGAGTACTGGAAACCGGAAGATTCGGCGCTGATCTTCTGCCTGCTGAATTTCAGCCAGTCGGCCAACCTGCCGGAAGAAATCGCTTCGCTGGTGCTGGCGCAGACCGTGACCAACGACAAACTGGCGTGGCTGACGCCGTCCGCCCCTGACGAAAACCTGCCGCTGGCCGAGGCCGACAAGCTGCAAGGCATCAAGCTCAACGGGCAGATTCCGGGGCTGACGGAACTGAGCAACGCCAGCGAACAACTGGCCGCCATCAACCTGCTTGGCACTCAGTCGTCGAACAACTGGGCCATCGCTCCGCAACGCAGTCGCAGCGGCAAGAGCCTGCTGGCCAGCGACAGCCATGGCCCGCTGGCCGCGCCGTCGCTGTGGAGTTTCGTGCAGATCCGCGCACCGAAATACCAGGCCGCCGGTGTGACCGTGGCGGGTCTGCCCATGGTGCTCGGCGGCTTCAACGGCAAGGTGGCGTGGAGCCTGACCAGCGTGCTCGGCGATAACCAGGACCTGTTCCTGGAAAAAATCCGTCGTCAGGGCAGCACGCTGTCCTACGAGGTCAACGGCAAGTGGCAACCGGTCGCCGTGCGCAACGAAACCTATTTCGTCAAAGGCCAGCGGCCAATTCGCGAAGCGGTGTACGAAACCCGCCATGGCGCGCTGCTCAACAGTGTTCAAGCCGCCGCTCAGGGCGCAGGTTTCGGCCTGGCCCTGCAGACGCCGAGCTTCACCGACGACAAATCCCTCGATGCGTTTTTCGATCTGAGCCGCGCCCAGAACGTTGAACGCGCCTCGGACGCCAGCCGGGAAATCCGCGCCATCGCGTTGAATCTGGTGTTTGCCGACGCCAGCAACATTGGCTGGCAAGTCACCGGACGTTTCCCGAACCGCCGTGAGGGCGAAGGCCTGCTGCCGTCGCCGGGCTGGGAAGGTCGCTACGACTGGGACGGCTACGCCGACCCGATGCTGCACCCCTACGATCAGGATCCGGCCCAGGGCTGGCTCGGCACCGCCAACCAGCGGGTCATTCCCCATGGCTACGGCATGCAACTGTCCAATTCCTGGGCGGCGCCGGAACGTGGCGAGCGCCTGGCTGAACTGGCCGGCAGCGGCAAACACGATGGTCGCAGCGTGATCGCCATGCAGTACGACCAGACCACCACCTTCGCTGCCAAGCTGAAGAAAATGTTCGAAGCACCGGGCATGGCGCAGCCGCTGAAACAGGCGATCGACGCGCTGCCGGACGCCGAGCGCAGCAAGGCCCGCGAGGCCTACACCCGTCTGATGGCGTTCGACGGCAAGCTCAACCCGACTTCCGCCGATGCGGCAATTTACGAGCTGTTCCTGCAGGAAAGCATGAAGCAGATTTTCCTCGACGAACTCGGCCCGCAAAACAGTCCGGCGTGGAAAGCGTTTATCGCCAACGGCGATCTGTCCTACGCCGCACAGGCCGATCACTTGCTGGGCCGCGAAGACAGTCCGTTCTGGGACGACGCCCGTACGCCGCAAAAAGAAGACAAACCGGCGATCCTCGCCCGCAGTCTGGCGGCTGCGATCAGCGCTGGCGACAGTCAGTTGGGTGGCGACCGCCGGTCTTGGCAGTGGGGCAAACTGCACCGCTACGAGTGGAAGAATGCCAACGGCCAGACTGTTCGCGGCCCGATCGCGGCGGGCGGCGACCACACCACGCTCAACACGGCGGCGTTTGCCTGGGGCCAGGACTTCAACACCACCCGTGCGCCGTCGATGCGTTTCATCGTCGACTTCGGTCAGAGCGAGCCGCTGATGGGGCAGAACGGGACGGGGCAATCGGGTAATCCGGTGAGCCCGAACTACCTGAACGGCATCGATCCGTGGCTCAAGGGCCAGTACATCGGCCTGCCGATGCAGCCGCAGAACTTTGACCGGGTGTATGGCAAGACGCGGTTGACGCTTACCCCCGGCAAGTAATCCCCCCCCACAGTTGATCATTCCCACGCTCCGCGTGGGAATGCCTCAAGGGACGCGGAGCGTCACGGGCTGCATTCCCAAGCAGAGCGTGGGAACGATCATGTGACAGTAAAAAACTCGATAGAACTTCTGACTTCGCGCCTGCCTCATAGCTAACAAGTCCTCCATTCCGGTAACACCATGGACCTTGTTATTGCTCGCCCCGAAGGCCTCTACTGTCCCGCCGGGGATTTCTACATTGACCCGTGGCGGCCCGTCGAGCGCTCGGTGATCACCCATGCCCACGGTGATCATGCCCGTGGCGGCAACCAGCATTACCTGGCCGCCAGCCCTGGCGAAGGGATTTTGCGCGCGCGCCTGGGCCAGGACATCAACCTGCAAACCCTCGACTACGGCCAGCGCCTGACCCACCACGGCGTCACCCTGAGTTTTCATCCCGCCGGCCATGTGCTCGGCTCGGCCCAGGTGCGGCTGGAATACGGCGGCGAAGTCTGGGTCGCGTCCGGCGACTACAAGATCGAACCCGACGGCACCTGCGCGCCGTTCGAACCGGTGCGTTGCCACACCTTCATCACCGAATCGACCTTCGGCCTGCCGATCTATCGCTGGCAGCCGCAGGCGCAGGTGTTCGCCGAGATCAACCAGTGGTGGCAGGCCAACATCGAGGCGGGCAAGGCCAGCGTGCTGTTCTGTTATTCGTTCGGCAAGGCCCAGCGGATTCTCCACGGCATCGACGAAACCCTCGGGCCGATCCTCAGCCACGGTGCGGTCGAGCCGCTGAACCGGGTCTACCGCGAGGCCGGCGTCTACCTGCCGCCGACGATCTACGCCGGCGACGTGAAAAAGAACGACCCGATGATGCGCCAGGCGCTGGTCATCGCCCCGCCGTCGGCCGGCGGCAGCAGCTGGATGCGCCGGTTCGGCGATTACAGCGACAGCTTCGCCAGCGGCTGGATGCGCCTGCGCGGCACCCGCCGGCGGCGCGGGGTCGATCGCGGGTTCGTGCTTTCGGATCATGCCGACTGGCCCGGCCTGTTGTGGGCCATCGAGCAGACCGGCGCCGAACGGGTCATGGTCACCCACGGCTCGATTGGCGTACTGGTGCGCCATCTGCGCGAAAAAGGGCTCGACGCCCAAGGCTTCAATACTGAATACGGTGACGACGAAGAAGAGCATTCCACCGCCACGCCCGCCGTCGCCGAGGTGCAGCCATGAAAGACTTCGCCGGGTTGTACGCCGAACTCGACGCCACCACCTCCAGCAACGCCAAACTGGCGGCCATGCAGACTTACTTCGCTCAGGCGCAACCGCAGGATGCGGCGTGGGCGGTGTACTTTTTGTCCGGCGGGCGGCCTCGGCAACTGGTGCCGGTGCGGATCCTGCGGGATCTGGCGGTCGACGTGTCCGGGCTGGAGCCGTGGCTGTTCGAGGAGAGCTATCAAGCAGTCGGCGATCTGGCGGAAACCATCTCGCTGGTGTTGCCGGAACACCCGCACACCTCCGAGGCCGGCCTCGCCGAATGGATCGAAGCCAAACTGCTGCCCTTGCGCGGTGAAACCCCGGAATACCTCGCCCACCAGTTACCCGCACTGTGGGCGCAACTGGATCGACCGAGCCTGATGCTGTGCATCAAACTGATCACCGGCAGCTTCCGGGTTGGCGTGTCCAAATTGCTGGTGACCCGAGCCCTGGCTTCCATGGCCGGGCTCGACAGCAAACGCGTGGCGCAAAGGCTGGTGGGTTACACCGACTTGTCCAACCGGCCGAGCGCTGACAGCTACCTGAAACTGATCGCGCCCGAATCCAGCGATGAACACGCCCAGCGCGGAGGCCAGCCCTACCCGTTCTTCCTCGCCCACGCGCTGGCGCAACCGGTGGAAACCTTCGACACCCTGCTCGGGCCTGCAAGCAACTGGCAGGTGGAGTGGAAGTGGGATGGTATCCGCGCGCAGGTGGTTAAGCGCGACGGCAAATTGTGGGTCTGGTCCCGGGGCGAAGAGCTGGTCACCGAACGTTTTCCCGAACTCGACACACTGGTGCAAGGGTTGCCTGACGGCACAGTGATCGATGGTGAGATCGTGGTGTGGAAGAACAACCGCCCGGTCACCGAAGACGCGTTCGATCCCCAGACGACGCAAGCCCCGGCGGTGCAACCCTTCGCGCTGTTGCAACAGCGGATCGGTCGCAAGTCGCTGGACCGCAAAATCCTCGAAGACGCGCCGGTGGTGGTACTCGCCTATGACCTGCTCGAATGGCAGGGCGAAGACTGGCGCAACCAGCCCCAGGCCAGACGTCGTGAGCAACTGGAGCAGGTCATCGCCAAATGCAACAACCCGGTGCTGCTGCCTTCGCCGCTCCTGACGGGTGATGACTGGCTCGATCTCGCCCGCCAGCGTGAGGCCTCCAGGCGACTTGGGGTCGAAGGCATGATGCTCAAGGCCCGGGATGCGATGTACGGCGTCGGCCGCACCAAGGACATGGGCGTGTGGTGGAAATGGAAGGTCGATCCGTTCAGCGTCGACGCGGTGCTGATCTACGCCCAGCGCGGGCATGGGCGCCGCGCCAGCCTCTACAGCGATTACACCTTTGCGGTGTGGGACGGCCCGCCCGGTTCCAGTGCGCGGGCGCTGGTGCCGTTCGCCAAGGCCTATTCCGGGCTGACCGATGCGGAAATGCGCGAAGTGGACAGCATCGTGCGCAAGACCACCGTGGAAAAATTCGGTCCGGTCAGCAGCGTGACACCAAGCCTGGTGTTCGAACTGGGCTTCGAAGGCATCGCCCTCTCCCGCCGGCACAAAAGCGGCATCGCCGTGCGCTTCCCGCGCATGCTGCGCTGGCGCCAGGACAAGACCGTGGATGAGGCCGACAGCCTGGCGACCTTGCAAGAGCTGTTGGTCTGACTCCTTCCCCCGATACTCCCCCTCACCCCGATCGTTCCCACGCTCCGCGTGGGAATGCCTCAATGGACGCTCTGCGTCCGCTTTGGGACGCGGAGCGTCCCGGGCTGCATTCCCACGCAGAGCGTGGGAACGATCCCCTGAACCATCCTGGTGCAGCTTTTGCGGCGCGCCCGTTTTCGTGCACTGACCGGCCCCGGCATGCACTTCCTGCACCTTTTAAAACACTTGTTCGGGACTCTGGTTCGGAAATTGCTACTTTCTATAAGTCGTAAGCGCTCCAGTAACAATCATTCCGCGCCACAAGCGCTCATATTGGTTCTTAGGGATTGAATAATGAAAAAAGCATTGCTGACCCTTTCTGCACTGGCGTTGTGCATGGCCGCCGGCTCCGCGCTGGCCAAGGAATACAAAGAACTGCGGTTTGGCGTTGACCCTTCCTACGCACCGTTCGAGTCGAAAGCGGCAGACGGCAGCCTGGTTGGCTTCGACATCGATCTGGGCAACGCGATCTGCGCCGAGTTGAAGGTCAAGTGCAAATGGGTCGAAAGTGACTTCGACGGCATGATTCCGGGCCTCAAGGCCAATAAATTCGACGGTGTGATCTCGTCGATGACCGTGACCGAAGCCCGTGAAAAAGTCATCGACTTCTCCAGCGAGCTGTTCTCCGGCCCGACTGCCTACGTGTCGAAGAAGGGTTCCGGCATCACCAACGACGTCGCGTCGCTGAAAGGCAAAACCGTCGGCTACGAGCAAGGCACCATCCAGGAAGCCTATGCCAAAGCCGTGCTGGACAAGGCCGGCGTGAAAACCCAGGCCTATCAGAACCAGGATCAGGTGTATTCCGATCTGACTTCCGGCCGTCTCGATGCGGGCATTCAGGACATGTTGCAGGCCGAACTGGGCTTTCTGAAGTCGCCACAGGGTGCCGACTATGCTGTCAGCGAGCCGGTCGACAACCACTTGCTGCCAGCCAAGACCGCTGTCGGTATTAAGAAAGGTAACACCGAGCTGAAAGCGCTTTTGGATAAAGGTATCAAAGCGTTACACGATGATGGCAAATACGCCGAGATTCAAAAGAAACACTTTGGCGATCTGAATCTGTACAGCGGCAAATAATGCCCCGGCGCCCATCCTCGATGGGCGCCTTTTTCATTCAGTCAGGTTGCTGATTTATGTTCGAAAACCTCTTACAAAATCTGGGGCTCTCCGCCTTCAGCCTCAAGGGCTTTGGCCCGCTGCTGTTGGAAGGCACCTGGATGACCATCAAATTGTCGGCGTTGTCGCTGCTGGTGGCCGTGTTGCTCGGCCTGCTCGGCGCCAGTGCCAAGCTGTCAAAAGTCAAACTGCTGCGCCTGCCCGCCCAGATCTACACCACGCTGATTCGCGGGGTGCCGGACCTGGTGCTGATGCTGCTGATCTTCTACAGCCTGCAAACCTGGCTGACGACGCTCACCGATTACCTGGAATGGGAATACATCGAGATCGACCCGTTCAGCGCCGGGGTCCTGACCCTGGGCTTCATTTATGGCGCGTACTTCACTGAAACCTTCCGCGGAGCGATTCTCGCCGTGCCACGCGGTCAGGTCGAAGCCGCCACCGCCTATGGTCTCAAGCGCGGCCAGCGCTTTCGTTTCGTGGTGTTCCCGCAAATGATGCGCTTCGCCCTGCCGGGCATCGGCAACAACTGGATGGTGATGCTCAAGGCCACCGCGCTGGTCTCGATCATCGGCCTGGCCGATCTGGTCAAGGCCGCGCAGGACGCCGGCAAGAGCACCTATCAGCTGTTCTATTTTCTGGTTCTCGCCGCGTTGATTTACCTGCTGATCACCAGTGCCTCGAACTTCATCCTGCGCTGGCTCGAACGCCGCTACGCCGCCGGTGCACGGGAGGCCGTACGATGATCGAACTTCTGCAGGAATACTGGAAAGCCTTCCTTTATACCGACGGCCAGAACATCACTGGCCTTGCGATGACGATGTGGCTGCTCAGCGCCTCGATCTTCTTCGGTTTCATCGTGTCGATTCCGCTGTCGATCGCCCGCGTCTCGCCGCACTTCTACATCCGCTGGCCAGTGCAGTTCTACACCTACCTGTTCCGTGGCACGCCGCTCTATATCCAGTTGCTGATCTGCTACACCGGGATCTACAGCCTGGCCGCCGTGCGCGCGCAACCGCTGCTCGACAGTTTCTTCCGCGATGCAATGAACTGCACGATCCTGGCCTTCGCCCTGAACACCTGCGCCTACACCACGGAGATTTTCGCCGGGGCGATCCGCAGCATGAACCACGGCGAAGTCGAAGCGGCCAAGGCTTACGGGCTGACCGGGTGGAAACTCTATGCCTACGTGATCATGCCGTCGGCGCTGCGCCGGTCGTTGCCGTACTACAGCAACGAAGTGATCCTGATGCTGCACTCGACCACCGTGGCCTTCACCGCGACCATCCCCGACATCCTCAAGGTCGCGCGGGACGCCAACTCGGCGACCTTCCTGACCTTCCAGTCGTTCGGCATCGCCGCCCTGATCTACCTGACCATCACCTTTGCGCTGGTCGGCCTGTTCCGTCTTGCCGAACGCCGATGGCTGGCCTTTCTCGGCCCGACCCACTAGGACCCTTTTGAGATGCGCCACCAGATACACAACTTGCTGGCCCCGCTGCCGGGGACCGCACGACAGATTCACAGCTTTCACTTCGGCCCGGACAAGGCCCAGGGCAAGATTTATATCCAGTCCTCGCTGCATGCCGACGAACTGCCCGGCATGCTCGTGGCCTGGCACCTCAAGCAGCGTCTGGCGGAGCTGGAAGCCGCCGGGCGCCTGCGCAGCGAAATCGTGCTGGTGCCGGTGGCCAACCCGGTTGGCCTCGAACAGGTGCTGATGGATGTGCCGCTGGGCCGCTACGAGCTGGAGAGCGGGCAGAATTTCAACCGCTGGTTCGTCGACCTCAGCGAAGAAATCGGCAACGAAATCGAAGCGCAACTGAGCGACGACCCGCAGCGCAACCTCGAATTGATCCGATCCAGCCTGCGCAACGCCCTCGACCGCCACACCGCCACGACTCAGTTGCAATCCCAACGCCTGACCCTGCAACGGCTGGCCTGCGATGCGGACATGGTTTTGGACCTGCATTGCGATTTCGAATCCGTGGTTCACCTCTACACCACGCCCGAGGCCTGGCCGCAGGTCGAGCCGCTGGCGCGCTATATCGAATCCCAAGCGAGCCTGCTGGCCACCGACTCCGGCGGCCAGTCGTTCGATGAGTGCTTCACCCTGCTGTGGTGGCAATTGAAGGAGCGCTTCGGCGAACACTTCGACATTCCGCTCGGCAGTTTCTCGGTCACCGTCGAGTTGCGCGGTCAGGGAGATGTCACCCATCCGCTGGCCAGTGGCGACTGCCAGGCGCTGATCGATTACCTGATCCATTTCGGCGCCATCGTCGGCGAACCAAAAGCCTTGCCGGCACTGCCACATCCCGCCACACCTCTGGCCGGCGTGGAACCGGTGGCCACTCCCGTCGGCGGCCTGCTGGTCTACAGCGCCACACCCGGCCAGTGGCTGGAAGCCGGGCAGAAAATCGCCGAAATCATCGACCCGATCAACGACCGGGTCACGCCAGTCCATTGCACCGCTTCCGGTCTGCTCTATGCCCGCTCGCTGCGGCGCATGGCCACCGCCGGGATGGTGATCGCCCACGTCGCGGGCGCCGAAGCCTATCGCAGCGGCTATCTACTTTCGCCTTGAGGATGCCTGTTCCATGTACAAATTGACCGTTGAAGGCCTGCACAAAAGCTATGGCGACCATCAGGTGCTCAAAGGCGTCTCGCTCAAGGCCAAGACCGGCGACGTGATCAGCCTGATCGGCGCCAGCGGCTCGGGCAAAAGCACCTTTTTGCGCTGCATCAACTTTCTCGAACAACCCAACGACGGCGCGATGAGCCTCGACGGCCAGGCGATCCGCATGGTCACCGACCGCCACGGCATGCACGTCGCCGACCCCAATGAACTGCAACGCCTGCGCACGCGCCTGGCGATGGTGTTCCAGCATTTCAATCTGTGGAGCCACATGACCGTGCTGGAAAACATCACCATGGCCCCGCGCCGGGTGCTGGGTTGCAGCAAACAGGAAGCCGACGACCGCGCCCGGCGATATCTGGAAAAGGTCGGTTTGCCGGCGCGGGTGGCCGATCAGTACCCGGCGTTCCTCTCCGGCGGCCAGCAACAACGGGTGGCGATTGCCCGCGCGCTGGCCATGGAACCGGAAGTCATGCTGTTCGACGAACCGACTTCGGCACTCGACCCGGAACTGGTCGGTGAAGTGCTCAAGGTGATCCAGGGCCTGGCCGAGGAAGGCCGGACCATGATCATGGTCACCCATGAAATGAGCTTTGCGCGCAAGGTCTCGAGCCAGGTGCTGTTTCTGCACCAGGGGCTGGTGGAAGAAGAAGGTGCGCCCGAAGAAGTGCTGGGCAATCCGAAAAGCGAACGTCTGAAGCAATTCCTCAGCGGCAATCTCAAGTAAAACTATTGCCCCGCCGGCGCGGTCTCTGAAGGAACACTTTCAGAGCACACGTCGCCGGCATGGGCACTTCCACCGACTTCGCCAAACTTTGGTTCAGCGCCCGCGACTGGAAGCCGTTCGCCTTTCAAAAACAGGTGTGGGCGGCGGTCAAACGTGGCGAATCCGGCCTGCTGCACGCCAGCACCGGCGCCGGTAAAACCTACGCGGTGTGGTTTGCCGCGCTCAATCGGTTTGCCCGCTCCGGGCCTGTTGCCGAAGCCACCCGTAAACGTCCACCGCCCGCCGAACCGCTGACTGTCTTGTGGATCACGCCGATGCGGGCGCTGGCCGCCGACACCGCGCGCGCCTTGCAAACGCCGCTGGACGATCTGCAGATTCCCTGGAGCGTCGGCCTGCGCACTGGCGACACCGGCAGCAGCGAACGCGCCCGGCAGAACCGGCGACTGCCCACCACGCTGATCACCACCCCGGAAAGCCTGACCCTGATGCTCGCCCGCGCCGACGCGCAAACGGCGCTCTCGACGCTGCGCATGGTCGTGGTGGATGAATGGCACGAATTGCTCGGCAACAAGCGCGGCGTCCAACTGCAACTGGCCCTCGCCCGGTTGCGGCGCTGGCACCCGGGACTGATCGTCTGGGGTGTTTCTGCGACGCTCGGCAATCAATCCCACGCCGAACAGGTACTGATCCCACAAGGCGGTGGCATCAGCATTCAGGGGAAAAGCGAAAAGTCGCTCAAGGTCGACACCTTGCTCCCACCGGCCATCGAACGCTTTCCCTGGGCCGGACATATCGGTTTGAAGATGTTGCCGCAGGTGGTCGCCGAACTGGACGTCTGCGCCAGCAGCCTGGTGTTCACCAATACCCGGGCGCAATCGGAAATCTGGTATCAGGCCTTGCTGGAAGCGCGGCCGGACTGGGCCGGGTTGATCGCCTTGCATCACAGTTCTCTGTCCCGCGACACTCGCGACTGGGTTGAGCAGGCGCTGAAGAATGGTCAGCTCAAGGCCGTGGTCTGCACGTCGAGTCTGGATCTGGGGGTGGACTTCCTGCCAGTGGAGCGGGTGCTGCAGATTGGTTCGGCCAAAGGTGTCGCGCGGCTGATGCAGCGTGCCGGGCGTTCGGGCCATGCGCCTGGTCGAACGTCGCGGGTAACGTTGGTGCCGACCCATAGCCTGGAACTGATCGAAGCCGCTGCTGCTGGTGATGCCGTAGCACAGCGGCGGATCGAACCTCGATTGTCACCGCACAAACCGCTGGATGTGCTGGTGCAGCATCTGGTCAGCATGGCCCTGGGCGGTGGCTTTATTCCCGATGAGTTGTACGAGGAAGTCCGTGGTGCCTGGGCCTATCGCGACCTGACACGTGCAGACTGGGCCTGGGCGCTGGCGTTCGTACGCCACGGCGGGATGTCGCTGACGGCGTACCCGGATTACCGCCGGGTCGAACCGGATGAGCACGGGATCTGGCGCGTCCCAGATGCGCGGCTGGCACGCCGCCATCGGATGAGCGTCGGCACCATCGTCAGCGACGCTTCGATCCATTTGAAATTCTGGAGCAAGGGCGGTGGCGGCAAGCAACTGGGCAGCGTTGAAGAGGGCTTTATCGCCCGCCTCAAACCCGGCGACGGCTTCTTGTTCGCCGGGCGCTTGCTGGAGTTGGTGCGGGTGGAAAACATGACTGCCTACGTCAAACGCAGCACGGCGAAAAAAGCCGCTGTACCGCGCTGGAATGGCGGGCGTATGCCGCTGTCCAGCGAACTGGCGCAAGCGGTGGTCAGCCGGTTCAGCGCGGCGGCAAACGGTGAGTTTGCCGGCCCGGAAATGCAGGCGTTGCGACCGTTGCTGGAAACGCAGCTGCGCTGGTCGGGCCTGCCGACCGTTAACAATCTGCTGGCCGAAGTGCTGAAATCCCGCGAAGGCTGGCACCTTTTCCTCTACCCGTTCGCCGGACGCCAGGTGCATCTGGGACTGGCCAGCCTGCTGGCGTGGCGGGTCAGTCAGCGCCTGCCTGTGACCTTCTCGATTGCGGTCAGCGATTACGGCCTGGAATTGCTCAGCGCGACGCCCGTTGACTGGTCTGTGCAACTGGATGACGCGCTGCTCAGTCCCGAGGATTTATTGAGGGATGTGCTGGCCAGCCTCAACGCGGGCGAACTGGCGCTGCGCAGGTTTCGGGAAATCGCCCGGATTGCCGGTCTGGTGTTCGCCGGTTACCCCGGTGCGCCGAAAAGCACTCGTCAGGTGCAGGCCTCCAGCGGGCTGTTCTTTGAAGTGTTCAAACAATACGACGCCGACAATCTGCTACTGGCACAGGCCGGGGAAGAGGTCCTGCGCGAAGAGCTGGATATTCGTCGGCTGGAACAGACATTGGAGCGAGTCAACCGGATGAAACTGGACATGCACCTGATCAAACGTCCCACACCGCTCGGCTTTCCATTGCTGGTGGAGCGCATGCGCGAAAGCATGAGTTCGGAAAAGCTCGCCGACCGCATCCGCCGCATGGTTGGCGACCTGGAGAAAACCGCCGACAAGGGCCAATCCTGATGAACGCGCCCTATCCTGTGCGCCTGGCAGGCGAAGACCTCTGGTTGCTGCCGGAAAAGGCGCTGTACTGGCCGGCGCAACAGGCGTTGCTGATCGCTGATGTGCATTTCGGCAAGGCTGCCGCTTACCGGCGTCTGGGGCAACCGGTGCCGCAGGGCACCACGGCGAGCAACATCGCCGTGATCGAGCAGTTGCTGGCGAAACTGCCGTGTCGGCAACTGATCTTTCTTGGGGACTTTCTGCACGGGCCTGGCTCCCACGCTCCCGACACCTTGCAGGCATTGGCGCAATGGCGGGCGCGGCACGCCGATCTGCCGATCACGCTGATTCGCGGCAATCACGATAAACGTGCCGGTGATCCACCGCAGACCCTGAACATTCGAGTGGTGCCCGAACCCCTGTTGCTAGGGCCTTTCGCGTTGCAGCACGAACCCGAACCGCACCCTGAACGCCACGTCCTTGCAGGCCACGTACACCCGGTCTTTCGGTTGAACGGCAAGGGGCGTCAGCGTTTGCGGCTGGCGTGTTTCAGGCTGGGAGAACGCATCAGTCTGCTGCCGGCCTTCGGGGCCTTCACCGGCGGTTATCCGGTGGAGAAGGAAGACAGCTGTCGGATCTTTGTCATTGGCGACAACGAAATATGGCCCGTCGGCTGAAGTCCTGCTCAGGACTCAGCCGACGGGCCATACATTCAATCAAGCGACAGGCGCGGGTGGCGGTTTGTCCGGCAACGTAGGCTCGCCGGGCTCGGTCGGTTCTTCGTTGGGGGTATCGGGATCGGGCTGGTGAGGAATTCCGCCAGCCATGGCGATGGGTGGGTGTGCCAACAAGGACCAGGCCAATACGCCAACCTGATTGGGCTCGAGCCTTGCCAGTTCGGCAGTGATTTGCGGATCGATCTTCATGGAGCACTCCTCGGCGAAGGCCCGTTTCGCTGTCCGCGAATCGGGCAGTACACCTCATAGAGTGTCTACCCGCCGAAGAATTCCCGGTAACTGCCGGATGGACGGCTCAGGTACGTGGCAAGGTCACGCCACGCTGGCCCTGGTACTTGCCGGCGCGATCCTTGTAGGAGACTTCGCATTCCTCGTCGGATTCAAGGAACAGCATCTGCGCCACGCCTTCGTTGGCGTAGATCTTCGCCGGCAGGTTGGTGGTGTTCGAGAACTCCAGGGTCACCTGGCCTTCCCACTCGGGCTCGAGCGGGGTGACGTTGACGATGATGCCGCAGCGAGCGTAGGTGCTCTTGCCCAGGCAGATGGTCAGGACGTTGCGTGGAATACGGAAGTATTCAACGGTCGTGGCCAGGGCGAAGGAGTTCGGCGGAATGATGCAGACGTCGCTGTGGACGTCGACGAAGCTGCCGGCATCGAAGTTTTTCGGATCGACGATGGCCGAATTGATGTTGGTGAACACCTTGAAATGATTGGTGCAACGCACATCGTAGCCATAGCTCGAAACACCGTAGGAGATCACACGGCTGTCGTCGCTGCCACGTACCTGGCGCTCGACGAACGGCTCGATCATGCCGTGTTCCTGCGCCATGCGGCGAATCCACTTGTCCGATTTGATGCTCATGGCGGGTGTCCTGAATAGCGAGGTGGAAAAAATCTGTCCGGCATCTTACCGGGCGCGCCGCCGGGTTCAAAGTCCGGGCTGCAAATCTCGCCGAACGTGCAGGAATTACGCGGCCTGGCGACGAACCGTCAGACCGCCGATCCCTAAAACAGAGAAACCTTCGCAAGAAGCATTGGCACGTTCCGGAAAAAGGGTTAAGGTGGCGCCACTGTGCTGCTTGTGTCACTGAGAATCTCTACACGATATGTTGAATTTCGATCCAACCATCTACAAGAATTTTTCCTGCTCTTTGCACTCAGTCTCGGCCAGGGTTCTTCCTGAGTCGCAGTTATCTTTGTTCAAGGAGTTACACCATGTCTAATCGCCAAACCGGTACCGTTAAGTGGTTCAACGATGAAAAAGGCTTCGGCTTCATCACCCCACAATCCGGTGACGACCTGTTCGTTCACTTCAAAGCTATCCAATCCGACGGCTTCAAAAGCCTGAAAGAAGGCCAACAGGTTTCTTTCATCGCTACCCGCGGTCAGAAAGGCATGCAAGCTGAAGAAGTACAAGTTATCTAACTTGTAGCTTCTTTAGTAAAAGGCCCCGCCCTCAAAAGCGGGGCTTTTTTGTGAGCGTCTGTTTTTCCGGGCGCAAAAAAAGATCGCAGCCTTCGCAGGCTGCGATCTTTTTTGTTGTTTACCAGGCGACGCCGAAACCGGCGGTGTAGCGGGTCTTGCTCAGGTCCGCGTCCTCGGTGCCGCTGATGATGTCGCGCTCGGCCTTGAGGTTGAGGGAGGCCCAGTCGGTGACCTTGTAGCGCAGGCCCATTTCCGCATCCAGAGCATAGTCGGCCACACCGGACAGCGGCTTGCCGACTTCGCCATTGGTGAAGAACTCGACTTTCTTGCCGATCAGGTAGCGGTTGTAATCCCACTTCATCGCGACCGAATAGAAGTTGTCCTTGCTGCCATCGCGATACTGGTAGTCGGTGCGGTTGAGCAGCGAGCCCAGGGAGAATGCCCCCAGCTCGTCATCCCAGAACTGGTAACCCGGACCTGTACCGACCACGCGCTGACGCGCCAGCTCTTCGATGTGGTCGCGCTTGTAATTCAGGCGCCCCTGCCAGAACCACTTGTCCGTCAGGAAACGGTCGAGTGCATACTCGGCGCGCCAGTTGTCGGTAGTGGTCACGTCGTCCTGCACTTCGCGGTTGTACTCGCCCTCGGCGGTGTGGCGCCAGCGACCATGGCGGGCGGACGTCTTGAAGCCGATATCGTAATCGTCGGTGTCCTTTTCCGCGCGCTGATAATCCAGCGCCAGATCGACGTTGCCCTTCCACACCAGATCCTCGACCACCGGTTTGGGTTTGAGAATCTGCTGAATGCTCGCCAACTCCACGGTTTTCGGCGCTTCGCCGTTGGCCAGGGTGACCTTGCCGTCTTCGGCAGCGCTCAGCGACTTGGCCTTCTCGCCGTTGTAGGCGTCTTGCTTGACCAGCAACTCCTGATCGCTCTCCAGCGTCTTGACCTGCTTCCAGTCAATGGTCACTGCGCCCGCGTACTGGGTCTGGACCAGCAACTTGCCACCGTCGAACAGCGTGATTTTGCCGCTCAGCTTGTCACCGTTCTTCAACCAGACGGTGTCGGCAAGCAGGGGTGTGGACGCACTGAAGACAGCAAGGCACAGCAGGGTTCTGGACAACATAAGCAAATCGGGGACTCAAGTTTGCGAAAAAATGGTCGGCATTATCCGTAGGAATAATTCCCTGACAAGGAATGACCCGGCTATTTCTATTGAGTTCATTTCTCAATTGCCCTTGCACCGATTACGCTTAAGGACATAACGCGATCAAGTTCAGGAACCGCGCACGTGACAGACCCGATGCATGCCTGCGAAAACGATCCGCAAATCCGACGCACGGCACTCTATTCCACCCTCGCCCAAGTGCCCGAGGGCAAGGTCGTCAGCTATGGTCAGTTGGCCGAACTGGCGGGGTTGGGGCGCGCCGCCCGCTGGGTCGGCCGGACCCTGAGCCAATTGCCCGGCGATACCAAACTGCCCTGGCACCGCGTACTCGGCGCCGGCGGTCGGATCAGCCTGCCGGCGGGCAGCCCGTCCGGGGACGAACAGCGGGCGCGATTGCGCATGGAAGGCATCACCATCCTGAACAATCGTGTGGATATTCGGCGCCATGGCTGGCGTCCGGTAGAGCACAGCGGTTAGAGTGCGCGCTTTGTTTTCGCAATCTTGAGGCAGACTTCAGCCCATGCCCCGTAAAACCTGGCGCGCCGCGCTCGCCGCCTATGCCAGTCCTTCGACGCTCGTGCTGTTGTTGCTGGGTTTCGCCGCCGGCCTGCCGTACATGCTGGTGTTCTCGACACTTTCGGTCTGGCTGCGTGAAGCCGGTGTGGCCCGCGAGACGATCGGCTACGCCAGCCTGATCGGTCTGGCCTATGCCTTCAAATGGGTCTGGTCGCCCCTGCTCGATCAATGGCGCCTGCCGTTGCTCGGCAAGCTGGGGCGCCGTCGCTCGTGGCTGGTGCTCTCACAGACGCTGGTGATCCTCGGCCTGATCGGCATGGGCTTTTGCGACCCGCAGAAACACCTGTCCTGGCTGATCGCTATCGCAGTGATCGTCGCCTTCGCTTCCGCCACCCAGGACATCGCCGTCGACGCCTATCGCCTGGAAATCGCCGAAGACAACCGTCAGGCCGCTCTGGCCGCCAGTTACATGTCCGGTTATCGGGTGGCGGCCCTGCTCGCGACCGCTGGTGCACTGTTCTTCGCCGAAGGCTTCGGCTCCACCGGGTTCAACTATCAGCACTCCGCCTGGACCGGCACCTACGTGCTGTTCGGCGCCTTGATGGTCCCTGCCCTGCTCACCACCCTGCTGATGCGCGAGCCTCCGGTGCCGTTGCGCACTCAGTTGCAGGCCGGGCGCTACACCTTCATGCATCAGTTGATGTCGGTGTTCGTGCTGATCATTTTGCTGGTCTCCGTCCCGGCGATGTTCACCCAGCTCTACAACACCGATTTCGCCAGCGTGCTGTTTGGTGACATGAGCCCGCTGGACCTGCTGCTTGAAGACCGGGCGTTCCTGCGCGCGATTCTCTACACCACGCTGACCTGCCTGTGCCTCTCGGCCATGGGCCGTCGCGGTCTGGCGCCGGTGCTGACGCCGGTCAACGACTTCATCCTGCGCTACCGCTGGCAGGCGCTGCTGCTGCTCGGCCTGATCGCCACCTATCGGATGTCCGACACGGTGATGGGCGTGATGGCCAACGTGTTCTACATCGACCAGGGCTTCACCAAGGACCAGATCGCCAGCGTCAGCAAGATTTTCGGTCTGATCATGACCCTCGTCGGCGCCGGCATGGGCGGTCTGCTGATCGTGCGCTTCGGCATCCTGCCGATCCTGTTCATCGGCGGCGCTGCGTCGGCGGCCACCAACCTGCTGTTCCTCATGCTGGCGGACATGGGCCCGAACCTGCAGATGCTGGTGGTGACGATCTCTCTCGACAACTTCAGCTCCGGTCTGGCTACCTCGGCGTTCGTCGCCTACCTGTCGAGCCTGACCAACCTGAAGTTCTCCGCCACTCAATACGCCCTGCTCAGCTCGATCATGCTCCTGCTGCCACGCCTGATCGGCGGCTACTCCGGCGTGATGGTGGAGAAATTCGGTTATCACAACTTCTTCCTGATCACCGCGCTGCTCGGCGTGCCGACCCTGGTGCTGATTGCCCTGCACTGGTTCCAGGAAAGCCGCCGCGAAGGTCCGACGCCGACGCCGGAACCTGCACCGACCTCCGTCGTGGAAGAATCGTAAGACATCTCGCACCCGGCGAGAGGGTTCGCGCCGGGGTTGCACTTCTGTACGTCGGCGGATCTCGCCGTTACACTGCTCCGTCATTTCCAGTCATAGCAACCGACAACGGCCAACCATGCGCACCAGTCAATTTTTGCTCGCCACACAGAAAGAAACGCCTTCCGACGCGGTCGTGATCAGCCATCAGCTGATGCTGCGCGCCGGCATGATCCGCAAACTCGCCTCGGGCCTGTACACCTGGCTGCCGATGGGCTTGCGAGTGATGCGCAAGGTGGAAGCCATCGTTCGCGAAGAGATGAACGCCGCCGGCTCTCTGGAAGTGTTGATGCCGAGCACCCAACCGGCCGAGCTGTGGCAGGAATCGGGACGCTGGGAAGAATACGGCCCTGAGCTGCTGCGCATCAAAGACCGCCACGGTCGTGATTTCTGCGCGGGCCCGACCCACGAAGAAGTGATCACCGATCTGATGCGCAACGAGTTGAGCAGTTACAAACAGCTGCCGATCAACCTGTACCAGATCCAGACCAAATTCCGTGACGAAATCCGTCCACGCTTCGGCCTGATGCGCGGTCGCGAATTCATCATGAAAGACTCGTACTCCTTCCATGCGGATCAGGCGTCGCTGCAGGTCACCTATGACCGCATGCACGAAGCGTACTGCAACATCTTCACCCGTCTGGGCCTGAAGTTCCGTCCGGTGGAAGCCGACAACGGTTCGATCGGCGGTGCCGGTTCCCACGAGTTCCACGTGCTGGCCGAGTCCGGCGAAGACGATATCGTTTTCAGCAACGGTTCCGACTACGCCGCGAACATCGAGAAAGCGGAAGCCGTACCGCGTGAAACCTCGCGTGCCGCGCCAAGCGAAGAGCTGCGCCTGGTCGACACGCCAGACACCAAGACCATCGCGGCCCTGGTGGAAAAATTCGGTCTGCCGATCGAAAAGACCATCAAGACCCTGATCGTGCACGCCGAAGAAGAAGGCAAGCTGATCGCGCTGATCATCCGTGGCGACCACGAACTGAACGAAATCAAGGCTGCCAACCAGCCAGGCGTTGCCAGCCCGCTGGTCATGGCTTCCGATGCCGAACTGCGCGACGCCATTGGCGCCGGCGCCGGTTCCCTCGGCCCGCTGAACCTGCCGCTGCCGATCATCATCGACCGCTCGGTCGAGCTGATGAGCGACTTCGGCATCGGTGCGAACATCGACGACAAGCACTACTTCGGCGTGAACTGGGAGCGTGATCTGCCGGTTCCGACCGTGGCCGACCTGCGTAACGTCGTGGCCGGCGACCCGAGCCCGGACGGCAAGGGCACCCTGGAAATCAAGCGCGGCATCGAAGTCGGGCACATCTTCCAGCTGGGCAACAAGTACAGCAAGGCGATGAAGTGCGAAGTGCTGGGCGAGAACGGCAAGCCGGTGACCCTGGAAATGGGTTGCTACGGCATCGGCGTTTCCCGCGTGGTGGCCGCCGCCATCGAGCAGAACAACGACGAGAACGGCATCATCTGGAGCGACGCCCTGGCACCGTTCCAGATCGCCCTGGTACCACTGCGCTATGAAACCGAGCTGGTGCGCGAAGCCACCGACAAGCTGTACGCGGAACTGACCGCGGCTGGCTTCGAAGTGTTGCTGGACGACCGCGACAAGAAAACCAGCCCGGGCATCAAGTTCGCGGACATGGAGCTGATCGGCATTCCGCACCGGATCGTGGTCAGCGATCGCGGCCTTGCCGAAGGCAACCTGGAATACAAGAGCCGTACCGAAGGCCAGGCGCAAGCGCTGCCGGTTGCCGACGTGCTGTCCTTCCTTCAGGCCCGTATCCGCCGCTGAAACCAGATAGAGACGTCATGTTCAAGCGAAACACCTTAGGCCTCGGTGGTGCCGCCCTGTGCGGCACCCTGCTGGTCAGCGGCTGTGCCAATCACATGTCGCAACGCAGCGAGCACGAGGAACGTGTCGAGCGCAAACTGCTCGATCACAGCCTGCAGATCGATGTCGGCGAGCCCAAGGTGCTTGAGCTGCCGCAACGGCGGGTGAAGATCAACGAACAGAAGACCTTCGAGGTCACCGAGTTCGAGGTCACGCGCCATTACGACCGTTACACGCCTTACCAGCCATGGCGGGAGATCTACGAGATTCCGCTGGGCGCGGTGGCGGTGGTCGGCGGCATCGGTGCGAACGTGGTCAACGTGTTTGCCCTTGGCAATCTGCCCGACAGCGTGACCCGTGACTGGCTCAGTTACGGTTTCGCCGGGCTCAACCCGTTCATGAACGTGCAATCCAATGGTCGCGCGCAACAGAACTTGGCCGGTATCGACGAAGTCCAGCGCGACAAGCGCACGGAGTATTCGAGCCTGCCGTGGAGCGAGCGCCCGGTTCAGATCAAGGCCGGCAAGCAGACCTTCGACATGACCACCGATCGCCACGGCGTGCTGCGTCTGAACCTGCTGGACAGCCCGTTCGCCGAAAACGACCTCAATCATGTAGGCAAACTGCAGATCATTGTCGAAGACAGCAAGGACGACGTGCACTCCGATTCGTCTTTGGCGATCAGCACTCACCTGCGCGGCAAGTTGCTGGAGGCTCACGCACTGATCTACGACGATCTGGAAGACGACGAAGTGAGCCAGTGGGTGCACCGGGTCAAGCGTCTGTCGGAACTGGGTCTGGAAGAAGAAGCCAGTGAGCTGGAGCAAAGTCTGATCGAACTGACCCGCAACGATCCCGAGTTGCAGACCGAGTTCCTCAAATCCCTGACCCGGGATGCGGGGCGCCTGGTGGCGGATCCGGGGCCGAACTGAAGACCCCGAAAAAATGCCCGAACCTGCTTCGGGCATTTTTTTGTCCGCTTATCGCTCGAACAACTCCATTTGTTCGAACCCGCCGCGCAAATCCTCCAGCCGCACGCCCACTCCTAATAGCCGTACCGGTTTGCCACCGCGGTTGAACGCCTGCGTCAGCATCAATTGGTAACTGCCCAGATCCCGCCCTGCCCCGGCCTGCTCCAGCGTGGTCTGGGTGAAATCGTGAAACTTCACTTTGACGAATGGCTTGCCCGGTCGGTAACTGCTGTCGATTCGCGCCATGCGGGTTTTCAGGGTTTCCAGCAATTCCGGAAGCTTGTCGAGGCAACTGCGCAGATCCGGCAGATCGACGTCGTAGGTATTTTCGACGCTGATCGACTGACGGCGGCTGTCGTTGTGCACCAACCGCTCATCGATCCCACGGGCCAGACTCCACAAGCGCTCGCCGAAACTGCCGAATTCCCGCACCAGCGCCAGCTTGTCCCACTCGCGCAACTGCAGACAGTCACTGATACCAAGCCTGCTCAACTTGTCGGCCGTGACCTTGCCCACCCCGTGCAACTTGCTTACCGGCAGGCCACTGACGAAGTCTTCGACCTGGTCCGGGGTAATCACGAACAAGCCGTTGGGCTTTCTCCAGTCGCTGGCGATCTTGGCCAGAAACTTGTTCGGCGCCACACCGGCGGAGACCGTGATGTGCAGTTGATTGGAAACCCGGCGACGAATGTCCTGGGCGATGCGCGTGGCGCTGCCGCCGAAATGCGCGCTGTCCGAGACGTCGAGATAGGCCTCGTCCAGCGAAAGCGGCTCGATCAGGTCGGTGTAATCGCTGAAGATCGTATGAATTTCCTTCGACGCCTCGCGATAGGCATCCATTCGCGGCTTGACGATGGTCAGGTCCGGGCACAGCTTCAAGGCATGCCCGGACGACATCGCCGAGCGAACGCCGTAAGCCCGCGCCTCATAGTTGCAGGTGGCGATCACCCCGCGCCTGTCCGCCGAACCACCGACCGCCAACGGCTTGCCGGCGAGGCTCGGGTCATCCCGCATCTCGATGGCGGCGTAGAAACAGTCACAGTCGACGTGGATGATTTTTCGCTGAGTCATGACAGAAAAGGAAACATGGCGAGCCGGACCGGCAGTATCTCACTGACACCTGTATATAGCACCAGTGGTATGAATGTTCTTTTCAGTTTGTAGGCAAAGGACTTTGAATTTATTTACTCAATCGAAAACCAATCCCCAATAGAGCTGAAACCCTTGCCCTGTCTGCCCTGCGCTCAATGAAAAGACCGTCCGTCAGCGCTAACCGATTGAAGCTCAACAGGTTTTATCCGAATTGAAGGTTGACACCACGGCATTCCTCTGTAGAATGCCGCCACACAGACGCGGGATGGAGCAGTCTGGTAGCTCGTCGGGCTCATAACCCGAAGGTCGTCGGTTCAAATCCGGCTCCCGCAACCAAACATCAGAAAAGGCCAATCGAAAGATTGGCCTTTTTTGTGCGCTTCGGTTTTTTCGGATCCAGTCGAACATTCCGGAAATCGTTCCGATTCCGAAACTTAGCGCTTCCCCTGCGACCGTTTGCCGCGATTGCACACTTATTTGACCCTTCACGGGATTATCGGTTGACACCCCGCCGTTCGCCTGTAGAATGCCGCCACACAGACGCGGGATGGAGCAGTCTGGTAGCTCGTCGGGCTCATAACCCGAAGGTCGTCGGTTCAAATCCGGCTCCCGCAACCAAACATCAAAAAAGGCTACTCGAAAGAGTGGCCTTTTTTGTATCTGTGGAAAAAGTCCTTTCGCAACAATGATCTGTCACTGTGCAGTGAACCGTTCAGGATCTTCAGTCCCGCCAGGTTGCGACTATGCTTGAAGTCGCAGGCAAGGCGTCTGCAATCCAGGAGCTGCCCTCGCCGATACCCGGTGAGAGGCGTAGTATTTTGTGATTATTTTTTTCTACAGGGATTGGTAACTTGGCTGGATACCTCCATCCTGTCGCGCACAATCCAAGAGGTGATTGATGCGCGCCAACTCGTCTGATTCACAAGACACCGTCACAGCGAACCCACCGATCAAGCCTGAGCGTCTGCGCCTGCTGGATCGGATCAGCAAATACCGGCAACCGATCGGTCTGGCGGTCACTTTGCTGCTGTTCGCCATCGCGCTGATTGCCTGTCGCCATCTGCTCAGCGAACTCGATCTCGACGCACTGCACGACTCGATTCTCGAGGTGCCGAAACCGGCCCTTCTCGGCGCCCTCGGTGCGACAGTCATCGGCTTCATCATTCTGCTCGGCTACGAATGGTCGGCCAGTCGATATGCGCGCGTGACGCTGACACCGAAAACCCTGGCTCTGGGCGGCTTCACCGCGTTTGCCATCGGCAATGCCATCGGCCTGTCGATGCTGTCCGGTGGCTCGGTGCGTTACCGTCTATATGCAAGGCATGGCCTGGGCGCTTCCGAAGTCGCGCACATGACCCTGTTCGCCAGCCTGTCGCTGGGCTGCGCCCTGCCGCCACTGGCCGCCCTTGCGACCCTGAGCAACCTGCCGGCCGCCTCACAGGCACTGGGACTGTCCGAGACCTTGTTGGGTACGATTGCCGGCGTGGTGTTGCTGCTCGGTGCGATTCTGGCCATCGGCATCTATCGCCGTCGCCTGCCGGAGCAACCTTATCCGGACAACCTGCTGGTCCGGGCCGGTCGTCGCACCCTGCGTCTGCCGGGTCGTCGCCTGACGTTCCTGCAACTGGTCATTACCGCCCTCGACGTCGCCGCCGCTGCAACCGTGCTTTATCTGCTGCTGCCGCAAGCACCGCCCTTCGGTGCATTCCTGTTGGTCTATCTGCTGGCACTGGCGGCCGGTGTACTCAGCCACGTTCCGGGTGGTGTGGGTGTTTTTGAAGCGATTCTGCTCGCTGCGTTCGCCGACAAACTCGGCGCCGCGCCGCTGGCTGCCGCCCTGCTGCTGTATCGCCTGATCTATGTAGTGCTGCCGTTGCTGGTGGCCTGCGTGCTGTTGCTGCTCAACGAAGGCCAGCGCCTGTTTCAGTCGCAGACCATGCGTGCAGCGTCCGGTCTGGCGGCACCGATCCTCGCGGTGCTGGTGTTCCTGTCCGGCGTGGTGCTGCTGTTTTCCGGCGCGACGCCAGAGATCGACACTCGTCTGGAGCACATCGGTTTTCTGATTCCTCACCGTCTGGTCGACGCCTCGCACTTTGGCGCCAGCCTGATCGGCGTGCTGTGCCTGATGCTCGCTCAAGGCCTGCGTCGCCGGTTGTCGGCGGCATGGATGCTGACCACCATTCTGTTGCTGGTGGGCGCCCTGCTCTCGCTGCTCAAGGGTTTCGACTGGGAAGAGGCAACTCTGATGACCCTCACCGCCGCGCTGCTGGGGGTGTTCCGTCGTTCGTTCTATCGCCCGAGCCGTCTGACCGAATTGCCGTTCTCGCCGCTGTATCTGGTGGCCAGCCTGTGCGTACTCGGTGCTTCGACCTGGCTTTTGCTGTTCGCTTATCAGGACGTTCCGTACAGCCATCAACTGTGGTGGCAGTTCACCCTCGACGCCGACGCCCCGCGCGGTCTGCGCTCGCTGCTCGGTGCCGCCGTGTTGTTGCTGGTGATCGCCCTGACCTGGCTGCTGCGCACCGCTCGCCCGGTGATCCACTTGCCGACACCCGATGAGCTGGAACGCGCCTCGAAAATCCTGATGGCCTCTTCGCAACCGGACGGTGGCCTGGCCCTGACCGGCGACAAGGCGCTGCTGTTTCACCCCAATGATGAAGCCTTCCTGATGTATGCCCGTCGCGGCCGCAGTCTGGTGGCCCTGTACGACCCGATCGGCCCCGGCCAGCAACGGGCCGAGATGATCTGGCAGTTCCGCGACCTGTGCGACATCCATCACGCCCGCCCGGTGTTCTATCAGGTGCGCGCCGAGAACCTGCCGTACTACATGGACATCGGCCTGACCGCGATCAAGCTGGGCGAAGAAGCCCGGGTCGATCTGCATCGCTTTGACCTGGAAGCCAAGGGCAAGGAGATGAAGGACCTGCGCTACACCTGGAATCGTGGCACCCGCGATGGTCTGTCGCTGGAAATCCATGAGCCGGGCCATGCACCGATGGATGAGCTCAAGGTGATTTCCGATGCCTGGCTCACCGGCAAGAACGTGCGCGAGAAAGGCTTCTCCCTCGGCCGTTTCAGCGACGATTACCTGAGGCATTTCCGCATCGCGGTGATTCGCTTCGAAGGCCGCCCGGTGGCGTTCGCCAACCTGCTCGAGACCTACAGCCATGATCTGGCCAGTCTCGACCTGATGCGCGCGCACCCGGACGCCCCCAAGCTGACCATGGAATTCATGATGGTCGGTCTGATTCAACACTATAAGAGTCACGGATACGCGCGCTTCAGCCTGGGCATGGTGCCGCTGTCGGGGTTGCAACCCCGGCGCGGGGCACCGCTGACCCAGCGTCTGGGCTCGATGGTTTTCCGCCGTGGTGAGCAGCTGTACAACTTCCAAGGCTTGCGCCGCTTCAAAGACAAGTTCCAGCCTGACTGGGAACCCCGTTATATGGCCGTGCCCGCCGGACTCGATCCGCTGGTGGCGCTGGCCGACACTGCTGCCCTGATCGCGGGCGGCTTGACTGGATTGGTGAAACGCTGATGATTCAACGCTCCCTGAAGTACATCCTGGTCGCACTGCTGGTGCTGGCCGCGATTGCCGGTGGCGGTTTCTGGTACCTCAAACGCCCGGCACCGGAACCGACCCTCGAACAGCTCACCCCGGCCGATGGCGCCGCCATGACCCGGGTCATCCCCGGCACCAAGCCCAAGGCTCAGGTGTTGGTGGCAGTCAACGACGACCAGAAACTCAGCGACAAGCAACTGAGCACCCTGAGCCGCAGCGCCTCGGCGCAGATCGTTCAGGTGATTCTGCCCAAGGACTGCCTGCTGCAGAGCCGCGCCCTGCAAGCCGGCCTGCGCGAACTGAACGGCCCGGCGACGCTGGTCAGCGGCATCGGCCCCGGCGCCGTGCTGGCGTGGCGCTGGTTGTCCGAACAGAAAGACGACAAGGCCCAGGCCGTCTCCGTCGACCTGGCCCTGGAAAAACCCGGCTGCACCCATCTGCTGCCAAAATCCTCCGCCCACGGCCACTGGCTGGTGGCGTGGAACGACAACCCGGACGACACCAGCGCCGGTTTCGTGCGCGATCAACCAAACGCCGAAACCAGCATCAGCGACTACGACATCAACCTGCCGCAAGTGCTGAACAACGAACTGCGCAAGATCCTCGTCGGCGGCGACAAGGCCAACGGCGGCCTGCAGATCCCGGTGGTGGAAGTCCCGGCCGGCCAGGCCAAGGACACCGTGACCCTGTTCCTGTCCGGCGACGGCGGCTGGCGTGATCTGGACCGCGACGTGGCCGGTGAAATGGCCAAGATCGGCTACCCGGTCGTCGGCATCGACACCCTGCGCTATTACTGGCAGCACAAGAGCCCGGAACAGAGCGCGCTGGACCTGACCGAACTGATGCAGCACTACCGCCAGAAATGGGGCACCAAGCGCTTCATCCTGACCGGTTACTCGTTCGGCGCCGACGTCCTGCCGGCCATCTACAACCGCCTGCCGGAAACCGAGCAGCAACGCGTCGACGCAATCATCCTGCTGGCCTTCGCCCGCACCGGCAGTTTCGAAATCGAAGTCGAAGGCTGGCTCGGCAATGCCGGCAAAGAAGCCGCCACCGGCCCGGAAATGGCCAAGCTGCCACCGGCCAAGGTCGTGTGCATCTACGGTGAAGAAGAAACCGACGAAAGCGGCTGCACCGACAAGACCGCGGTGGGCGAAGCGGTGAAGCTGCCTGGCGGCCACCACTTCGACGAGAACTATCCGGCGCTGGCCAAGCGCTTGGTGGATCTGATCGAGAAGCGCCAGAACACGGCGCAGGTGGCGGAAGAGTGATCTGAAGCGCCCCCCAAAAAAGCCCCCGCAACTTCGCAGTTGCGGGGGCTTTTTCACTCAATGCTTGACTCTTCATGAAATTGAAAACGCCAGGCGTCCACATTCCATAAAACGTGGACACCTGCTTCATTGGCCTTTTCGAGTCGTCAACTCCACATTCATCTGCCGCATCAAAGACGCGCAAAACCTCCATCAACATTGAATTTCGTTTACGTCTGGTGTCGCAATATCAGATGACGTCCGCATACCTTGTAGGCAAACTCCTAATCTCCTGCTTGAGCACTTTGCCGCCCTATTGCGCTGTTTTCCGACGGGATACTCTCCAGAGGTCGCTGACCCTTTCAGCGATCGGGTGTGGTAACCCGGATAAACCAGCGCAACAGCACCCTCATCACAATCACAGACACTTTCAAGCCTGTGATTTCGAGTTATGGCAGCTGTGCGTGGGACGCCTTCGGGCGTGCCGGTTTCCTTGGTTCCCGGTTTACCACCCTGCGTACAGCTGCCTCCCTTTCGTGTGGTAACGGAAGTCGCAGCTCCTCGAACCAAGGAGTAACACCATGACCGAAACGAAATCGCCGTCCCCCGCAGATCTCACAACAATCGGCTTCACCTCTTTCCTCTACAGCTCGGATCAGGCGTTACTCAACGTTCGCTCCGGCGTCCCGATCGTCGAAGCACTGTCCCAGGCTTCAGACCTATTGTTCCTCGCCAAATCCTTCGCCGAGGATGCCGCCTACGACAAGGAGAGCGACCGTCACGCCTGGGCCGCGCACTACCTGACGATAATCGGCAAAGCCTTGGTCGACGACGTGATGAAGGCCCTGATGCCGCGACCCGCGAGAACGAAAACCGAGTCTGAAGCAGAGTTGCCCAAAAGCATGTAACGGCATAAAAACGAAAAAGCCCCGCCAGCCAAAAGGCTGACGGTGGCCTTTTGTTCAGAGGCGCCTTTCAGCAGCGCCATACACCTCTTCGTCACGTCGAGCCCCCACCGCAACGATCAACACCTGGATGGCCCGGCCATCAACTCTATAAACGATTCGCGTGTCGCCCGTTCGAATTCGTCTGCACCCCGCAAGACTGGCTCTCAGAGGCTTGCCACTTTTATCCGGCTCGCCGTGGATGATCCGTTCTTCGATCACATCCAGTATCCGGTTGGCAGCTGCTGATCCCAATTGATCAAGATCCCCTTGGACTTCCGGATGATAAATCACTCCCCAAACCATCCAGCGCTCCCTTAATCCTTCCGGGCGTACCTTGCCCGCATATCCTCATGGCTGACAGCCTTGGTCTGATCAAAATTGCTCAGACGTTCGCGGGCTGCCGCTTCAATGCGAAGGTCCTCAAGTTCATCCAGCATTTCCTGATAGGCCTGCACGTTGATGATGACCGCTGCCGGTTGATTGTCCTTGAAGATGACCAGACGCTCAGTGGCACGACTGGAAATCTCCTTGAGCTTCGCGCTGAAGCTCCTGACCATGGCAGTCACGGAAATTGCTTGGTCAGCACGCTCTAATAATGCCGTCATAATCACCTCTCACTCACATGCTGATGCGTACGTTAATGCACAAAGTATTGTGCTGAATTAAACATAGTGCAACTTGCTGTTTCCACTATCCGACCAAGCACTCCAACCGGACACGCACAAAAAAGCCCCCGACAGCCACAAGGCTGACGGGGGCTTTCAGTTCAGACGGAGCCTACATCTCCACCTGCGTCCCCAATTCAATCACCCGGTTCAGCGGCAGATTGAAGAACCGCAGGTTCCCGTTGGCGTTCTTCAACATGAACGCAAACAGCGCTTCACGCCAACGGGCCATGCCTTCGAGTTTCGAGGCGATGACCGTTTCGCGGCTGAGGAAGTAGGTGGTGCGCATCGGGCTGAAGTCCAGGTCGTCCAGATGACACAGCTTCAGCGCCTGCGGCACGTCCGGCTCGTCAGTGAAGCCGAAGTGCAGGATCACCCGGAAGAAGCCTTCGCCGTGGGCCTCGACTTCGAAACGGCGCGATGACGGCACACGCGGGATGTCTTCGTAGACCACGGTCAGCAGCACCACTTGTTCATGCAGCACCTGGTTGTGCAGCAGGTTGTGCAACAGCGCATGCGGCACCGCGTCGGAACGGGCGGTGAGGAACACGGCTGTGCCCTGAACGCGATGCGGCGGCTGCACGCGGATGCTGCTGATGAAGATCGGCAGCGGCAGCGCGCCTTCGTCCAGGCGCTCGACCAGCAGTTGCTTGCCGCGCTTCCAGGTGGTCATGAGGATGAACAAGGCGATACCGGCGACCACCGGGAACGCACCGCCCTGGACGATCTTCGGCACGTTGGCGGCGAAGTACAGACCGTCCACCAGCAGGAAGCCGATCAGCACCGGCACGGCCAGCACCGGCGGCCATTTCCACAACAGCAACATGACCGCCGATACCAGAATCGTGGTCATCAGCATGGTGCCGGTTACTGCAACACCATAGGCCGAGGCCAGTGCGCCGGAGGATTCGAAGCCCAGCACCAACAGGACAACGCCGACCATCAGCGCCCAGTTCACCGCGCCAATATAAATCTGGCCCTGCTCGTCGCTGGACGTGTGCTGGATGTACATACGCGGAATGTAACCAAGCTGAATCGCCTGACGGGTCAGGGAGAACGCGCCGGAAATCACCGCCTGGGACGCAATGACGGTGGCCAGGGTCGACAGACCGACCAGCGGAATCAGCGCCCAGCCCGGCGCCAGCAGGTAGAACGGGTTGCGCGCCGCTTCCGGGTTGTCCAGCAGCAAGGCGCCCTGTCCGAAGTAGTTAAGCACCAGCGCCGGCAGCACCAGCAGGAACCACGCCCGGGCGATCGGCTTGCGACCGAAGTGGCCCATATCGGCGTACAGCGCTTCGGCACCGGTCAGCGCCAGCACCACGGCGCCGAGAATCGCCACGCCCATGCCGGTATGCACCATGAAAAAGCGCACGGCCCAGATCGGGTTCAGGGCCTTTAGCACTTCCGGGGAATGGCTGATGCCGTACACGCCCAGAGCGCCGAGAACGAGGAACCAGGTGACCATGATCGGCCCGAAAAGAATGCCGATCCGTGCTGTGCCATGGCTCTGGATCAGAAACAGCCCGACCAGCACCACCAATGACAACGGCACGACCCAATGGTCGATCCCGTCAAATGCCAGGCCCAGACCCTCGATGGCCGACAGCACAGAGATCGCCGGGGTGATCATGCTGTCGCCATAGAACAGCGCTGCGCCGATCAAGCCGCAGACCACCAGCAGCGAACGCAATTTTCTGCGCTCCCCCGCTGCCCGCCGTGCCAGTGCGGTGAGCGCCATGATGCCGCCCTCGCCCTGGTTGTCGGCACGCAGCACGAACATCATGTATTTGATCGACACGACCCAGATCAGCGACCAGAAGATCAACGACAGAATGCCCAGCACTCCGTCGTGGTTCACCGGTACGCCGTAACCGCCGGAAAACACTTCTTTGAGGGTGTACAACGGGCTCGTGCCGATGTCGCCGTAAACTACCCCGACTGCCGCGACCAGCATACTCAGCGGCTTGGTGGCCGAACCTTCGGCGCCTGCCGCATGACTACTTGCCTGACCCATCCAACACTCCTACTTCTCAGAACCGGCTTCTTGAATGAAGCACTATGCTTTGTGGTGCAGCATGCGCTGTTTTACCTGCTGTTACAGACGTTTTGTTGACTGTAAAAAATTGGTAAAGCTCAACGGCGCGAAGCATAGCGCAGCACTCGTCGTATTTCCCTGCATAAAGCTGGTCAAGTGCGTTGCTCATCGCTAGAATTGCGCACTTTTTGATCAGAGGCGCACTTCAAGCGCCCGTCCGTCGGCTTCCGCCATCAGGCAAGCGACGTCACAAAACACCGAGGTTAGACATGTCCACCACTCCTGCGCCGGCCAATCCAAAGGTTGGCTTCGTTTCTCTGGGTTGCCCGAAAGCACTGGTCGACTCCGAGCGCATCCTGACCCAGCTGCGCATGGAAGGCTATGACGTGGTGTCCACCTATCAGGACGCCGACGTGGTCGTGGTCAACACCTGCGGCTTCATCGACTCGGCCAAGGCCGAATCGCTGGAAGTCATCGGTGAAGCGATCAAGGAAAACGGCAAGGTCATCGTGACCGGCTGCATGGGCGTGGAAGAAGGCAATATCCGTGACGTGCACCCGAGCGTGCTGGCCGTCACCGGTCCGCAGCAGTACGAGCAAGTGGTCAACGCGGTGCACGAAGTCGTGCCGCCGAAGCAGGATCACAACCCGCTGATCGACCTGGTGCCGCCGCAAGGCATCAAGCTGACCCCGCGTCACTACGCGTACCTGAAGATTTCCGAAGGCTGCAACCACAGCTGCAGCTTCTGCATCATCCCGTCGATGCGCGGCAAACTGGTCAGCCGTCCGGTCGGCGACGTGCTCGACGAAGCCCAGCGCCTGGTGAAATCCGGCGTGAAGGAACTGCTGGTGATTTCCCAGGACACCAGCGCCTACGGCGTTGACGTCAAATACCGCACCGGTTTCTGGAACGGCGCGCCGGTGAAAACCCGCATGACCGAACTGTGCGAAGCGCTGAGCACCCTCGGCGTCTGGGTCCGTCTGCACTACGTTTACCCGTACCCGCACGTCGACGAGCTGATCCCGCTGATGGCCGCCGGCAAGATCCTGCCGTACCTGGACATCCCGTTCCAGCACGCCAGCCCGAAAGTCCTGAAGGCGATGAAACGCCCGGCGTTCGAAGACAAGACCCTGGCGCGGATCAAGAACTGGCGCGAGATCTGCCCGGACCTGATCATCCGTTCGACCTTCATCGTCGGCTTCCCCGGTGAAACCGAAGAGGACTTCCAGTACCTGCTGGACTGGCTGACCGAAGCCCAACTCGACCGCGTCGGCTGCTTCCAGTACTCGCCGGTCGAAGGCGCACCGGCCAATGACCTGAACCTGGATATCGTTCCGGACGACGTCAAGCAGGATCGTTGGGAGCGCTTCATGGCACACCAGCAGGAAATCAGCTCGGCCCGTCTGCAAATGCGCATCGGCCGCGAGATCGAAGTGCTGGTGGACGAAGTCGACGAGCAAGGCGCAGTCGGCCGCTGCTTCTTCGATGCCCCGGAAATCGACGGCAACGTGTTCATCGACAATGGCAGCAACCTCAAGCCGGGCGACAAGGTCTGGTGCAAGGTGACCGACGCCGACGAGTACGACCTCTGGGCCGAACAGATCTAAGCGCGAAAAATACAGAAAGCCCCGCTCTCTTTTACGAGATGCGGGGCTTTTTTACGGCTATCGTTTGGGGTGGGAAGGACTCCCTCATCCATGACAAAGAGGCTATCGGGCATGCGTCACCACTCGGTCATCCACACGCCGAAACTCAGCGATTATCAGGAACTGACCCGGGTCTGGGAGGCCTCGGTGCGCGCGACTCATGATTTCCTGCCGGAATCCTACATCGAGCTGCTGAAGAATCTGGTGCTGACCCGCTACCTCGACGCAGTGATGCTGATCTGCACCCGCGACAGCCACCAGCGCATCACCGGATTTGCCGGGGTCGCCGCGGGCAAGATCGAAATGCTGTTCATCGACCCGGCGCATCGCGGCCAGGGCCTTGGCAAGAAACTGCTGAAGTACGCCATGGAGCACCTGAATGCTGACGAACTGGACGTCAACGAACAGAACCCGCAGGCCCTGGGGTTTTATTTCAAGCAAGGGTTCGAGGTGATCGGCCGCTCGGAAGTCGATGGCATGGGCCAGCCCTATCCGCTGTTGCATATGCGTCTGAAACAACCGGAGCAGCGCGCGGTACGCGGCTAAAAGCCACACGGCGCAAATGCAATCGGGCTTAACCGGCCCCAGGCAGGTACAATGCCCACCCCTTTTTTGTTACGGCCCCTGTCATGACTGACCCGATTCGCCTCTCCAAACGCCTCATCGAACTGGTCGGTTGTTCCCGCCGCGAGGCCGAGCTGTTCATCGAGGGCGGCTGGGTCACCGTGGACGGCGAAATCATCGACGAGCCGCAATTCAAGGTCGGCGACCAGAAAGTCGAGCTCGACAAGGACGCCAAGGCCACCGCGCCGGAGCCGGTGACCATTCTGCTCAACGTGCCGGCCGGCATGGATGTCGACACCGCCATGCAGTCGCTGAATGCCGACACCCTCAGCGAAGAGCACCGCTACGGCAAGCGTCCGCTGCGCGGGCATTTCCTGCGCCTGACCGCCAGCGCTGACCTGCAACCCAAGGCCAGCGGCCTGCTGGTGTTCACCCAGGACTGGAAGGTGCTGCGCAAGCTCACCGCCGACGCGGCCAAAATCGAGCAGGAATACGTGGTCGAAGTCGAAGGCGACATGGTTGCCCACGGCCTCAATCGCCTGCAGCACGGCCTCACCCACAAGGGCAAGGAGCTGCCGCCGGTCAAGGCCAGCTGGCAGAACGAAAACCGCCTGCGCTTCGCCATGAAGAACCCGCAGCCGGGGATCATCGCCCAGCTCTGCGAAGCGGTTGGCCTGAAGGTGATGGGCATCCGCCGCATCCGCATCGGCGGCGTGTCCATCGGCAAGGTGCCGGTCGGCCAATGGCGCTACCTGTCCGGCAAAGAGAAATTCTAAGGCTCGCAAGCCACCCTATATTTCCGGCACCGCGCCCGCGCGATGCCCACAGCGAACAAACAGGATTGCACACATGGTTCACAATGACGTTCTGCGCAGCGTGCGCTACATGCTCGACATCAGCGACAAGAAAGTGGTCGAGATCATCAAACTCGGCGGCCTGGACGTCACGCTTGCCGATGTCGTGACCTACCTCGACAAGAAAGAAGAAGACGAAGAAGGCTTCGTGCGCTGCCCGGACGAAGTCATCGCGCACTTCCTCGACGGTCTGGTGATTTTCAAGCGCGGCAAGGACGAGAGCCGTCCGCCGCTGCCGATCGAAGTGCCGGTGACCAACAACATCATCCTGAAAAAGCTGCGCGTGGCCTTCGAACTGAAAGAAGACGACATGCACGCGATCCTCAAGTCGGCCGATTTTCCGGTGTCCAAGCCTGAGCTGAGCGCGCTGTTCCGCAAGGTCGGCCACACCAACTACCGCCCGTGCGGCGATCAGTTGCTGCGCAATTTCCTCAAGGGCCTGACCCTGCGCGTTCGCGGCTGATTTTTTTGCAAAAACAAAACGGCGACTTCGGTCGCCGTTTTCATGCATGCCCCTCCATTCCTTCCAAAAATAGTGGCTCCGCTTTTCGCGGCCGGCGACTAGGGTGTACTGAACCCTAGCCCTCAGGATTCGCCATGCACCCGTATTTCTCCCTGCAAGGCCGCACCGCCCTGGTGACCGGCGGCACCCGTGGTATCGGCAAAATGATCGCCAAGGCCTTTGTCGAAGCCGGCGCCCGCGTGTACGTCTGCTCCCGTGACGCTGAAGCCTGTCATCAAACCGCTGAAGAACTCAGTGCCGTGGGCACTTGCCTGGGCGTGGCGGCGAATCTGGCGACGGAAGAAGGCGTAAAAGAACTGGTCGCGCGACTGGGCGAGCAGATCACTCATCTGGACATTCTGGTGAACAACGCCGGCACCACCTGGGGCGCTCCGCTGGAGAGCTACCCGGTCAAGGGCTGGGAAAAGGTCATGCAACTAAACGTGACCTCGGTGTTCAGTTGCATCCAGCAATTTCTGCCGTTGCTGCGCAAATCCGGCTCGGCGGCCAATCCGGCGCGGATCATCAACATCGGTTCGGTGGCGGGGATCTCGTCTTTCGGTGAACAGGCCTACGCCTATGGGCCGAGCAAGGCTGCTCTGCATCAACTGTCGCGAATTCTCGCCCGGGAACTGGTGAGCCAGCACATCAACGTCAACGTCATCGCGCCGGGGCGTTTCCCGAGCAAGATGACCCAGCATATCGGCAACGATCAGCAGGCACTGGCCGAAGACACCGCGCTGATCCCGATGAAACGCTGGGGCCGTGAAGAGGAAATGGCGGCGTTGGCGATCAGCCTGGCGAGTACTGCCGGGGCCTACATGACCGGGAATATCATTCCGCTGGATGGCGGATTCAGTCTTTAGGTCGGCGATCCGGCCTTCGCGAGCAAGCTCGCTCCCACACTTGGAATGCGTTTACCTGTGGGAGCGAGCTTGCTCGCGAAGAGGCCAGGTCTGACACCACCAGACTTGAAGCCTGCCGGGTTATCATGCCCGCCCTGCTCCGCTTCGAATGCAAACCATGACTTACAGCGTCTCCCCCATCGGCTTTGTCCGCTCCTGCTTCAAGGAGAAGTTTGCCATCCCGCGCCAGCCGCAACTGGCCCCCGCCGCCCGTGGCGTGCTGGAACTGGTAGCACCGTTCGATCAGGGCGACGCAGTACAGGGGCTGGAGCAGGTCAGTCATGTCTGGCTGCTGTTCCTGTTCCATCAGGCACTGGAAGAAAAGCCGCGCCTCAAAGTCCGCCCTCCGCGCCTGGGTGGCAACAAGTCCATGGGCGTGTTCGCCACTCGCGCCACGCATCGGCCGAACGGCATCGGCCAGTCAGTGGTGAAGCTGGACAAAGTCGAGGCCAATCGCCTGTTCATCTCCGGTATCGACCTGCTGGATGGCACGCCGATTCTCGACATCAAACCCTACGTGCCCTACGCCGACATCATTGCTGACGCGTCCAACAGCATCGCCAGCGCTGCGCCGCAGTTGATTGACGTGCAGTGGACGGACTCGGCGCTGAAACAGGCGCACACACACGCTCAACGCCTCGATGAACCTTTAGTGGCGCTGATCGAGCAATGCCTGGCCCAGGACCCGCGTCCGGCGTATCAGACGCCCGCGCCCGAACGCGAATACGGCGCGCAGTTCTGGGATCTGGATGTGCGCTGGCATTACCCCACGCCGGAGCAGATTCGCGTCCTGGAAGTGGTTCCCGCCGCTGACTGAACCCCGAAAACGAAAAAGCCCGCGCTGCCTTCTCAGGCAACGCGGGCTGATCGTTCCCACGCTCTGCGTGGGAATGAATCCAGTGACGCTCTGCGTCACCTATAAACAGCTTACTTCTCGACGAATGCACGCTCGATCAGGTAATCACCCGGCTCACGCATACGCGCCGAAATCTTCAGGCCAAAGCTGTCGAGCACTTCGCTGGTCTCGTCGAGCATGCTCGGGCTGCCGCAGATCATCGCGCGGTCGTCCTGCGGGTTGATCGGAGGCAGGCCGATGTCGCGGAACAGCTTGCCGCTGCGCATCAGGTCGGTCAGACGGCCCTGATTCTCGAACGGCTCGCGGGTGACGGTCGGGTAGTAGATCAGCTTGTCACGCAGCGCTTCGCCGAAGAACTCGTTCTGCGGCAGGTGCTCGGTGATGAACTCGCGGTAGGCGACTTCGTTGACGTAACGGACACCATGAACCAGGATCACTTTCTCGAAGCGCTCGTAGGTTTCCGGGTCCTGGATCACGCTCATGAACGGCGCCAGACCGGTGCCGGTGCTCAGCAGGTACAGGTGCTTGCCCGGGTTCAGGTCGTCCAGCACCAGAGTGCCGGTCGGTTTCTTCGAGATGATGATCTCGTCGCCTTCCTTCAGGTGCTGCAGCTGGGAGGTCAGCGGACCGTCCTGCACCTTGATGCTGAAGAACTCGAGATGCTCTTCCCAGTTCGGGCTGGCGATCGAGTAAGCGCGCATAAGCGGGCGGCCGTTTGGCTGTTGCAGGCCGATCATCACGAACTGACCGTTCTCGAAGCGCAGGCCCGGATCGCGGGTGCACTTGAAGCTGAACAGAGTGTCGTTCCAGTGATGAACACTGAGGACACGCTCGTGGTTCATGTTGCTCATGTACGTGGGACTCCTGGAGATTGATCTGCGCCTGCCCGGCTCGCGTTGAAGGATGCCGACGGTGCGCAATTGCATCGCATTCTAATAGCGCCGACAATATCTGTTAACTGGATTATTAAGATAAGGGTTATCGGTTATATCGATATGCGATTTACTCTTCGTCAACTGCAAGTCTTCGTTGCTGTCGCCCAACAGGAAAGCGTGTCCCGTGCTGCGGGTCTGCTCAACCTGTCGCAATCGGCCGCCAGCACTTCCATCACCGAACTGGAGCGCCAGTCCAGCTGCCAGCTGTTCGATCGCGCCGGCAAACGTCTGAGCCTCAACGCCCTCGGCAAACAGTTGCTGCCGCAAGCCGTGGCCCTGCTCGATCAGGCCAAGGAAATCGAAGACCTGCTCAACGGAAAATCCGGTTTCGGCTCACTGTCGGTGGGCGCGACCCTGACCATCGGCAATTACCTGGCGACGCTGCTGATCGGCGGATTCATGCAGCGCCATCCCGAAAGTCAGGTGAAGCTGCATGTGCAGAACACTGCCAATATCGTGCAACAAGTGGCTCATTACGAAATTGATCTGGGTCTAATCGAAGGCGATTGCAGCCATCCGGACATCGAAGTACAGAGCTGGGTCGAGGATGAACTCGTGGTGTTCTGCGCCCCGCAGCATCCACTGGCCAAACGCGGCAGCGCGACCATGGAAGCGTTAACGCACGAAGCGTGGATTTTGCGGGAACAGGGTTCGGGGACGCGCCTGACGTTCGATCAGGCGATGCGCCATCACCGCAGCGCGCTGAACATCCGGCTGGAGCTGGAACACACCGAAGCGATCAAGCGCGCGGTGGAATCAGGTCTGGGGATTGGCTGCATCTCGCGCCTGGCGCTGCGTGATGCCTTCCGTCGCGGCAGCCTGGTGCCGGTGGAGACGCCGGATCTGGATCTGGCGCGGCAGTTCTATTTCATCTGGCACAAACAGAAGTACCAGACCTCCGCCATGCGCGAATTCCTCGACCTGTGCCGCGCCTTCACCGCCGGGGTCCAGCGCAGCGACGAGATCGTTCTGCCGAGCATCGCCTAAAGCAGAATCACCGCCCACACCAGGGCAATCATGCTCAGCGCCACGAATTGCGCGGCACTGCCCATGTCCTTGGCGTTCTTGGACAGCGGGTGCAACTCAAGCGAGATGCGGTCAATGGCCGCCTCCACTGCCGAATTCAACAGCTCGACGATCAGCGCAAGCAGGCACACAGCGATCAGCAACGCCTGCTCGACCCGGCTGACATTGAGAAAAAACGTCAGCGGAATCAGCACCACGTTGAGCAGCACCAGTTGGCGGAAAGCCGCTTCGCCAGTGAAGGCGGCGCGCAAGCCGTCCAGCGAGTAACCGGAAGCGTTGAGGATGCGTTTCAGGCCCGTCTGGCCCTTGAAAGGTGACATAAAGTAGATAACCGACCGAAAGAAAGTGGGGAAGCTAGATCAACGAAAGTCAAAAAAGCGTGAAGACGCCAGCACTTACTGGCTCGGAATTGACTCAAGTTGCTGCAGCAGTAAAGCTGCCTGGGTCCGGGTTCGCACGTTCAACTTGCGAAAGATCGCCGTGACGTGGGCCTTGATGGTCGCTTCGGACACGCTCAGCTCGTAAGCGATCTGCTTGTTCAGCAACCCTTCGCAGACCATGGTCAACACCCGGAACTGCTGCGGTGTCAGGCTCGCGAGGCCATCACTGGCAGCCTTGGCTTCATCCGAAACACTGACCGCTTCAAACGCCTGAGGCGGCCAGAACACATCGCCGTCCAGCACCTTGCGCACCGCTTCCTGAATCACGCTCAGGTCGCTGGACTTGGGAATGAAACCACTGGCGCCGAATTCCCGGGACTTGACCATCACCGAGGCTTCTTCCTGGGCCGAAACCATCACCACAGGAATCTGCGGGTATTGACCGCGCAGCATCACCAGCCCGGAAAACCCGAAAGCGCCCGGCATGTTCAGGTCCAGCAGCACCAGATCCCAGTCAGCCTTTTCGGTCAGGCGGGCTTCCAGCTCGGCGATGCTCGCCACTTCCACCATGCGCACGTCCGGGCCAAGGCCCATCGTTACCGCTTGATGCAGTGCGCTACGAAAAAGAGGGTGATCATCGGCAATCAGGATGTCGTATGTGGCCATTTTTCAAATGATCCTGTTTTTGATGGCGGGCCCGCGCATTCGGGCCTTGCCAAAGCAAATCCAGACACCGCCCGGCAGCGGCATCCACAGGGGCACGTTCAACGCCAATCACGAACAAAAACGGCGTTTCAAACCTTGGCCGCACCCCAATCGGCGCCAAGCATGACCAGCGAAGCCGGGGTGGTCAAGCCGCACGGCCACTGCTTTAGCAGTATGGGCCAGGATCAGGCCGGTACGGGGGGCGCGTTTCGGATATAGGGCTGCAATTCGGCGTGGGCCGGCGTCGATACATTGACCTCCAGTTGCTGCTTGGCCCCCAGGTAATGCTGGCTGAACACATCGAAATAGGCGTCCAGCGCCGACGCGGCGTCCGAATCGCCGGCCAGTTCCAGGCACAGCGCCGCCACTTCGGCGGTGCACAGGTGTTCACTGCGGGTCGAGCGGCGCAGGCGATAACGCGACAGCTTGTCGGGTAACAGGCTCAGAATCGGCAAGCGGTCGAAATACGGGCTCTTGCGGAAAATCTTCCGGGCTTCGGTCCAGGTCGCGTCCAGCAAGATGAACAGCGGACGCTTGCTGCTATCGAGATCCACGGTGTTGGTCACCCGCGAGGGATCGACGTACTCACCGGGGAACACCAGATACGGCTGCCATTGCGGGTCGCTCAGCAGCGCCAGCAGTTGCACGTCAGGTTCGGTCCGGGACCAGATGAAGGCATGGTTGTCGCGCACGATGTCGGCGATCAGCCAACCGGTGTTGCTGGGTTTGAACACTTCCTTGCCTGTCATGATCAGGCAAACGCCCGAGCGCGTATCGACGGTCGGCCGCCAGGCGCACAGGCAATGGCTGATGATCACCCGACAATCGCGGCAACGCGGGGAGCGAAAGCCACGGGCCTGAATCGGCTTGATACCTTCATCCTCGCGCTGGTCGCGCAGGCGGGCCACGGCGTTGGGGGCATGATTCATTGCAGGCGGCACCGGCAGACAGGAAAACTCGACACAAACGACACTCGGCAGGGCAATAAAGGGCGGCAGTTTACCAGAGCGGCAGGCACAAGCCTGTACCCTCCCGACCGGCTCCCCTATAATTCGCCGCCACTGAACGCACAGTCACGTGGCTGGTCGAACCACCAGTCACTGAACCAGGAGAGTTTCATGCTGCGCCTTATCGTTCCCACCGCTGCCATTCTGCTGGCTTCGTCCTTCAGCGCTCAGGCGGCATCCCTGAGTGAGCAGAATCTGAACCGAGAGCTGCGCAATGTCGCCGCACAAAGCAGCGTCGGCACGCCACGGGCGATCAACGAAGACATTCTTGATCAGGGCTACACCGTCGAAGGCACTACGCTGATCAACCACCTGAGCGTGCAAAAGAGCCACGCCGACAAAATGCGCGCCGATCCCAAAGCCGTGTATTTCCAGTTGGGCGCCTCGGTTTGCAACAATCCGTCGTACCGTAAGCTGATGGCCAAGGGCGCGATCATGCGTTACGACTTCACCGAAGTGAAAAGCAACAAGGCGATCGGCTCCGCCAGCTACCAGGAATCGGATTGCCCGAAAGCGGCTCCAGCGAAGAAGAAGTAATCATCGCGACGTGGCGCGCCGCTGTTCATCCTCGGCGCGCAGTTCGGCCAGCAAGGCCTGCAAGTAACGCGAGCGGCGATCCCCTCCCGCCAGCCGTCGGCAGCACTCCTCCTCGAGACTCACTTGGTTGGTCTCGGCCGATGCTTTCAACAACCGATACAGCTGCGTATCGATCTCCAGAATGATTCTGGCCATGTGTCCTGCCTCCCTGCCACCCGCAAATCCTTGAATAGCGTGCACCTTGCGTACGGTCGTTGACGCAAAGTTGTCGTACGGCGCCTTTAACTTAGTAAATCAGAGCATTCAGCCCTCGACGCGGCATCGGACGAGCGGTGAAAACACTTCGCAAAACGCCAATAAGCAGTTGCCAGGAAAGACTTTGCGGCGCAATGCTCGATGAGCGAGAAGTGCTTCAAGGGTCTAGATTCAAAGTATTCCCGTTCATTTTTCCAACGGCAGGAAAGGATCTGCCGGATGTTTGTTTTCTTGCAGCGCGGCACTGACGCCGCACGTCAGGGCCGAAAGCCCTGTGCAGAAGGAGAAGTTGCATGCCTTACCAACCGAATGACCTGCTCAGCCGTCATTTTCAGGAAAGCGGCCACGACCTCATCAGCAAGGTCGAAGAACAACTCAACCTCGTGTCACCCAACAGCCCGAATTCCCCCATTTACCGCGACATGATCCTGACCGTGCTGCGCATGGCCCAGGAAGACCACAACCGCTGGAATGCGAAGATCACCCTGCAAGCCCTGCGCGAACTGGAGCAGGCCTTTCGCACCCTTGAACAGTTCAAGGGACGACGCAAGGTCACGGTGTTCGGCTCGGCTCGCACCCCGGTCGAACATCCCCTTTACGCCATGGCTCGTGAACTCGGGGCGGCGCTGGCCCGCTCGAACATGATGGTCATCACGGGTGCCGGCGGCGGAATCATGGCAGCCGCGCATGAAGGTGCCGGTCGCGATCAAAGCCTCGGGTTCAACATCACCCTGCCCTTCGAACAACATGCCAATCCCACTGTGGACGGCACCAATAATCTGCTGCCGTTCCACTTCTTCTTCACCCGCAAGCTGTTCTTCGTCAAGGAGGCCGATGCGCTGGTGTTGTGCCCTGGCGGGTTCGGCACCCTGGACGAAGCGCTGGAAGTACTCACGCTGATCCAGACCGGTAAAAGTCCCCTGGTGCCGGTGGTGCTGCTGGACGCACCGGGCGGGACGTTCTGGCAAGGCGCACTGGACTTCATCCGCCAGCAACTGGAGGAAAACCGCTACATCCTGCCGACCGACCTGAAGCTGATGCGCCTGGTCTACAACGTTGAAGAGGCGGTGGAACAGATCAACCAGTTCTACGGCAACTTCCACTCCAGCCGCTGGCTCAAGCGCCAGTTTGTCATTCGCATGAACCACAAGCTGAGCGATCAAGCCCTCGACCATATGCAGGAAGCCTTTGCCGATCTGTGCCTGAGCGACCAGTTCCATCAACACGCCTACACCGGTGAAGAACACGACGAGGCTCAATTCAGCCACCTGACGCGACTGGCCTTCGCCTTCAATGCCCGGGACCACGGGCGTCTGCGAGAACTGGTGGACTACATCAACCAGCCTGAAAACTGGGCCCAGTCACCCCCCCAGACCGCTCAACGCACCCGCGAACCGTCGAAGGTAACGTGAAGGCAAAAAAAACGGCCCGCTATTGAAATAGCGGGCCGTTTTTTGATTGAAGCTGGAGCGATTTAATCGTCCATCCCTCTGCCGCTGAACAAGCGGTTGATCATCTCCATCGAGAATCCCCGATACGCCAGGAACCGACCTTGTCTGGCGCGTTCCTTGGCATCGCCGGGAAGCTGTCCGGAGAACTTCCGTTGCCACGTGTCCGTTAGCTGCTCCTGCCAGTTGATGCCGCTCTCGCGCAACGCGAGTTCAATATCGGCGCGTTGCAAACCGCGCTGGCCAAGTTCTTCGCGAATCCGCAGTGGGCCGTAACCGGAGCGGGCGCGATAGGAAACAAAGCTTTCAAGATAACGGGCTTCGGAAAGCAGCCCTTCTTCCGTCAAACGGTCAAGGGCTGTTTCGATCATCTCGGGGGGAGCGCCACGCTGACGCAGTTTGCGCGTCAGCTCGACTCGACCGTGCTCGCGGCGTGCGAGCAGGTCCATGGCGGTTCGCCGCACCGCGACGAGGGTATCGAGTACGGCGGTTGTCATCGGTGCAATCAGATATCAGCGTCAGCCAGGTCGTCTTCGGTCTCTTTGACCGCAGAAGCCTTCGAGTCGGCGATCACTGCTGGCGACAGCAGTTTGTCACGCAGTTGCTTCTCGAGCTTGGCCGCAACTTCCGGGTTGTCTGCCAGGAACTTGGCCGAGTTGGCCTTGCCCTGACCGATCTTGGTGCCTTCGTAGGCATACCAGGCGCCGGACTTCTCGACAAAACCGTGCAGCACGCCCAGGTCGATCATCTCGCCGTTCAGGTAGATACCCTTGCCGTAGAGAATCTGGAACTCGGCCTGACGGAACGGCGAAGCCACCTTGTTTTTCACAACCTTGACGCGGGTTTCGCTGCCGACCACTTCGTCGCCTTCCTTCACCGCGCCGGTACGGCGGATGTCGAGACGAACCGAAGCGTAGAACTTCAGCGCGTTACCACCGGTAGTGGTTTCCGGGCTGCCGAACATCACGCCGATCTTCATCCGGATCTGGTTGATGAAGATCACCAGGCAGTTGGCGTTCTTGATGTTACCGGTGATTTTACGCAGCGCCTGGGACATCAGACGGGCTTGCAGGCCCACGTGCATGTCACCCATTTCGCCTTCGATTTCAGCCTTCGGCACCAGGGCGGCCACGGAGTCGACGATGATCACGTCAACGGCGTTGGAGCGCACCAGCATGTCGGTGATTTCGAGGGCCTGCTCGCCGGTGTCCGGCTGGGAAACCAGCAGGTCGTCAACATTGACGCCCAGCTTGCCGGCGTACTCGGGGTCGAGGGCATGTTCGGCGTCGACGAAGGCGCAGGTCGCACCGGCTTTTTGAGCCTGGGCGATCACGGACAGCGTCAATGTGGTTTTACCGGAAGATTCAGGACCGTAGATTTCAACGATACGGCCTTTTGGCAGGCCGCCGATGCCAAGTGCGATGTCCAGACCCAGAGAGCCGGTGGAGATGGATGGGATCGCCTGACGGTCCTGATCGCCCATACGCATTACGGCACCCTTGCCGAATTGACGTTCGATCTGACCCAGGGCCGCAGCCAAGGCTTTCTTCTTGTTGTCGTCCATTAAAGTCCTCACGTAATCAATAAGGCCTGACGGCCAACACCTGTATAAGTAGCCAGTATTATTCCACAGCGTTCACGGATCGCCTACCCCTGATTTTCGATTTCTCGTGCCGCTAGCCGCAGCAAGCCGTCTAGCGCGGCCTTCACCGTTTGTCGGCGGACTTCGTCGCGGTTTCCGGGGAAGTGCTGGAGCTCACTGGAAACCGTGTCGCCCACACCCCAAGCCAGCCAGACGGTGCCCACTGGTTTGTTCGGCGAACCACCGTCCGGCCCGGCCACACCGCTGACCGCCACGGCAAACCGCGCCAGGCTTTTCTCCTGAGCGCCACGTACCATGGCTTCGACCACCTCGCGACTGACCGCGCCCACGGTGCCGAACAGATTAGCCGGTACATTCAACTGCTGGGTTTTCTGGCGGTTGGAGTAGGTCACGTAACCCGCCTCGAACCACGCCGAACTCCCCGGAATGCGGGTGATGGCTTCGGCAATCCCGCCACCGGTACAGGACTCGGCCGTAGTGACATGGGCGTTGAGCAATTGCAGACGTCGGCCAAGTTCGGCCGCCAGTTGGGTGATTTCTTTCACGGCGCGCTCCGGATCGGATGGAATGGGTACCACCGTACACGAGCCGGTTGCGCTTTCAATACACAAGCTTATTCAAAATGTGCAGGCGCCAGCGCTCTGATATAGGCCTGACAAGCCTGCAAGGCGATCAGTCCACGGTCGCCTTCGCCGGTGATGGCGACAATTCGTCGAGCATGCGCCGGGTCAAGTCGGGCGCGTACGGTTGCATGATCCACGCCGCCGGCGCCGGTGGTGGCTGACACACCGCAGCCTTGGGCAGCATCGCCTGCGTCGATGAGGACTGACAGGCGCAGATCAGCAGTGGCAAGACGATCGCGCAGGCGATCCTGATCACGTTGGGCATCGTTCAGTGCTCGGTAATGAGTTTGTTCACTGGCCGCGAGCCGTTGCTCAACGGCCAGTCGCTTGTCCTGCTCGGCCTGTTGCGCAGTCGCGGCCGTCAGGGTCAGTTGATTGAGGATTTCGGCGTGCTGCCGGGCCTGCTCGGCCAGTTGCCGACCGTAGCGCCAGTCCTGGAATTGCCACGCCAGCGCCGCCGACCCTGCGACCAGCAGCACCAGGCCAATCAGCCGCCAGATGCTCAGACCGAAGGCAGGCATAGCACCGCCCTCGCCCGCCCCCACAGCTCCAGGCGATCCTGCAAGCCGTTCAACCCGCCGTTGATCCGCCGGGTAATGCTATTGAACTGATCCTGATCCGCCAGCGCGTTCAGGCCATTCTTCTCCCAGAACCACGCAGCGGACTCGGCCGCCCATTGCGGTTGTTCCAGCAGTTCCGGCAGCGCCAGCAAACGCTCATCGCCGAACAGCCCGAGACTGCACTGGCGATAGTTGGCGCGCCCGGTGATCTGGATCAGCCCGCGACCGCGATACTTCTGCCCGTCGCCATCCGCCTCGGGCGTGTTACCCAGGCGCAAGGCCAGCGTACCGGTGTCGTATTTGCTCAGGTATTGGTTGTTGCCCAGTTCACGCACGTACTGCAACTGCCCCGATTCGTGTCCGATCTGGGCGAGAAACGCAGCGATGCGCTTGGGCGTGTCGATGAGATGGCGCGCCATGGCATCGTTGAGTGCAGAAACAAAAACGCCCGCTTGGCGGCGGGCGTTGGGCATGATGTTGAGTAGGTTGTCTTCAGTAATTTGCATAATGCTCGATCCTCCCTGGATGCTCCGATTGAATCACGGTTGGCGACCAAAGCTGATCAGCCATTGTTTACCTCAGTTTTCAGCGTGCTGTCCGGGGACACCTGGATCATTCGCTTGAACAACCCCAGCATGCCTTGATTGGCCGTCAGCCTCTCTAGCGGCGGGTCCAGTGGCAGTACCTGTCCTCCGGAAACCAGCCACTCCTGGTACTCGAGCCAGTCCCGATTAATGGGATCCTGTGGAATAAACGCTGAATCACTCAGGCGCAGAACGCCATACGATGTGAGCTGATAACTCATGGACTTGTCCCTAGATTTCCGCGTCCGCGGTCCAATCGACCTGCAATGCCTGCCCGGGAAAGCTGCCTACGGGCGTCACGGTGGCAAGCGCAAACCCTCGCTCGCTCACACTTTGCAGGATGGTTCCTGTGCAGGCCTTCGCAAGCGATGAATGCCAGACTTGATTGCTCGCCTCACCAGGGCAATACGTCACGACCGTTGGCTGAACTCGCTTGGGCACCTGCATATCGATGCACATTCCATATTGGCCGGAATTGGCTGCCGCTACTTGGGAAAAGGTGGCGATACAGGTTCCTGGGCCGTTGTTCGAACGGATCGGCAAACGGTTTACAAAGGATTTTTCGAAATAGCGCTGACAGAGAGTCAACTCTTCCGCCGCTGGACGGTATTCAAACGGTGTTGCAACCGGCCCCTCCTCCAATTGCATCTGTGCCAGATCGACGGTCTGCAACACGTTGAGCGGCAGATCGAACGACAAGGTCAGGCAGTCATTCACGCCCAGCATTTTCCCGGCGATGGTTGGCACCTGAAACGTTGCGCTGTATTTCTTCCACGACGTACTCAGTTGAAAGACGTCGACAACCTTCACGACACCCTCCGAACCGCCCGCCCCGAATTGCTGGGCAATCGTGACACGCAAAGGACGCGTCGCATCGGATCGCGCCCAGAAGCTGACTGTCGCCATTCGTCCGGCCAGGGTCCTGACCGATTCAATGCTCTGGGCGACTTTATGCACCGTTGCTCCCGTGCCTGCGGTGGCCTGCTGCCAGCGCAGGAAATAAGCGGGTTCACCCACGACTTCCGTTTGACCGAGGGGAAAATCCTGGCGCGAAATGCTGACACCTGCGTTGCCGTTCCAGTCGCACCGAAAGCGATCCGCCACATAGCCACCGATGTTCGGCCCCTGATTGGTCGTGCCGCGTTGCCAGATATTGAATCCACCATTGATCAACAGATTCTTGCGATACACCTGCACAGGAAACTGCTGCAGCGGATCAGGCTTGGCCAGTTGCCGAATGGCCTGTGCCAGTTGATCGGTCTGCTCCTCATCCGGCGTCAGACCGGCGGCCGTGATCGCGTTGAGAATTTCCTGGGTCACACTGTTTCCCCAACTGGCCGGGATCAACGATCCCGGTTTTCCGGCGATGGGGTCTTCATCGACGAACTTGCCATTCTCCAGGCCTGAGCCGGGAACGCTTTTCGGATAATCCATGTTAATTCCTCCTTGATCAGATCATCGGCTCAGCCCTTTGAGCGCAGCAAGCCTTCAAGCCAGTCGGGCTCTACCGGACGAGCCTGGGCATCCGGAAATTCCGGATCATTGGGCCAGTCGCGCAGTGCCTGTCGATAGGCGAGAAGTTGTTTGAATTCGTCGGTGCGCAGAGTGGTGCCTTCGCCGACTTCCAGCTCTTCGGCATCGCGAAGAACCAGCCATTGGGTGCGATCCAGTACCTTGTCTCGCCAGGCCCTCTCTGTGTCATCGGGGATTTGCTCAGCCAGTAGCACCCGTTCCGGGCGTCCGTTGGCGGTCAGAGAAAGAACGGTTCCTTTTGGAGCGTTCGAGACCAGCGCGCAATACTCGCCCTCGCTTAATTCAAAGGCGTCCACAGGAATATTGGTGCCGTGTAGATCGGAGTGATAAAAGCCGGAAGTTGTCGGAGAAAAATAGTACATGCTCAATATCCTATTCCGATGACACGAGCGGCAATGGAGCCTGACGGCCATTCAGGACAACGTACATTTATGCCTGCCTGCCGACTCACGGTCGCATTATTGTTCCAGATCAGTTGCGTTCCGGATGCCGTGCCTTCATGGGAAGCGACTGCAAGAAACAGCGCGTTGGGAAAGACCAGCGGCCATAGATTCAGATCGCCATAACCATTGTTCCCCGCCTGGCTGGCCGCCCCGGTGATCCACTGAATGATTAGTCCACCCATCCACGAGGGGAAAACGACATAGCCGGATGCCCCCAGCCTCACCATGAACCCTAGCCTGAGTTTTTTAGGGGTCACGACAGAAGTATCACTGACACCGGCGTTGACCTCCGCCTGAGATGCAACCTTTGCAATCCCCATCAGCGACTCGGTCGCCTGTTGCACCTTCTTCGCTATCGATTGAAACACTCGTAACGGCGTCATCACCTGGGTAGCACTGGTTCCCGACTCTGCTTCGTCCTGACTGGCCAGGCTGTCGCTCTGCTTCTTCGAGATCAGCGTATCGATTGCCGCCCTGAGTTGGGTGTTATCACTCTCATCGGCAGCCGTCCCTGCGCTTTTGATGACTTCAAGAATTTCTTGCGTAACACCATTTCCCCAGCTTGCCGGAATCAACGAACCGGGTGTTCCGGTGAGAGGGTTTTCGTCAACAAACCTGCCATTCACCAAACCTGCACTGGGAATGTTTTTTGGATAATCCATTACCTGTCTCCTGAATATGAATACACGTCCATTCGGCTGCGTCAGGCAGAAACTGCCGTGAACCAGGCAGGCTGCTCAGGCCGCTCAGCGAAGATCTGAAACGAGCTCGCGGCAGGCCAGTCGCGCAAGGCCTGGCGGTACTCGAGCAGCTCCAGATACTGCTGAGCCTTGAGCGTTGTTCCACGTCCCAGTTCCTGCTCGTCGCGGTGGCGGGTGACCAGCCATTCGGTGGCCGCGAGCATGGTCTGGCGCCAAGTGCGTTCTGCCGCCAGAGGCTCGCTGTCCTCGATTACAAGGCCCTTGGCGACAATGGGACTTTGCATTGCGCGCGAAGGCTCGACAGCGGGAGCCGCATCGGCCATCGGCGCACCGATTTCAACGTCGACACCTTCGGGCACCTGCACCATCGCCGCGACGAAAGCAGGCGCGAACAGTTGCTCGATCGCGTAGTCACCTGTGTCGATCACCTCAATCGCAACACCGTTTTCAATACGTGCATACATGGCCATTACGCGTACTCCCAGATTTCACAGAAGGCATTGCCACCGGCACCACTCAGAAAGGACGCAGAAGTGTTGTTGGAGCAGGTACCTCCACCTCCGGAACCTCGAACCCCCGCATAGCCATTGCCGTTGACACCGGTGGACGACGCACCGCCGTCAAATGGGCTGGCGCCCCCGGTGCCGGAAAGCACGCCCCAATTGTTGTTGAACATCGCGAACCCACCGCTCACGCCGCGGGCGTTGGTCAGATTGCCGCCTGTGACCACCTGACCACCTGGGCCGCCCTGGACGAAGCCGTTCGCCGTGGGTCCCACGGCGACAGCCAGAATCTGCCCGCCAGCACCGCCGGCTGCACTCATCAAAGAGCCGAACGAAGCGCCGCCTCCCGCCAAGCCAGCCACAGTGCGGGACGCGCCACCAGCGCCCAGCGTGACAGGCACGCCGGCGAGCATGTCCGTCGTCACGTCATACAGACCTTCCGCATAGGCTCCAGCGCCACCACCTCCGCCAATCCGCACAGTGCTCACCTCGACAGGTGCACATCCGCCCCCGGAACCTCCCGCGCCGACCAGCCGGACGCGAATCCTTTTCGCATTGGGGTTGGGGCGGTAAACCGTGATCCCGACCGTCTAGATCTGTCTGACTGCCAGCAGCCGCCCTACGGCATCGGTGATGCCGTAGCCCGCCAGCGTGGTCGGGGTGTTCTGCAGTTTGGTGAAGTCGACAAGGGCGCCAATGGCCGTTGCCAGCTGGTTGGTTTTGCTCTCGTCAGGTGTCAGTCCGGCGGACTTGATGGCGTTGAGAATTTCTTGCGTGACACTGTTGCCCCAAGAGGCGGGGATCAGTGATCCGGGCGTGCCGGCAACGGGGTTTTCATCGGTGAATACGCCGTTGACCAGGCCGACGCCAGGGATGCTGTTTGGATAATCCATTGCACGGTTCCCTATGCTGCGATCAGTTGGTTAAGGTTGCGCCGGGCACTGCCGGCCAGGTGACCTCGCGGGGAAAACCGGCCTGTTTTTCGATGCGGTTCAGCTCCACGCTGTAGAGCTTCCATTCGAGCAACTGCAGTTGCTCTTCTTGGGAGGCATCGCCGATGTCTTCTGCGTATTGCAAAGGGGCGATGCGCAGGACCGCGTCGCGCAGCAGCGTGTCACGCTCTTCCAGGACCTGCTGGCTGATGCTGAGCAAACGGGCCTGCTCATCCACTTGCCAGGAGTTATCACGCCACACATGAAACTCGCCGGGCCATGGCTGTGCCGTAAAAGTGTCGGGCAATTCGCCCAACTCGTTCCAGATCTGTTGCCCGCCGCCGTCCTTGCGGAAAACCGGACCGCGCCGGTCAATCACCTCTCGCGGTACACCGTTGATCAAGGCCCAGGTGCGACCAGGTTCCGGGACAGGTAATTCGAACGACAATTCCACCGCGTTGCTGGGCAGTTGAATGCCGATGCCAGGGGTAACGAAAAACTCGACAGGCCCGGACAAAGCGCCCGCGCCGTCAACCAAATAATTGAACATGGGCACCTCAGATGAGCTTGATACGGCCGGGATAGGCGATGTTGCGAGGACGGGATTTGAAAGCCAGCAGCAAGGTGTTGGCAGCATCTCGTTGGTAGGTCGTATTGGCAGGATAGACAGGGCCGCCGTTGACCAGTCCGGACACGTATTGCGGCTCTTCACGAGTATCGGCACCGAAACTGGTCAAGGCGTCCGACCACCAGGCCCCCACCGCACCGGCACCATTGGCGCCCATGGCGTAAGAATGAGTCGATCCGACCTGAAAGGAGCCCATGGAGCGACCGGCATCCACGCCCCTGCCCTCGTCCAGCACTCGCAGAAACTCGCCTCGCCCTTCCGGACCTCGAAAGGTTGCCGCGCCGTCACCCGAGGTCCATTTACCTTCGTTACCAGCACGCGCAGCTTCGGTGCCCAACATTCCGGAAAGCTGGGCGTGATCCCACAGCCATGGCCACTCGACACGCTTCATGACCGTGCCATTAAGTGCACCATAACCACCGGGGCTGAGCAAAGTGGTCGTCTCGAAAAACGGCCGGCCAAGGGGAGTATTGTCAAACCGGCCGACTGGCCACCAGCTACCCGCTGCGTCACTGCGCAGATGCCACCAGTCTCCCGCCCCCATCAACACCAGAAACGGATAACCGCTAGGTGAAAGGTGAGTGTGAAAACGGATGCGGTCGGAATCCGACGCCTGAACGATCAGGCGGTTGCCGCTGTTATCCATGCGCCGAACAATCACATCGCGTACGCCCAGGCCCGCGTTCGCCGGCGGCAACGTGACCGTCACGGCGCTGGATCCGCCATCGATCAACACCAGGCCCAGCTCCGGGTCGGTCAACGCCTTGGATGCAGTCAGCCGTGTCACCACCGAGCGCATCGGACTGGCATTGCCGACAATCGACTGAATGGCTTTGAGCAACTGACCGGTATCGGCCTCGGCAGCTGTCAGCCCGGCGCCGATAATCACGTTGAGAATCTCTTGCGTAACGCTGTTGCCCCACACCGCCGGTATCAACGATCCCGGCGTTCCCGCCACCGGGTTTTCATCGACGAACCGGCCATTGACCAGGCCGACGCTAGGGACGCTTTTTGGGTAATCCATCGGATGTTCATTCCTCTGAAATGACAAATGAAACGTGGCCGCGCGCGGGTACTCGCAAAGGCTCAAAACGCTTCTGTTTCTGAAAATAAAAAGCCCACCGTGAAGTGGGCTTGGGTGACGCGAGTGCGATTAGGAGGTCGAGTTGGCCGTCAGTTCACGAATGGCCAGCAACGCCTCATCGGCAGCAGTCCGGGCCTGATCCATATGGCCTTTACTTGCATAAGCACGAATCTGGGTCTTGGCTTTCAGGCGCAAGGTGCGCAGAGTCAGCAGGCTGTCGCTGAGCTGGGCGGCCTTGTCGAGAATCTGCTCGGCGGACTGTTTCGCCGAACGGCCCTTAGCAACCCACGCGGCGACGGACAGCGGCACTTCCTTTTTCGGGTAACCGGCGTCCTGAAAGGCCTGAGCGTCGATGGCAGCCTGGGCGTACTCCAGGGCTTTGAGCGGATCGCCGGCCAGTTGAATGCGAATGGCGTCAGCGGTCGCATCGACTCTGGCACACAACTGTTCGGCGGCCTGCTGATCGAGCAGCGCCGCCCTTTCTTCGTTGACCACCCACTGTTCGCCATTCCAGTCATGGGCGGCCGATGGAGCCGGCGGACGTAATTCGCCGTCGATCTGATGCAGTTCCTGAATGACGATCATCGAATGAGCTCCCATTGCAACTGAACGTTCACGGCGTCCCCGAAATTGATCGCGATGCCGACGCTGTAGTCGTTCAGCGGATGACTCTTGATGCCCATGCTCAATAGCAATTCATCGCTGTCGGCGCTGGCCTGCGCCAGGTTGTGCTCAGCCTGATAGGACTGCCACAGAGAACGCAGATTGGCATGGTCGAAACTGGCGGTCAGGGTGGACACGGTGACGTCGTTGACGATGTTGTTGGTGAACACTACACATGGCTGCGCAGTGGTAGGATTCCAGCCGCCCGCATTGTTGGATACACCCGTTGAAACCGGCGACAGGTAGCTGTAGTTGCCGCCTGCCCATCCGGCGCTTGGAAAGGCGACGCTCGTCACGGCGGTCGACGAAGGCGTCGGGTTACCCACGATCAACCGCGCAGCACGAGCATGGGGATCGAGCGGCAAAAACACCGCACCGGTGCCGTTGACGGTCTGCGTCCAAGTCAAACGCGCCCGGTTGTAAATCGAGCGCACTACCGGCACAGAGCCTGGAGCACCGGTGACCACCCAGGCCAGGCACATGTCCAGCACCGAACTCTGGAAACCGCCACCGGCAGCACCGTTGACAGTGCCTTTCAGAGACTCGGGCGTCGCGTCGTAAATCGTCCCGCGCTGCATGTAAAACGTCAGCGCCCCACCCACCACCTGCGCCCGCAGAAAGTAACCCGAACTCGGCAGCAGATCGGCGCTACTCCAGGCCTGAGTGGTGAACGTTCGCGAACGTCCCAACTGCCCCGCCACCACTTCCTGACCGATGCTGACGTAAATGCCCGCCGGCACCGACACTCGTCCGCCGCTGGTCGATGCGGCGGCCGGCGTGATCGGCATCCGGGCGTCAGCCGTGGCCACGGTCGGCAATGGCAACGCGGCCAATGGCAACGCGAGATCCTGATTCCAGCCCTTGGCCGAAACACTCTGAATCGCCTGGAGCAACTGATCGTATTTCTTCTCGTCCGGGGTCAGATCCCCGGCCTTGATCACATTGATGATTTCTTGCGTAACACCGTTGCCCCAGTCAGCGGGGATCAGCGACCCCGGTGTCCCGGTCAGCGGGTTTTCATCGATAAATTTCCCGTTCACCAGACCGGCGCTGGGGACACTTTTTGGATAGTCCACGTGCGGACCTCCCGTTATTCAGAGGGATGGTTGTCAGGGTTGGTTTTCAAAGATCAGACCAGTGGCGGCCTCAGGCAGGCCGTTCGGGCCAGACTACGTGTTGCGGGTAATCCGGCTGCTTTTCGATCTTGTTCAGTGCCAGCTTGTACGTGGCGTAAGCCTTGAACCGCTGCATGTCGTCGGCATCCAGCAATCCTGCAATGTAGGCGTCCGCCATACCGACAGTCTGTTGATCGGCTTCTGCCAGCAGCTCATCACGCCGCGCCAGCGCAGCGGCTCGCCGTTCGGCATCGACTTGCTGCGAGCTGTTCGGCAAGGCGTGCTTGGTGACCTTGCCTTCGGTGTATCGCCAGATGCCGTCACGCTCATCGATCGTGCGCAGGAACAACTCGTCGGAAATTTCCACCGCGCTGGCCGGAATCTGCGTGTGAATCATCGGGTCGTAGCGTCCAAGGAGTTCACCCTGGGCGTCAAAATCAATAAATTTCATCGTCTTCACCTTTGATTTCAGAAGCCCATGGCAAACCAGTTCCAGCCACCGGGATCGGAATTTGAAAATCGTTGAAACTGGCTTAGCGAGAGTCTGTAAAAGGAAAAACGCAGGTCTGCGAACCCCGGGGAAATATCGCCACCTGACAGAAACAGCACCGCGCTGGGAAAGGCAATCGGATAGGTGATGGTTTCGCTGAGGGCTCCGCCGGTGGCCAGCCCCCATTGCAAAATCAGACCGCTGGGAAGGCGCTGATAGCCACCGGCAGTTCCCAACGAAGCGGCGAATGCCGGAGAGTATTTGAGCGCGCCGTCCCCCGAGTCCAATCCCCACCCGCCGCCCAATAGAAGGCGCCTGAAGGTCACGAAACTGCCGCCGACAAATGAAAGGGAGGTACCTGAGACCCCATTGGTGGTGCTCAGGGTTTCGCCCGTTCTGGCTTTCACTGTCAAACCACCGGAGCTGGCGACAAGAGAGACCAGGCCACCCGCAGGAACGCTCGACCAGTCAGGCAATGTCGCCGTGCTCGGTCCAGTGAAGATAGAGAGTTTGCCAACGTCCGCGGCCGTCAACGTCACTTCGCCGACGTAGTTGGTTTGACCCGCCAGACTACCCAGTGCGCGCTGGACAAACTCTGTCGTCGCGACCTTCTGACTGGAGTCGAACTGTGCAGGCGTTTCAAAAAGTCGCTTGCCGCGCAGCGCCTCCAGCAATTGCGTGTTCAAGCCCTCGGTAGGCTCGATGCCCGCCGCCTTGATGACCGTCAACACTTCCTCGGTCAGCGCATTGCCCCATTCGGCAGGAATCAACGACCCCGGCGTTCCCGTGATCGGGTTTTCATCGACGAATCGGCTGTTGACCAAACCCACACCGGGCAGGCTTTTCGGATAATCCATTGCGCTACTCCCTAGTCATAGTTGATGTGCACCTTGGTATGCGCCGGCGCCGCCCGATGAATCAGGCACTCAAGCGCCGAGCCCGGATTCACGCCGAAGCGTTCGCCCCAGTAGCTCGCGCCGAAACGCCGCCCGAGCAACAGTCGCCCGCCGGTGTTGAGCGTCCACATGAACTGCGCTTCCCAGGTGCCCCAGTGCGCCGCGCCGAAACGCGAGCGGCCCATGCGCGGTGCTTCGAGTTCGGTGATGGTGGCGTTGGGGTAACCCTGGCTTTTGGCGATTTCCAGGTAGTAACCGACGGCCTGGCTGCCGACCGCCAGCAAGCGGCGGCGCACGGCGAGGCGACGGTCGTCGAACAGCGGTGTGGCGCCAAGGCACGGGTCGGGCAGGTTCATCACCTGCTCCCAGTCCGGCACCAGTTCGCTGACGCCGGCCGGGTCCATTTCGTTGAGCAGATCGGCGGCGCGAGCGTCGAGGCGCGCCAGCTCGACGGCGACGCCTTGCAGCACTTCCTCAAGTTCCGGCACGCGCTCCGGATCCCACGCCGGACCGCTCGGCAGCAAGGCGCGCAGTTGCGCCTGGTATTGCGCGGCGGTTCTTATGGCAGCCATACGCACCCCCCGAAGGTGAGCAGTTCACTGTCAGCTGCGGCCACGTTCGCCACCGGGGCCGACAGCACGTGATCGGTCTCACCCGCCGCGCTGCTGATCGCTTCGCGGATATGGCTGATCAACAGATCTTCGCCCAGATCGGCTTCACGGTTGTGCAGGTCGCGCAACTGGGTTTCAACAGCGGCGCGCACGGCGGTGGTGTCGGGGGTCAGCTTCAACTGATAGGTCACCGGTTTCTGCACCGGAGGACGCACGTGGACTTCGGCGGTCACCGGGCGCAGCGGTTCGATGTAGGCCTGCACTTCGGCCAGTTGATCGGCATTCGGTACTGGCTGCGGATCATCGTCGCGCATGATGTACACGCCGACGGTGCCCGGTCCGAGGAAGCCACCACGGCACCACGCGCGGGTCACACCCGGCACTTCCAGCGCCCAGGTTTCATAATCGCTGGCCGAACCGCCGTGGGGGATGACGCGATAGGAACGGATCACCCGCGAGCGCAGCGACTCCAGGCTTTCCCGCGCCACACCGCCGTTGAGTCCCGGCGCCAGTACGACAAAGCTGTTACTGACCACACCGGTGACTGGCTGCACCGGCGTCAGCGCCAGCCCGGCCTCGGCATTGCCCAGGCTGCCGGCATCCAGTGCCGCGATGGAAGTGCTGTTGACGCCATTGACGGTGGTGCGCGCGGCAGTGACTTTGAAGGTGCGACCGTCGCTCGATTGCAGCAATGTATCGGCGTCCAGCACCGCGCCCGCCGTGGCGTTGAAGCTGACCGTGCCGGTGGCGACCTGCGCCGGTTTGCGCGGCTGGTTCAGGCGCAATGCGGCGATCCGTTCCAGGGTCGATTCATCGGCGGTGTCGGGCAGGATCTGCTCGGCAATCCAGTCGAGGTAGCCGTACAGACCATAAGCGGCGCCGCCGAGTGTGCGGGCCAGGACTTGCGCATCGGACTGGCGCAGCGAATCGCCGGCCAGGTCGCTCTGGGTGCGCTTGATCAGCACCGGCAGCGAAGGGGTTTCAAACGGCATAGATCACCTGCCAACTGTTATCGGGATTGATGTCCAGGCGTTCGCCGTCGGCCAGGGTCAGGACCGTGCGCAGGTTCAGGCGCTGGGCGTCGAGGCGTTCGCTGATGATGTCGATGGCGCTGCAATGGCCGTCGTCGATCAGCCATTGCAAGGCTTCGCGGGCATAGAACTCGGCATCCATCTGGGTCTGCCGGGTCAGCTTGACCCGGCGCAGCAGCCACAGCCGCGAGCCGATGCGATCGTCGGCAACGGTGGGAAAGGTGTCGCCCCACCAGCCGAAACGCTCCTCATCGTCGAGGGCATCGTCGTCGGCGGCGCGGCGCCAGGTGAACAGGCTGATCAGTACGGCTCGGGTCAGCGCGGCGTGGAGGTTCTGACTGAAAAGCATCACTGACCTCCCGCCGGCGCGCCGGTCTGGCCGCTGCCCGCCTGCACGCCAACGTGTACGTGCTTGATCTGGCTGATGCCGCCGGCCACTTGATCGTCTTTGGAAACGATCTTGCCGGTCTGGTTGATCACCGGCGTCTCGAAGTTCACGGCGGTGCTGGCGCGGATGTTGAGCGTGGCGGTTTCGATGTCGATGATCCGCCCGCGCTTGAAGTGGATTTTGTCGCCCTCGTCGGTGTAGATCGCCACTTCACCGGCCGCCAGCGACTGCAGGCGATAGCGACGGTCGGCGACCACCAGGGCGATGGCGTGGGAACGGTCGCCGCCGAGGAACGTGACGACGCCTTCGGCACCGGCCAGCGGGTGGCTGGTGAAGCCGTAGGGTTCGAAGTGCTCCATGTCGTCGTTCACTTCACCGGCGGTGAGGCGCATTTGCAGCGATTGCAGTTTGGATGCCGAATTGGCGAGCACGACAGTGCCGCGCGCCAGCAGGCGTGTCAGTAGGCTCATAGGTTTTCCTCTAGAAGTCGGCCAGCCACAGACAAACCCTGTGGGGGCGGCGGTGCGACGGGTCGACTTGCCCGCGATGGCGGTGTGTCAGGCAAAGAAGTGTTTGCGGTAACCACAGCTATCGCGGGCAAGCCCGCTCCCACAGGGTCAGGTGATGCCAGTCTGGTTCGGCGTCAGGCTCAGGTTTTTTTCGGGGGAATCGGGTTCGCGTCGAATGTGTGCGGCGGAGCCACCTGCAGGGTGGTGACCGAGCCTTGCGCCGACAGCGAGTACGTCACCTTGGAGATCAGCATGTCGCCATCGAAACCGAGCACCGGATCCTTGACCTTCACCAGCGTGTTGTGGCGCCACAGGTCGCCGTTGGACTGACGCCAGCCCTGCACCTGATAGGTAGTGGTCAGCGCCCGGCCCATGCGCGTGGCGCTTTCCCACTGGGCCCGTTGCTGGGCCAGTTCGAACGTCAGTTGCGAGCCTTCGTTGATGATCGTGGTGCGCCGACGCTTGAAGCTCAGGTCAGTCGCGCTGGATTCAACCTCGCTGACCGCCGCCCCGCTCTTCTTGTCGTTGCCCTTCTGCTGGCCGATCACCCGATACTCGGAGAACACCTGGCTGTGATCCATCGGCGCATTGGCCGAGAGAATGTTCTTGCCCAGCTCCAGCGCATCGCTGGCGCGACCGCCGCTGCCCGGTTTGGCCAGCACCAGCCGGCCCTCGGCGTCATCGGTGGAAAACACCCGGTACAGCGAGAGCAGACGGTCGATCGACTGAAACACCGTTTCACCCGGAACGATCGTGTGCTTGCTCAGGCGTGCGGTTTCGGGAATTTCGTTGACCACCATCAACGCGTACTCCATGGCCAGGGCCTGGACGATGTTCAACAGCGATTGATCCTGCCATTGGCCGGGGTTGTTTCGCGCCGCACAATCGACCAGATCCTGGGTTTTGGAACTGCCTTCGATGCTCAGGCTGATTTGCCGCCCGTCATAGCTGATCGGGGCCTTGAAAACGTAACCGGTGAGCACCAGATCCTTGCCGATCCGCACTTCGCACGGGTCACCGGCCTTGATCCGCTGATCCACGGTCTGCCCAGGCCATTGCCAGGTGATGTCGAGTTTGAAGGTGCGGAACTGGCGCTCCAGATCCGCCGTGATTTCCACGCTTTTCCAGCCACCGTATTCCATGTCGCCAACGCTCAGCGTGACGCGATTGTCTAGGTCGCTCATGGCTTACTCCCCTGAAACCTTGACGTCGTTGGGTGAGAAGCCGGGGTGGGACAGGCCGTTGCGCTGAATGACCTCGGTCACTCGGGTGGCGTCGCCAAACTGCTTGTAGGCCACGACCACAGCCGGAAAGGTTTCCTGGAAGGTTTTGCTGACCAGCCGCACACCGGACGACGCCACAGCCTTGAGGTGCGCGATCAGCGCTTCCTTCACATCGGCGATGGCCTGATAGTGCGCGGGATCGGCCTTGTCCTGGGCCTTTTGCAGCGCTTCGATCAGCTCTTTTTGCAATGTTTGCAGATCATCGGTGACCGGCACTTCCTGACGGCTGACCGGCTGCTTCGACTGCTGGTCCAGCGAAGGTGTCGAGTTCAGTTTCACCGGGTTAGACGCCACCGGCATCGAGGCCACCCATTGCGCCACTTTGACGATCAGGGTGTCCTGCACCAGATTGGCCATCGCTTGCGCGGCGGCGTTGGTGTCCTTGCCGGTGGTGATTTTCGGCGCGTCGGCCTTGCGGATGGCTTCGATCTGTTGGGACACGTCGGCAATCACGCCACGGTAGCCTTCCTTCGCGAATTCCTTGAGCTCCTTGATATCGCCGAGCAAGCCCTTGAACTCCGCCGCTACTTCCTTGGGCAGTTCCTTCACGGCCCTGACCAATTCGGTGATCTGCTTGTATTGCGCGATCAGCGGTTTGAGTTGCTCCTTGATCACGTCATAAACGCCGGTGAGGCTGTTGCGCAGATTGGTGATGCCGATCCGCGCCGCCTTGATCAGGATCATCGCCTGTTCGAAGCGCGCCACCGCCGAACCGAGCAAACCGTCGGCCTTGATCAGCAGGACTTTTTGCGTACTGACCGTCGCCGTCGGAAACGGCAGCGGTCGGTCGGGGTAGAACTTCAGGCTGAACGTCACCATCCCGCCGTCCTGGCGGGTGTGGGTCATGTCGCATTCGCCGACCTTGACCTGTAAGCGGCCCAGCCACGGATGCACCAGTTCGCCGCTGCCCTGCTCCAGGGCCTGGAGCAACTTGTCGCGCTGCTCCAGGCAATCGGCACCGATGATGAACGCCGTCAGGTCGTGAGTCTTGGCCTGTTGACCGAGGTCCTCGAAAAACGGCAGGTCGCGTTGCGGATATTCGTGCAACTGCCCCTTGCGGCCGACCGGGGTTTTCGCCTGGTCGATCCAGAAGCCGACACCGCGAAAGGATGCCGGCAACAAACGGTCACGCCAGTTCATTGGAACCTCCCATGGACAGCGAGCGATAGCCGATGCGCGAACTGAGCGCCAGCCCCGGTTGATTGGTTTGCGGTTGATCGGTACGCAGCCCCGCCGGCGCGTTTTCGAAGCGCACCGTCAGGCCGCCCTCGAGTTGCGTGCGGTTGTTGGCGGCGCTTTGCTGGATCAGGGCGCTGGAGGATTGCGGCAACGAGCCGCCCTGCAACGCACCGCCACCCTCGGGTTTCGGGCTGGCACCGAAGAATGCCGGCGCCAGTTCGCCCTTGCCTTCGGCATTGGTCTGGCGTTGCGCTTCGGTCAGGGTTTCGACCTTGCCGGTGACCTTGGCGATCAGCCCGGCGAAGCCACCGTCGAACAGTTCCTTGATCGGTGCGATGACGGTTTGCAGCTTTTGCCACAGCTCGCCGAACCACTCGGTGATCGGTCCCCAGCTCTCGATGATCTGATCCAGAGGTTTCCATTCGAACAGGCCGTGCAAAAAATCCACGACCGGTGCGGACAGCGCGAGTACAACCCCCCACAGCGCCGAGAAAACCTCACCGATCGGCTGCCAGTACTGTGCAATCTGCTCCAGCGGCGACCACTCGAACAGACCGGTGAAAAAGCCTTTGACCTGTTGCACTGACGCTTGCAGTGCCGTCCAGATCGGTTCGAAGAATCCGACGACACCACCCCAGGCGCTGGTGATCATCTCCATCGGGAAAAAATCGAACAGTGTCCGCAACGTATCCCGGGTGATTTGTACGGCCGATTGCAGCGTCGTCCATACCGGCTGGAAGTACGCAATGACACCGCCCCAGGCGCTGGTGATCATCTGCATGGGCGAGAAGTCGAACAACGACAACAGGAAATCTTTAGCCGGTTGCGCGGCTTTTCGCAGGCCGCTGAACATCGGTTCGAAGAACCTGACAACACCGCCCCATGCACTGTTGATCATCTGCATCGGCGAGAAATCGAACAGGTTTCTGAGAAACGCCATCACCGGCACACTCAAGGCCTTGAGCAATTCCCAGATCGCCGAAAACAGACCGGTCAACGGCCCCCAGTTTTCCAGGATCAGGCCTGCGGGCGACCACGAGAAAACCGACTTGAAGAAGTCGATCACCGGCGCGGTCACGGCCTTGACCTTGTCCCAGACTCCCGAGAAGAAACCGGTGACCGGTTCCCACAACGCCGCCAGTGTCTCCAGCGGCCGCCAGTCGAGCACCGAGCGCAACATCGCCATTGCACTGGCTCCGGCGTTTTTCACGCCCTCCCACAATCCGGTGAAGAACGCGGAAATGGGTGTCCAGTTGGCCACGATCAAACCGGCCGCCACGGCAATACCCATGGCGATCAGCATGATCGGATTGGTCTTGAGCACCATGCTCATCACGTCCATCACCTGGGTCATACCGGTGACGGCGGTCTGCATCGCGGAAAACGCAATCGCCCCCGCTGCCAGGCCTTCGACCAGTTTCGGGTTGTCGGCCAGCAGGCTGCCGACCTGGGTCAGCATCGGTTCCAGCCCGACCACCAATGCGCCCACTGCCGGTATCAGTGCGGCGTCCACCGCAGCGGACACTTTCTCCATGGACGCACTGAACACGTTCATGTTCTGCGCGGCGGCTTTCGGTGTTTCCGGCAGGTCGACGGTTTTCGCCGCCTCGCTGACCTCGGCAAGCTTGCCCTGAAACGCCGCAGCCGATTTGATGCCGTCCACGAACGGCGTAATCACGCTGCCGCCCTTGAACAGACCGCTGATGTCGAGTTTGCCGAGGCCGGTCTGTTCGAGGTTTTTCTTGAAGTCATCGACCTTCACTCGCAGGGCGCCGAGTTTGGGTGACAGTTCGTCGATGCCGGTTAGCAGCACCGACGCTTTAGCTTTGGTTTCTTCTGCCATCACTGCACCTGCTGCATCGCATTGATCCGTTGCGCGTGCTCCAGCGATTCGCGAAGCACATCCAGTGGCCTGGCCATCATCTGTTCGGGGTCAACCTTCCAGAACCAGGCCAGGTCATAGGCGACCGAAATCAGGTCGGTGATGGCTCCGACGCCGCACTCATGAAAAAACTCGCAACGGCCCAGCTCAGCGCGTTGAGGTCAGCCAGATCCAGCTGGTTGACCGACGACGGCGGAATGCCGGCGCACACCGCGATGTATTTGGCCGCCACGTCCATGTCGAGGCTGACCTCTTCGCTCTTGTCGATCTTGTACGGCAGCGCCTTGATCGCTCGCACTTCCTGCACCGTCGGACGGCGCAGGACGAGTTCGGTCAGGGGCTCGCCGTGAGCTTCGATCGCAACTTGAAGCTTCACGGCGCCGCTCATTGCCAGGTCCCCTTGATGCCTTCGAATTTCAGTTCGATGGTGGCGTCATCGCCCTTGGAGACTGGCTCTTCGACCAGATAGGCACCGGCCAGCACGTAGACTTTGCCGTTGCTGAATTCGCAGGTGACGGTGATGTCGGTGCCTTCGATCAGCTTCTTCAGCGGGAAGTCGGCGGTGTGCAGCGCGGTCACCTTGAACGACGGCGCAACGTCGGTTTCCTTGTAGAAACCCGGCACGACGGTTTCGCGTTTGACGGCCATCAGCGGGGCTTCGCAGCCGCCGTTGATGGTCAGTTGTGCACCGTCGACCTTGACGTAGCAGGTGCCTGCAATCAGTTGACCCATGGTGTTACTCCCTTCAAATAAAAAGCCCACGCAAGGTGGGCTGAAATCACAGTGTCAAACGCACCGATCAGGCGACGTCGTCGTACTGCAGACGGAACTGGTTGAGCAGTGCGAACACGCGCAGACCGTTGATGTAATCCGGCGGGAACAGCACGTTCACGCGGCTCGGGTCCTGCACGTCGCGCTCGACGATCAGGTGCTCGGCGAACAGCTCGGCGTTTTCCACGTGGCCTTCGAGTTCGAGCTTGGCGTACTGGGCGATCAGCTCACCGCGAATGGTTGCCGGGGTGACGATCGGCTGGCCGGCGCCGAAACGGGTGCCGTCGGAAGCCAGCTTGTGGCGACCGTATTTGCTGGTGATCACGCTTTGCAGACGACGCACGATGAACGCCGACTGGTGCATGGTTTCGCTGTCCAGGTACGAGTTGTCGGCCTGGCCGTAAGCGTTCTTCTGGTAGGTGGTGATCGAGCGCTGGATGCGCACGTAACCGCCTTCGTAGTACGCGGTGGCGATGCCGTAGTTGAGCAGCGACTGACGCTCGGTCAGGGTGAAGCGCTCGCTGGCCGGTGCCGGATCGACGCCTGGCAGGCTGCCGCTCTGGGTCGGACGGCTGGCGTCAGCGGAGATGAACACCGCAGTGCGTGCAGCCAGTGCCGCAGCTTGTACCCACACTGGTTGCGGAACGCCCGGCTCCAGCGCCTGAATGGTCATGTGCTGGTCGTTGCGGGCCTGACCGGCGGCCACCAGCGTGCCGACGGTGCCGCGCTTGGCACTGTAGACGTGACCGAACAGTTGCTTGGCCCACGACCAGCGACCGGTGCTGTCGTCCATCACCGCTTGCCAGGTGTTGAGGGTAGCCAGGTCGGACCATGGCAGCGCGATGAACTCGAACGGCTCGTCGCCCAGTGCGGCCACCGCTTCAACCTGGTCAGGCACACCGACGCCGCCGGTCATGGCGGTGATCGCGGTGGTCAGGCCGGCCGGGGTTTCTTCACCGTTGCTCTTGCCCAGGCGATTGAATTGCAGGCTGATGTCGTTACCGCTCTCGCCAGTCCATTTGGCGTTCAGGGTGACGACGCCTTCGGCAGCTGCAGCGCTCACCGGCAGATCGGCGGTGGCGTTGATTTTCTGTGCCAGGGCGGTGGCCGCCTGGGCAGCGGTGGCACCGTTGACGACGGTGGCCTGCACGCGGACGCCGCCGACATACAGGTTGAGCACGCCAGCCTGAGTCGCGGTGCCGGTCAGGGTCACTACGCCTTTGGCGATGGCGCCGGTGGCGTTGTGCAGCGGCAGGCACCAGATCTCACCGATCGGGTCGGCCTTGCGGAAGGTCTCGTACATCGAGGCGAGCATCGAGCCCTGGCCGCCAATGCTCTTGGCCAGCGCCACGCTGGAGACCAGCACCAGTTTGCCGACTTCGCTCGGGGCGATGTTGTCGTTGACCTGCGCCACGATCAGGCGGCGCATGGACGAGGACGCGCTATTGGCGGCCGAGTTGTCCATTTCGGCATAGAACAGCGGTACACGAATGTCCGCAGGGATGTTGCTGAATCCGATCGCCATTATTTGGCTCCCTTTTGTTTGGCTGTTGCGGTTTTGAGGGTGATATCGCCGTCGGCCAGACGCCGGCGCCACCAGGCGCTGTCCAGCACTTCACGGCCTTCCAGTGGCAGCAGGTCTCCGGCTTCCGGGTCCGGCACGGCACGGCCGGCGGCCGGCACTACGGTGATGCGGTTGCTCATGGGGTTACGTCTCCAGAGAAAGTCATTTCCACGCGCCCGTCAGGGCCCGGGCGTTTCAGGTTGGGGTCGGCCGGATCGATCGCATCGACCCGAACGGTGGCCCCGGTAAAGGACGACAAACCGTCCAGTTCGCGTTCGTGCCAGCTCTCCGCAGGCTGACTTGGCAGATTGCGGCCCAGCTGGAACTCGGCAAAGAAGCGCAGCCGGTAAAAAGCGCGGCTGGTGTTGATCGAGACCGTTTCGCCGCCGTCATAAACGATGGCGCTGTAGTTGGAATCGGGTTTGAAACCCACCAGCGCACGCCACAGTTCGGCGCGCAGGTCGTGCAACAGATCCAGCGCTTTTGCGCCGTCCGTGGCGTCGAGCACCAGGATGATTTCGAAGCGGTCGCGGATCGGTTGGCTGGCGGAGTTCTGGGCGGTGCTGGCGCTGGCCAGGTCGGCCAGGGGTAAAACATGAGCCGACGGGGTCGGCAGATTCGGGTCACCTTGCAGCAGCGCCAGGTCGACACCTGTCACGATATGGCCAGCAAGGCTTGGGCATTGCGCACGCAGCTGCGTGAGGATCGGGGAGATCTTCATGGGGAGCGTTCCAGAGAGATTTTTTGCTGGGAATGCCTGAACGATCAGGCTTTTGGATCGAGGCTCGTGGCTTCGATGACGCAGCGATAGCTTTCATCGCGCTTGCCGCTGGCAGTCACTTTTTCGATCGACCAACGCCCGCGCAGGAAGTCCGGCCAGGTCTCGTCGAGCAACAGCAGGCCTTCGGCAGACAACAGCGGATTGCCCGGGCAGGTGATCTTCACCTTGTATTTTTCCCGCAGCATCTTGCGCACTTCGCCCTCACCGATAGCCTTGGCCTCCTCCTCGCTCTGGCAAGTCTGACGCACGGTCTTGTACGGCTCCTCGCCAGTCAGTACCTCACGCATCACACCTTTGGCGTTATCCCAGAAGCTGGTTTTGCAGCCTTTGGCCTGCGCGCGGGCGGTCTCTTCAAGGGTCGCGCCGATGAACGCGTGATCGCCGGGGCGGTTGTTCTCGGTTACCGACAGACGCACGTCCGCCAGTACCTTGCCCGACAGTGATTTCACCTGACCGGGCCGCGCCAGCACATACAACTCGCCCACCGGTTTGGCGATCACTTTGTACTTCTTCGCCAGACGCGTCAGGAAACCCATGTCGGTTTCGTTGGACTGGTCGATGTGATCGATCCTGATCAACGCCAGATCGGGCGCGACCCTGGGTGAAAACCCGTGGCGCGAAACCAGTTCGCGAAACAGTGCACCCAGAGTGGTCGGGCCATGACTGGCCGTCCGCCGCTGTTTGAAGCCGGTCTCGTCGGCGGCGCTGAACGGTGCGGCCGTGGCGACCAGTGTCAGGCGAAACGGGAACAGGGTCGGTGTCAGGCGCGTCACTTTGAACAGGCCTTTATCGACCATTCCCGACTCAAGATAGCCAACCCGAAGACCGATTTTCCCACCCAGTTTTGGCAGGCCATCAAGCCCTTCCAGATCGATCGTCAACGTCAGTTGATCAGACTCTATACCGGCGGCATCGACATGCTCCCAACTCATCAGGCGCTGGTTGAGCAGCGCCGCGTTGGCCCCATAGATTTCCACGACCGGGGTGAATCCCTGTGCCATGCAGCCTCCTTAATCCCAGGCCGAAACCGGTTTGATTGCGGCGGGTTTCGAGTCGAGTTCCGGCAGCACCACCCAGACGCCCGCAGGCAAAACCGGGCCGTGTTCGGCCAGGGTGGGGTTGAGTGTCCACAGGGCTTCTTCGGCGACGTCATCGCTGCGCCCGGTTTCGCGGTAGAGCAACAGATTCACCGAATCACCGGCCACGCTTCGTACCTTACGCATTGTTGAACTCCGCCAGTTCGATGACCCACTTGATGACCATCGCAGTGCCATCGTCGATGACCTCGCTCTGGTTCTCCTGGATGCTGTTGATCCGCCACAGGCCCCAATTGCGACCGATGCCGTCAATCAACGGCAGCGGCGATCTCAGTGCCTGCAGCGCACGCAACTCATCGAGCCGGTTCATCGCCACGGCGTACATCGAGGTACCGGAGATGGTCAGGGTTTCGGGCTTCTGCCCGGTCTGGTGGGACTTGGGTTTGCTGGTCAGGATCGGCAGTTCCGTCCAGCCGCCATCGGACTTTCGCGCCAGCGTGCTGTACGCAAAATCCCGGGACAGGCCGAAGATGAAACTGCCCAGTGCCATTTGTTGTTTCATTGGGCGACTCCATCGGTCAGGGCTGCGTCACGGCGCGTCCCGAGTGGGTTACCCGTCAGCAGCGGCATGAATTGGCCGTGGAACTGGCCGGACAGCTGTTGCTCGATAATCGATTGAATCTGTTGGGCAGTGTCGGGTGCAGGACAAGAGACCTGGATGGTCGGAGCGAAGGAAATCTGCTGGTTCTGCGTCTGTGCACCAGAGAGGTCTTTGGCGACTTCGGCAGGAGGGGCGAGTTTGTCCGGCGCGGTGGACATGAGCCTCTCACCTAAAAAGCCTCCTCCTTCAGCGCCCAGCCATCCCCCGACCAGTCCACCGATCAGACCGCCAAGTGCAATACCTGGCGCCAACCCCACACTTCCAATGGAGGCGCCGATCGAGCTACCGGCGACTGCGCCGGCCCAGGCACCACCGGCTTCACCGAGCCCCTTGCTGATCTGCTGTTTGTCACCGCTGGCAATACCTGCGGCGACAGCCGAAGCACCCATCGCCGCCTTCGCCTGCCAAGGCATCCAGCGCGAGGCCGGCTGCATCGATGCGAGTGCAGGCTCCAGCCGCGGAACAGCAACCCTTGCAGTCTGTTCGAGTATTTTCAGACCGTTGCCAGCGCTGGCACTACGACTGGCCAGAGCCAGGCCCTGAGTTTCAGCCACGGCCGTCGCAGAGGTTGCTGCAGACAAGCCGAGCTTTGAACGACCGGGAAGGTAACTGGCAGCTTTATCAACGATCCATTTGCCTCCCCGGTCTTTCAGCTCACCGACCACCGCATCGGTCACGGCGTCGAACACCGGTTTGATCCAGGCCGTCGCCGTCAGAACGGCACCCGTGGTTTTCGGGTAGGTTTCGGCCAGATCGCTCAGCGTGTCTATCGAATGGCTCTCACCGGTTTTTTCGATATCCGGCGCCAGTGCATTACCTTTGGCGACCGACAAACGTTCCTCACGAGCATTCTTGATGTTCCACTGCCCCTGCTGAGTTTCGGCAAGTGCCAGTGCGGACTGCCTCACCGAGCTTTTATCACCCAGCTTCGATGTCGCGTATTGGCTTTTGTCGCTCACGAGGTAAAAGGCTTCATTCACCTTGCCCAGGTCTTGGGACAGCGACAACGCGGCCTCTCCGCTATCCGCGAACAAGGTCCGGGCCAATGTCGAACGCTGTTCCACCGGTTTGGCATTCAGCGCCGCAAGCACCGATAGAACAACGCCTTGGGCATTCTGCTTGTCAGGATCACGCATGGCTTCAGCCAATGCCTTGGGATCTAGGCCCAACTGCTTCCAGGCACCTTTTTCGGCCATGGATGCTTGATCGCCCTTGCCCAGTGCACTGGAAATGTTCTTCAGCGCATTGCCGGCATCGTCTTTTTTCGCGCCGCTGTTCAGCAACGCTGCCGTCAACGCCGCAGCCTGTTCAGGTTGCAAGCCTGCGCTGATTGCCGCCTCGCCCGACTGCTGCAGAACAGAACCAATATCCGCTGTCTGCACATCTCCGGGCATTTTGCCGAGATGGTTGGCCGCATCCGCCAGATCAAGGGCTTGATCACGCGAGAGCTTCATCGAAGTGCGCCAGACCTTCAACATTTCGCCGGCTTCCAGCCCCGAAACCTTGAATGCCGATGCAGTGATGGCCGCATCGCTGGCAAAGGTCAGCAACTCGTGCTTTCTACCTTCCTCGTTCACCGCTTCGCTGCCGATTCCCGCCTTGGCTGCCAGGGTTTCAATCCTGACCAGTTCGACCCCGGTCGTGCCTCCGGCAGCCACCAAAGTGGCACTGGCCATTTTCAGGCTCGTGAGTGCCATGTCTTTCCCGTCATCGCGGGAGAGCTGCGCCACACTCGCAAGCGTGGCCGCCGCCGAATCCATCGCCATCGCGGCCTTGCGCGTCTCGGGAAGCTCATGCCCTGCTGAGGATTTTTCCGGTGCTTTTTGTCCTCCGGCTGACTCACTCTTCGCTCCGGCATTCGCTGCCTGAGGCAACGCACGCAAGGCGGCCAGGGTCACGCTCAATGCTTCGATTGCCGTCGTCAGCAGTACGATTTTTCCGCTGGCTGTCAGCAATGCCTGACGCAGACCGCTGGTCTGCTCCATGGCAAGTTGCCCGGCAGATGTATTCAGCGAAGCCGTGCTCAGCGGGATACTGCCAAATCCTGCGCCGGCGCTGTCACCGGCATTCACGAGCGCAAATTTGCTCTCTGCCATGCCGCTCTACTCCTTTTTCACGCCAAGGCGAGTGATCGCTATGTCGTAGCGGCGCAACGCCTTTTCGGCGTCCCACTCCAGAATCTCCGCCTCACTTACCGGGTAAATGAGCGGCACGATATCGAGGATTACTTCGATGTCGCGTTCTGAAAGAAGGCCGCCGGCTGGTTTAAAAAATCGTCGATGCGCACCTGCAATTGCGTCCAGTCCGGGACGGTCATCAGGGCCAGGTCGGGGATCATCAGGCCGGTGCAATGGGCGGTGATGAACTCGGCGCGTTCCTTGGCCGTTTTCAGTTTCTTCATCACTTTGGTGGCCCGCAGCGCCGGCATTTCCAGGCTCAGCGAGGTCACGGTGCGGCCGGTGACGGCAAGCGGTTGCAGCAGTTGCACCTGGTCGGGATCGTCGGACTTTTCCGCGTCTTCGACCTGATCGAGAAAGTACGACGCCGGCCGGGTCGACATCTCGTGTACGTACTGCGCGATCGTCACGTAGTCCGGACGCTTGAGCTGGTCGAGTTCCTTGACCGACAAGCCGGTGGCCAGCAGCGCCAGTTCGAAGAACTGGTCGTCCTCATCGTCGCCGGCGCGTTCCAGCGCTTCTTTCTGGGCGGCGTAGAACAGCGGCTTGAGCTGGATCGATTCGATCTGCGAGCCGTCGTCACCGGTGATCGGCGACAACAGGTCATGCTTGGGTGGCATCCACGACATGTATGAATTCCTTGGTGATTCTTGAAGGGTGTTGCAGTCCCTTGTGGGAGCGGGGTTTGCCCGCTCCCACAGGGTTTTGTGATTGCCTTTGGCCGAGGCTTACGGCATCAGCACCGCACGACGGGCATCACCGAGGATGTCGACGCCGTTGAGGACAAATTTCTGGGTGCGCACGTCGATGTCGATCACCGGCACGCCGTTTTCCAGGCGGTTGTAAGTGCGGCAGGAGAGTTCCAGGTTGGTCTTGGGCTTCTCACCCATCTTCACCGCGGTCTCCTCGAGGGATTTCAGCTTGCCGCCGACCGTGTGGTAGGTGAACCAGGTGTTGCCGTCCTGATCCTGACCGGCTTCACGCACGTTCAGCAGGATGTCGTCACCCAGCTTCACACCCAGTGCGAGCATGACTTCGGTGCCCATGCCTTGCAGGGTCAACTTGGCATTGAGCGCTTTACCGCCCTTGGCCATTTCTTCGACGATGAAACGGCCGCCACGCATCTCTTCCACATCGAATTCGATCTTCGGCGGAGTGAATTCCTCCACGGTCGCCGACAGCGGCAGGCCTTGCAGGGTGGCCGCGATGGCCTGTCTTACGCGGTTGGTAAACATTAGAGAACGTCCTCCAGGAACTGCTCGATGATTTCATCGCGGGCGTTGAGTTGATAAACCATGTGTTCGTTCGGCGCGTAGCGGCCGTAATCGATGACCACGTACCAGGTGCCGTTCTTGTACTTCTCGACGCTGTTGAGTTCCGGGTGCAGATACACGCTGCCGCCGGGAATGGTTTCGTCGGCGACCAGGGTCTGCAGCCAGTCGTTGATGCGCTTGACTTCCTGGTCCATGAACGACTTGGTCAGGTTCTTCGCCATGGCTTTCTGGCCGGCCTTCACCAGCTTGCGGCTGATGGCGTCTTCCAGACCGACGTAGCTGATGAACTTGCCGGTGATCGAGCGGTTGCCCAGCAGCGAGAAGCCGCCAAGGATGGTGCGGGCGTAGTAGCTGACGCCGTAGCGGTTGAGCAGATCGCCTTCGGTGGAGGTGTCGAGGATGTTGTACTCAACGACCCGCGACACGTCCTCGGCGTAGGTCACCTGGTTGCCCGGGCTTTCCCATTGCTTGACCTTGGCCAGCGCGGCAATCGCGAGGCTGGATGGCGCGAGGAAGACGTTTTTCTTCGCCGCTTTCGAGTACACGGCCGGCATGTTGTGCACCACCAGGCAACGGTCGAAACCCAGATCCGCGCCGCCCAGTTCCTGGCTGTACAGCACCTGGTCGGCAACCGAGACATCCTTGCCGTCCAGCACCACACGGGCCTTGATGCGCTTGCCGAACGAGGCGAACTCGCTGGCCACAGCCTTGGTGCCGGTGAAGCCCGGCGCGCCGATGATGGTCAGGTCTTCCGGGACGCTGCCCAGTGCCGCCAGACCGAGCTTGCGGCCGGTGGCCGGTTCAACACCGCCGATCACGGCGTTGACGGTATCGGCCGGGGTCGCGCCCGCCTCGACGATCACCACGTACACCGGCACCTTGACCACTTTGAGGATCTGGTAAACGGCGTGGTACAGGGTGCCCTCTTCCGCACCGGTCGGATCGAGCAGCGCGTGAGTGGTGAAGCTGTTGATGCGAAACGGTGCGTTGCGCGGAATCAGCGGATCGGCTTTCGGCGCGGTGCCGACCAGACCGATGACGTTGTCACCCAGGCCACCCATGGCCTCGGGGGATTCGGTGGCATTGACGGTAATGCCGTTGTGCTCGAAGTTCAGAACCTCAGCCATATTCAGTCAGCCTTCTTGGCAGCGGCCTTCACGGCCTTGGTGGTAGATGTTTTCAGCTCCAGTCGACCGGCGCTGTGCAGGGCACTGGCCTCGACGTCGAGCAGATCAAGTTCCTGGCCGACACTCGACCAGTGCCCACCGCCGGTGGGGAATGGAACGAGCACGGTGTAGGTTTGGCGGGTTGCCATTTTTCGTTTCTCCATAAACGGGAAAGCCCCTCAAAGGGAGGGGCTTGGCGGGTGTTGAATGTGTTGGGCGGACAAGAAAACGCCCCGATGTACGGGGCGTTCAGTCGAGATCTGCGGTATCGGTCGACGATGAATCCGGCCAACCTTCGGCCAGCATTTCGTCGTGGTACTCGCCTGCCTCGATTGCGCGTAACAACGTCAGTTCGCGGTCAAAACAGGCCTGTACGTGCGCCCGTACTGCCTTCGCAATATCGATGATCTGCGCAGCGCCGATCTCGACGAATCCCTTCGCTGTTTTGAAATTGCAGCGGTATTCAGGATCAAGGATGGCTGAGAGCCCCATGCTTGCGATCAGCGCCTGGCTTTCTCGGGTCGTTTCGATTTGCAAGTCTGCAACAGCTACGCCGATTGCCTCACGCTTGTAGCGCTCGTCGGCCACCATCTGCACAACATCCGGTAGAACTTCGGGCAATGGCTGCTTGACCAACTCGCCGTCCACCAGACGCCATACGCCATCCGTGTCATTCAGTGTCGGCCCCCACAGCTTTTCCGGGATAACGATTGCGCCCTCGGGGATTGCTGCGTGAAAACGATCATCAAACCGGCCGATAATTTCGCCGGCATCATTAAAAGTTGCGTATTTCATTTTTACCTCAGCGACCGATGGCAAGCCAGACGAACGGAATGGCTAAACTTCCCGAGCCTCGAACATGGGTCACGGCCCAATTGACGGCGTTCGCCGTAAAAAAGTGATCGGTGGTAATCCCGTTCGAATTCTGCAATTCAGAGCTTCGATAACCGAGGATTCGGAAAACCTGATTCGGAAAAGCCATTGGGAAGGCGTACTGATTGGTCGTGATTGTCGTGCCCACTTGAGCCGTTTGCTGGCCCCATTGAAAAATCACACCACCCAGCCATGACGGCAGCGCAAACCAGCCATTGGCACCGAAGTTCCACGAAACACCCATCCGCAGTTTTTTCGGCGTAACGATGGAGGTGTCATCTTCACCCGTATCTGTCTGCGCCTGCGTGGCGATCTTGGCCGTACCTTGATTGACCTCAGTTGCTTGCTGCGCCAGAGGCGCCAACGCGGCGATATCAATCGTTCCTTGGTTAACCGGCGCGTTCCAGGCCTTGATACACCACATCACCGCCAAGCTGCGTGGCCGGGTCTCCGTCGAAGTGCGTGCCACCCTCGAGGCATCGAATGACATATTGATGACACCGGTAGAGGCTGTGCCTGCGGGTAGTTGAGTCCCACCTGTTGCTGTCGCGCTGAAAACGCCGCCGACCGTGCCAGTTGCTGCAAGCTGAACACCGTTGTTCGCGGCGTACTGCCCTGTGATGTTCTGGAGCGAGTCGAGTTGATAACTGCCGATTGCCCTGCCTGCATCCACACCGCGTCCGTGATCCCAGCCACGCAGGAACTCGCCGCGAGACTCCGGCAACCGGAAGTTGCCCGCACCCTCATCGCCCTTGTTGAACTTTGTACCGAGATAAGCCGCCAGATCCGGATAGGTCGCAATGCTCTGCACACTTCCATCCAGTTCAAGATAACCGGCAGGAACGACACCCGTTGGAAACGACAGGACAGCACCGACCGGAACGGAGGATTTGAGCTGTGCGACTTCATTGGCCAGTGCGGCGACGTCGATGCTTCCCTGATTGATCGGCGCGTTCCAGGCCTTGATGCACCACATGACGGCGAGGTTGCGTGGTCGCGCCTCGCTGCCTCCCGACGTGTTCATGTAGCTGGCGAAGTTGGAACTGCCTGTCTGCGTTCCATTGTCGGCAACGATACCCGCGGCGTTGGCGCCACCGGTATTGCCGAAAACGGGAATCCGGGTGTATGTGTGGGCGTGAGCCTTGTTGTCATCCGCCTGCCAGCTACCGAGCCCGCGACCTATATCGATCCCGCGACCATGATCCCAGCCTCGCAGGAACTCACCACGCGATTCCGGCAACCTGAAGTTTCCGGCACCCTCATCACCCTTGTTGTAAGTGGTGCCAAGATATGCCGCCAAATCCGGATAAGTCGAAGTGCTCTGCACACTGCCATTCAACTCAAGAAAGCCGGGCGGTACGATCCCCGTCGGGAACGCCATGACGGCACCCACCGGAACGGCAGATCCGAGCCGGGAGACTTCCTTGACCAGTGCCGCTACGTCGATGTTTCCCTGATTGATCGGGGCGTTCCAGGCCTTGATGCACCACATGACGGCGATGTTGCGTGGTCTCACCACACCGCCATCGACCAATACAGGCGAAGATACAGCACCTGCCGTGGTGTACGATCTGGCCACGCCGGGATAATCAGCGGGTATGAATACATCTGCCTGAGCTGCCGCCACCGTTGCCTGAACAACTTCGACCGTAAGGTTCGGATTCGGGTTGCTGTCAAAGGCTGTCACTGTCCCCATCTGAGATGACCCAATCGCCCGCCCCGCATCCACCCCACGCCCATGATCCCAACCGCGCAAGAACTCCCCACGCGCCTCCGGCAACCGGAAATTCCCGACGCCCTCATCCCCCTTGTTGAACTTGCCGCCCAGATAGGCGCTCAAGTCCGGGTAGGTCGCGCTGCTCTTGACGCTGTTGTCCAGCTCCAGAAAACCCGGTGGCGGCGTATCGACAGGGAAGGCAACAATCGAACCCACCGGCAGCGCTGAAGCCTTGGCAATCAGCGCCTCGACTTCAGCCTTGGTGTACGAATCCTTGATGCCAAAACCGGCCAGCGTGTCGGGGTTCGAGCCGGCCGTCGCGCGGCCATATTCGTCGACGCTCAGACTCTTGTAAGTCCCGGCAGCAATCCCGGTACGCCCCGCGAGCATCTTGAATGTCAGCGCGGTTGTGCCGAGGGTAATCGGCGCATTGGTGGTCAGGTGCCACAGCGAATCGCCGTTGAGCGTGCCCTCTTCCACCATCACCGTCAGGCCCGGGGTGACCTTGGCGCTGACGTTGGCATCATTCGCTCGAGTCCAGTCGCCGTTAGCCACAACCCACAGCCCGTTGTCCTTGGCCAGGGTCTGGTTCGGCAACAGCACGCGGTCGCCGGCAATCACGGCAACGCCGTCAATCTGCTGCGCACCGTTCAACACCACGTTGGCGGGGGCGGCGACGCGCACCGACTGTTTGCCGTCGAGTTTGCCGAGTTCTTCGGCGAGGTAGCTCATGACCCAGGCGCGGGTGGCCTTGACCACGGTGTCGTCAATCTGCAGCGTCACCAGCGAGGCATTGCTGGTCTCGAAAATCGAGCGGATGTAGAACTCTTTGCCCGAGCCGGACGTGGCCAATACCGGTTTGAACGACTCCGGGTATTTGACGATGGCGTAGAGAATGCCGGTGTCGGTCCACAGCCCGGCTTCACGTACATACCAGCCGCCGACGTCCGGCGGGATGGTGACTTCGGCGAGCAGCCAGCTCGGATTTTTCTCGTCCTGGAACAGCGCGTTGAGCGGACCGCGCCAGACTTCGCGTTTCAGCGCAGTGGCAGTCGCGGCGGGATTGTAGACCGCGCCGCCGCCATCGCCGACGGAAATCTGCGTCAGCTTGATCGGCAGGCCCGCAGCCTTGCACGCCGTTTCGTAGGCAATCCCTGCGTTGGTGAGCAGGGTGTAATAGTCAGCCATTCAGGCCCCCTGAGGATAAATAGTGGATGTTTCGACGGTGTACAGAGCGGCCGCCATGAAGGCCTCGCCGGATGTCTCGAGCCCTTCGAGGAACACCGGATAGACCGTGGTCAGTTCGCCGCAAAAGGTCGCGGCGCCGATGACGTGATTGCCGAAGGCGCTGAGGCCGACCGACACCGACAGCACGTCCCGCTCGCTCTTGGCATCAGCCAGGCGTCGGTCGAGACGGGCGTCGATTTCTTCGCTGTAGGGTTGTTCGCTGAAGGCCCGCACGGAAAAGCTGTAAGGCTCGCCGGGCGGGGTCTGTTCGTACCAGGCGCGAATCTCGGGCCTGAGCTGCAAACCCTTGGCGGCGTTTTCCAGCGCCTTGCGAGTGCCGGCCTGGCGCGCGGTGGGCCAGGCCAGTTCGACGGTCAGGCGCTTTTCCGCTTCCGGTGCGTCGGTGCTCCATTCGGCCACTCCACGATCTGCGGCGAGATACGGCAGAAACGCGACGGGCGTAGAGGCAGGATTCATCAGTTCGGGAAACGGCGGCGCGATGCGGTCCAGCAACGCGCCGAAGCCGATATCGAGGGCCCGTTCCAGCGCCGAGCTGTTGGCCGGCAGCAGAGTCGGACGCGGTGTCTGATCCGTCATAGCGTCTGCACCTCGACTTCGACTGCCGTGCAGTACGGCGCTTGAAACGCCGAGCACACAATGGGCGCCAGCGGTTCAAGGATCTGCAATTGCACGGCGCCGGCGCTGTGCAGCGTGTAGTCGATCCAGCTCGGATCGACCCGGCCTTCCAGGCGATGGCAACTGTCGGCGTAGGCTTGCAGATTCTGCTCGGCGGCGACCTTGGTCAGGCCGGAATCCGGGCCGGAATTGATCTTTGCCACGACGCGGATTGTGTAGCGTTGAATCTCGGCACCTTTGACCGTGACCTTGTCGGTTTCCGGACAAACATCGGGCCGGGCAAAGTGTTGGCGTACACCTTCGAGCAACGTCGCGGATGGCGTACCGTCGCCTTCGCGGGCAAGCACGGTGACTTGCACTTCACCCGGCGCGGTACGACGGCCATTACCGTCCTTGACCTGCGCGGCGAGGCCATCCGGGTCGAAGGTGTAAGTGACGTTTACCACGCCCGCATCGGTGGATTCGACTTTCACCGCCGGCCGCTCGCCGAGGGTGAACACCTCGCGACGGTACTGCATCCGCGAGCCGGCGGCCGGAGCGTGGGGCGCCAGGTAATAGCGCAACCGGGCGTCATCGTCGCTCTCGTAAATCGCGGGCACCGGCGGGAATGCCGCCGGGTCGCCCGGATCGAGCAACTGGCGCTCCAGGCCCATGTCCGCGAGCCGTGCATCGAGGTTGCTGCCGGTGGCCCACCACGCCAGCATCTGCTTGATCCGGGCGTTGTATTTGCGTTCATGGGTTTGCAAGCGAACGCAGAAAGCTTCCAGCGCCATGGTCAGCAGTTCGCTTTCGTTGTCCAGGCTGGTCTTGAGTTTTTCCGCGCTCTGCGGCGAGCGTGCGCCGACGTACTCGATGACGAAAGTCTTGAACTCGGCGAGCAGATCCTCGAAGGCATCGACCTTGATCAAGGAGGGTTCGGCCAACTGGTTCTGGCCGGGGATCAACATGCTCATGTCACGACCTCGAAAGTCTGTTGGCGGTTTTTCCAGGTGCCGGCAAACCGCAGCAACAGACCGGCGCCCTGTCGGGTGGCGACGATCACAGCGGGCTGGAAATCGCCGATGCCGTTTTGCGGGTTGTAGAACGCCTGGGCTGCGTGGCTCTGGGCGAGCAACAGAATGTCGTCGCCCAGGTTTTGCCCCAGCAACGTGGGGATCAACGAACCATAAAGGGGCCTTTTTTGCCGGGTGCCCAGCGGCGTGGTCAGGGCCCGGGTCGCGCGCTGCACGAATTGCAGCCAGTCGTCGACCGTGGCCCCGCTGTCTCTATCGATTCCGATCATGGGAAGCTCTTGATTCAGGGGCTGATGACGCGGCCTTGGTGATCCACCAACGGGCCGCTGAAGTGCACGCCCGAGGCGTCGATGGTCAGGCCGACCGCGCCCAGTTGCAGGGTGATCGCTTGCGGGGTCATCGCCAGCCGTGCCGGGCCGATGCTCAGTTCAAGCGATTCGCGAGAGCCGCTGAAGGCTGCCGGACCGTTTTGCCAGTGCAGGGTGTGCGTGGCGTCGTCGTAACCGCTTTCGCTGCCGTCCTGATGAACACGACGCGTCAGCGTCGGTACGGTGGAGGCCGGTGGAAAACGGTCACTGTTCAGGCCGAACAACGCCACGCTCTGGGCGCCGCTTTCGCCGCTGCCGTAGTTGAACAGCAGACACTGCTCACCCACCGTCGGGATCCGCGACTCGCTCTGCGCGCCGGCGCTGGGGTTGAAGAATTTGATGGCCGGGGTGAGCAGTCCACCGTGGCTGACCCGGCAGGTATTGCTCGCGGCATCGACGTCCTGGCAGATGCCGATGCGGCAATAACTCTCGGCGCGCCGGTGCAGGTCGTCGATCTCGGCGTCCATTTCCGCCAGGCGTTCGATGATCGGGCCCAGTTGCATTCGCAGTAACGCGTCGAACATCGGTCAGGCCTCCAGCGAGGTGTATTGGTCGGGGTCGTCGATGTCACTGACTTCCCAGGTGCGGGCGAATTTCGGCGTGCCGAGCGGGTCGTCGAGCAGGGTCGGGCCCAGGTAAAGGGTCTGATTGAACGACAGGGTCCAGGCTTTGTTTGGCTGGTCGGCGCGGATGAGCAACGACGGCATTCCATCGATGTTCATCGGCAGATCGCATTGATCGCCGGACAGGCCCCAGCGGTTGTCGGTGACCAGGTTCTTCAGGGCGGCGATGAGATCGCACGCGGCAAACGCTGTAGCGGAAACCGCCGGAATCACTTGCAGCGTCAACGTGAGCACATGAGCAATGCGCCCGTTGGCGGCGCGCTCTCCCGGTGCATTTCGCTCGATGTCGATCAGCACCCAGGCTTTGTCGCCGGGGGCCGTGAAGTCATCGTGATGACCGACCTGCACATTCAGATCGACGCTGTTACGCAAGGCTGTGGCGATTGCCGTGAACAGCTGCGAAGGCTGCTGGATCGGTGTGGGCATGCTTGACCTCCTTTTCTGATGTCCACGCGAAGTCCCGCCGCACAGCGTGCAGCGAGACAGGAAAGTGAGGGGTTATTGCGGATCGCGCGGGGGAACTTCGCAGACGCCAATGCGCTTGGCGGCCCAGCGTTCGTAAAGGCCGATGGCCACGTCGGCACCGGCCATGGCCGTCAGGCAACCAAATGCCCCGGCAGCCCAGATCGACATGCCGGCGGCGTACAGCAGCATGATCGCCGAAACGCCGCAGATCATGCAGGCGCCGGAGCGCAGGGCCAGACGCCGAAGCAGTGGCCAGCCACGAGCGCCCTCCTTGTCGGCGCGCCACATTTCCCCGGACACCCCGCCCACGACGGCAAGGAGGATGACCAGCCAGATCGGCATGTCCGCCAACGCTTGTTGCTCGTTTGTCATGTCACGCCTCCTGGTGTGATGGATGAGTGTTGTGTGTTGGGTTCAATCGTTTTCTCTTGAGGCAGGCATTCCAAAAAGCCCTGCATTTCGCCGGGCTTTTCAGTAATGCACTCCTTTGCCTTCCTTCAATCCTGTGTACGTGAAGGAAGCTGACTTTTCGGCGCTACTGGCGCGGTACGAGTCCATTCAAATTGTTTTTCCGACCGCGGTCCCTGCCCGCCGGATAACTGTTTCTGGTGCTTTACGCTGCACACCCGGGTCAGTTGCCAACCCTCTGAACCGTTGAGGCCGGTTCATCGCTGCCTGTTCTTGTGGAACTAAAGAGCTGTTGTTGCCAGCCGCTTTGTCGAGCGGCTTGGTGGCAAGAATATGCATGGATGCATATACAGTCAATGCGTAAATGCATTTATTTATGCATTAAATTTGCGCAGATGCATGGAAGCCACGCCGTTCAAGGGCTGGCCGGTTTTCCAGAGGCGAAAAAAAACCCGCCGAAGCGGGTTTTGTCTGAGGATTGGCTTAGCGGGCGTACATGCCCCACCAGAAGACGTGACCGAGGATGACGATCTGCTCTTCCTGCATATCCTGGAAGCTGTAGTCCTCGTCCGGGTGTTCATCGCGATTGAAGCTGCGCAAGCGGATACCGGTAGGCAGGCGATAGAGCTGTTTCACCCGCAACTGACCGTTGTGGTTGATCGCATAAAGGTCACCATCAATGATGTCGCCGATCCCGCACTTGCCGGCATTGACCCCGACCGTGGCACCGTCGCGCAGCACCGGCAACATACTGTTGCCCCGAACGGTCACGCATTTGGCCTGGTCGAACTGCACACCGTTATGGCGCAGGCTGCGCTTGCCAAAGCGCAGGCTGGAGCGTTCGCTCTCTTCGATGACGAATCTTCCTGATCCAGCAGCCAATTCAACCTCGCGAAGAAAGGGCACTGACACCTCGTCGTCATCGACGGGCGTGTCATCGTCCCACAGGCTTATGTCCTTGAGTTCGGAATGCAACTCGTCGCGTCCGGTGTTGGCAGCGGGCGCAACATCCGCGCGCCCGCGCAACTGATCGGTGCTCACGGAAAAGTACTCGGCAATCTTCGAGATATGTTTATCCGAAGGATCGACGATCTTCCCGCTGAGAATCCGCGAGAGCGTGGATTGAGGCACGCCGGTGCGACGGTGGAGCTCCGTGGGGGAGATCCCGTGCTGGTCGAGCAGTGCTCTTAAGACGGTAGATACGTTGCGTTTTTGCATAACGCGCATAGTGCTTGAAGTTTTTCGCGAAGACAAATGCTGATTTGCATAAATCGTGCATAGTCGACGTTTTTGCGCCAGTTAGGTGTCACCCGGCCGCGATGCCTGCGGACCACAGACCGCCCATGGTAACCTTGCGCCCATCGCGGAAAAGCCCGGCGACTGCCGCGCTTTTGCCCCACACCTTTGAACGAGTTACCTGACAATCCGATGAATAAAGCCGTCTCCGACCTGTCCTCCCACACTCCGATGATGCAGCAGTACTGGCGCCTGAAGAATCAGCACCCGGACCAGCTGATGTTCTACCGCATGGGCGACTTCTACGAGATCTTCTACGAAGACGCGAAGAAGGCGGCCAAATTGCTGGACATCACCCTGACCGCCCGCGGACAGTCGGCGGGGCAGGCGATTCCGATGTGCGGGATTCCTTACCACGCGGCGGAAGGTTACCTGGCGAAACTGGTCAAGCTTGGCGAGTCGGTGGTGATCTGCGAGCAGGTCGGCGACCCGGCCACCAGCAAAGGACCGGTGGAACGTCAGGTAGTGCGCATTATCACGCCGGGTACGGTCAGCGACGAGGCGCTGCTCGATGAGCGTCGCGACAACCTGATCGCGGCGGTGCTGGGCGACGAGCGTCTGTTCGGCCTGGCCGTGCTGGACATCACCAGCGGCAACTTCACGGTGCTGGAGATCAAGGGCTGGGAAAATCTGCTGGCGGAGCTGGAGCGAGTCAACCCGGTCGAGCTGTTGATCCCGGATGACTGGCCGAAGGATCTGCCGGCGGAAAAACGCCGTGGCGTTCGTCGCCGTGCGCCGTGGGATTTCGAGCGCGATTCGGCGCTGAAAAGTCTCTGCCAGCAATTTTCCACCCAGGACCTGAAAGGCTTTGGTTGCGAAACCCTGACCCTGGCGATCGGTGCCGCCGGTTGCCTGCTGGCATATGCCAAGGAAACCCAACGCACCGCCCTGCCCCATCTGCGCAGCCTGCGCCATGAGCGGCTGGACGACACCGTGGTGCTGGACGGCGCCAGCCGTCGTAACCTCGAACTCGATACCAACCTGGCCGGTGGCCGCGACAACACCCTGCAATCGGTGGTCGACCGTTGCCAGACCGCCATGGGCAGCCGTCTGCTCACCCGCTGGCTCAATCGCCCACTGCGCGACCTGACCGTGCTGCTGGCTCGCCAGAGCTCGATCACTTGCCTGCTCGACCGCTATCGCTTTGAAAACCTGCAACCGCAGCTCAAGGAAATCGGCGACATTGAGCGGATTCTGGCGCGGATCGGCCTGCGCAATGCCCGCCCTCGCGACCTCGCTCGTCTGCGTGATGCACTCGGCGCACTGCCTGAACTGCAAGCGGCGATGACCGATCTTGAGGCGCCGCACCTGCAACGCCTGGCGACCACTACCAGCACTTATCCGGAACTGGCGGCGCTACTGGAAAAAGCCATTATCGACAACCCGCCGGCGGTCATCCGTGACGGCGGCGTGCTTAAAACCGGGTACGACAGCGAACTCGACGAGCTGCAATCGCTGAGCGAAAACGCCGGCCAGTTCCTGATCGACCTCGAAGCCCGGGAAAAGGCCCGCACCGGTCTGGCCAACCTGAAAGTCGGCTACAACCGCATTCACGGCTATTTCATCGAGTTGCCGAGCAAACAGGCTGAATCGGCGCCGGCGGATTACATCCGACGCCAGACCCTCAAGGGTGCCGAGCGCTTCATCACGCCAGAACTGAAAGAGTTCGAAGACAAGGCGCTGTCGGCCAAGAGCCGCGCCCTGGCTCGCGAGAAAATGCTGTACGAAGCGCTGCTGGAAGACCTGATCAGCCAGTTGCCGCCGCTGCAGGACACTGCTGGTGCCCTGGCCGAACTGGATGTGTTGAGCAACCTCGCCGAACGTGCGCTGAATCTCGACCTGAATTGCCCGACGTTCGTCAGCGAACCGTGCATGCGCATCTCCCAGGGCCGTCACCCGGTGGTCGAGCAAGTGTTGACCACGCCGTTCGTGGCCAACGACCTGAGCCTGGACGACAACACTCGCATGCTGGTGATCACCGGCCCGAACATGGGCGGTAAATCCACTTATATGCGCCAGACTGCACTGATCGTGCTGCTGGCACACATCGGCAGCTTCGTGCCGGCCGCCAGCTGCGAACTGTCGCTGGTGGACCGGATCTTCACCCGGATCGGTTCCAGCGATGACCTCGCCGGTGGTCGCTCGACATTCATGGTGGAAATGAGCGAAACCGCGAACATCCTGCACAACGCAACCGAGCGCAGCCTTGTGCTGATGGACGAAGTCGGTCGCGGCACCAGCACTTTCGACGGTTTGTCGCTGGCATGGGCGGCGGCTGAGCGACTGGCGCAGCTGCGTGCCTATACTCTGTTTGCGACGCACTATTTCGAACTGACCGTGTTGCCGGACGCCGAACCGCTAGTGGCCAACGTGCACCTCAATGCAACCGAGCACAACGAACGCATCGTGTTCCTGCACCATGTGTTGCCAGGCCCAGCCAGCCAAAGCTACGGTTTGGCTGTGGCACAACTGGCCGGTGTACCGAGCGAAGTCATCTTGCGTGCTCGCGAGCATCTGAGCCGCCTGGAAGACACCGCACTGCCCCATGAAGCGCCGAAGCCGGCGGCCAAGGGCAAACCGGCGACGCCGCAGCAGAGCGATATGTTTGCCAGCCTTCCGCATCCGGTGCTGGATGAATTGGCCAAACTGGATCTGGATGACGTCACGCCGCGTCGTGCACTCGAAATGCTCTATGCACTAAAGAACCGGATATAAGCACCGACGAACCGGATATAACGCAAACGGCTTCAAGCTGTTAGAATCTCGCGCGGTTCGGGATGCTGCTGGCTAATAGCCTGGCTGGCAGACATCGCTCCCGAACCTGGCGACCCCAACCGTGAAGGGGCAACGCTGCCGCCGCCTGAGGAGAAAATTAGAAATGACCTTCGTCGTCACCGACAACTGCATCAAGTGCAAGTACACCGACTGCGTAGAAGTCTGTCCGGTGGACTGCTTCTACGAAGGCCCGAACTTCCTGGTCATTCACCCGGACGAGTGCATCGACTGCGCCCTGTGCGAACCGGAATGCCCGGCCGTGGCCATTTTCTCCGAGGACGAAGTTCCGGAAGAAATGCAGGAATTCATTCAGCTGAACGTAGAGCTGGCCGAGATCTGGCCGAACATTACCGAGAAAAAAGAATCGCTGCCGGATGCCGAAGAGTGGGATGGCGTCAAAGGCAAGATCAAAGACCTCGAACGCTGATCTGTTCCGCGTTTTGAAGAGAAGGCCCCTCGCGGGCCTTTTTGCTTTTTCGGATTTGGCTTTTTTCAGGCAAAAAAAGGGGCGGTTTGACCCGCCCACATTTTTTCCCTATTCCCTGTGTTCCTTTTCATCGTCCTGATGAATCGCGTCCTGCGATGTCCATTCCCCTCTTCCTTGAAGGGCGCGTCTATCCGTCGACACAACCCAGATACTAGAGATTTCGCCGATGGGCACAACTGGCCGCCAGCGTACTAATCCTTGGTCACAAGCCTTTAACATTGAAAAATAACCATATAAATCAATAGATTATGAATATAAAACGAGCGCAATAGCCTTCAGCGGCAGGGTAAAAATAACGAACACTTACGATACAGTCAGCAAAGGCTTACAAAGTAAACCTACAAGGCGGGAAAACCTCCCGCTTCCAGAGCGCAAATAAAAAGGTTCTTCACGGATTACCGGGAAAG